>JBPCMM010000032.1:0-4501 GCA_051002255.1 Pyrinomonadaceae bacterium
GTGTAAGAGCCTGACGGTAAGCATTTCCAGAGGCACGGAAGAGTGGCAATGCTTGTTCGTATTTTTCGATCGCCGAGCGTCGTGCCGCAACAGTTTGCTGGGCCCGCAACTTTCGCCCTTCGTTGAAGGCCCGTTCAGCAGCAATATGGGTCTTGTCAGTCGCAGTAGCCTCTCGTGAAGCAATAATCTTTATCTCGTAACGACCGGTAGAAGCTGTCTTATTAGGTGAGCGTATGTCTACGCGGTAATTTCCAGATAAGCTGGCTACCAGCAAGATCGGCTCCACCCCCCAGTTGTCATTTGGACTATCAGCATCGGCGATTTTCTGATCGCCCGGGTCAAACAAGTCTACTACCAGGTCGATGCCTTGTTGTTCTACCTGGGCATACAAAAACTGGCCTGCCACCAAAGTCACCTGGTAAGAATGAGTCTCGCCGCCTTTCAGTTCGCGCTGCACCGGAGACAAAGGTGGAAGATTGCCTACATCTTGCTGCAAAGAGTCTTTCGTTGTGGCGTGAGGGCCCAGGATCAGCGTTTGGAAACTCGCGTGCGTGGGAGGTTGGCCAATCAAAATCAGCAAGCCGCCGATTAAGACCCCTGCGAGATGCTTAGAAAAGATCGACAGAGGCGCGGACTTCTCATTAGAAGTCCGCCCCAGAAGAGACAATTTGAATCGTATCGAGTGCGGGAAGAGGTTCTCTCTCATAACACGCCTCCAGGCTTGGGGCCTTGACTGAAATCAGGCACTGCCGTGGGTGCATGGGTCCTGATTTGCCAGTAATAACCTCTGCTCTCAGATATCTGAGTGCGCTTTCGAGGAACGATTGCGCGGTTGTAATGAAACTGCCTCAGCGGCCGGCCGCCTCAGCTTCTTCCTCCCCCGTGCCTGCTTCCCATGTACCGACTTCTTCCTGGACATCGTCATTGTTTGACCAGTCTCCACTCGCTCTGTCAGCAGAAATCACGACCTTTCTGAAAGTCCAGTTAAAGCCCTGGAAGTCATTGAACGAGAAACCGAGTGAGCTCGTCGTGGTGCAAATGTTGGAAGCCAACGGGTTATTGTTCGTATCGTAGAAGTCGTAGCAGTTGGCTGTCGCTGTAGCCAAAAAGTAGCAACCCTTCAAAAGGCGCCCGCCTCTTCCAGTTGTTTTGTCAATCTTTATTTTCTCGCTCATGATCACTTCTCCTTCTTAGTTGATTGTTTCTGGGTAACACAACCTTGACGGCTTGTGCGCTAGTGCAAAATACGCGGAACTCGCTCTTACGCTTGCTGCCGGCAACCAGAGCCAGGAAAGCGAAATGATAAACAGGAGCGCTGCAGGAACCGCCTTCCGTCTAGACTGCCAGGAATGCGTGGAGAATCATTCTCGTGTCGCCTCATCGTCCTTACCTCCGCTGGAGCCGCCCGGGAGTCAACAGGCTGAAAAGTGACTGAACCAATTATACTGCCAAAAGCGTCGCTGTGGGCCAGCAGTGCTCTGTTTTCTCGCCCGACTCTTATACCGTAATTGAGAGCCCGATGGCCTGAGGAATCAGGAAAAAGTCATGAATGCGTAGGTCGAATTCTACTCGCCATGCCGTGTAAGAGCTGATTTAGATGTCACCTGCTTGCATCCGATGGTATCCCGCTGCGGATTAATCCGAGATTTCACAGGATCTCTACTGCTGGAGGCTCGCATGGTGAGTTATTCTTTCGAGGTTGAGCGCTGAACGCCAGTAGAGATCCGGTCGCTACCGATCCTATGTCAAAACTCAGTCGAGCAGAACAAGGCATTACTTAATCGCAAGTAGTGGCGCACTCAATACATCAGAACCGGAAGCGGTAGCGACCGGGTCGACGTACATGGCAAACAACTCAAAGGGCACAGTGCTTGTTACATCTACCGCCGCTGTTGCGTTAGTCGACCCGGTCGCTACCGCTCGCGGTTCTGACGTTGAATGCAACCCGACACAGTTACTACCTCCCAGGCGGGCAGAAACATTTTGAGGCGCCGTCCCTGAGAGACGCGTGCCGGGAGGCGAGTAGTTCAGTGGTGTTCCAGCTTGATGACGTGAACCAGTATCTCACCATTCACCCTGACAAGAGTATCTTTCGTCTCCTCATTCCTTTCGACCGAAGCGCCGGGCGACGAGTGAGCTTTCAGAAATTCATTTACTGCCGCCCGCAGTCCGGGACTGCTAATGACTCCACGATCTTTGGGATTGGCGAAACCTTTGACTGCCTCAAGTTCGGGCACGTCTTTCGCAGCCCACACCAGCCAGACTTTTTCTGTGCCCTGCTGCTCATCGAATTGAAACCAGCTTTGCTGAGGAATTTGAATCTGCTGACTTTCGGTCAAAAGCGCCGAGCCGTTATTGGCTGTCTCGGATGGAAAGAGAACGTTGAACGTCGGAATTTGATCAGCTCCGGCTGGGCCCTCATTCAGCAAATAAAGGCGCCCGCTCTGTGTGCTGGTGATATTCAAACGAATTCGATAATCCTTCTCAAAATTAATGTCGTCTCTGAGCCGGAATGGATCCTGATAGGCTTTACCATCGCGATATTTCTGCACGGTTATCCAATAGCTCACCGTGCGTTGCACAGCCGTTGCCGGCGTGGTTGCGGCGGGCCTTGACGCACCGCGCTGCCAGAGCACCACGCCGACAATCGCTAAACCTGCGAGCACAAGGACTACCAACGCCACCGGTAACCGTCTGTTACGGCGTACCGATTTTAGCGCCGACGGATCGGCGGTTGCAGCAACTACCCTGGTTTGAATTGTGGTCGGCGCTTCGGTCGCGGCGCGTTTGGTCGAAAGTCCTGCGCGTGAGCGCGGCGGCCTTGAACGTTCGAGTTTCTGTGTGAATGACAGCTCTTCCTTCAAGGTCTTGAGGTCGATTAATAAGTCTTTGATCGTCTGATAGCGCTCCTCTCGATCTTTGCGCAGCGCCTTGCTGATTATTCTTTGAAACTCGGCGGGAACTTCGGGCGCGTACTCGTCAAGCGGCGGAGGCTCCTTCTCTAGAATTGCCACGAGCGCGTCGACGCTCGTAGCGGCTGCGAAAGGCATGCGACCTGCCGCCATTTCATACAGCACAATACCGAGGCTAAATACGTCAGTCCTTTGGTCCAGGACCTGACCGCGCGCCTGCTCGGGCGACATATAGTCAACCGTTCCCAGCACAGTTCCGGGCTTGGTATGCCTTCTTATCATCGTGTCCACTTCTGAATCTGACGCTTTCCATTGGCTGGACCTTTCGGTCAGCTTGGCGAGACCGAAATCAAGAACCTTCACGTAACCGTCAGGCCGCAGCATGATGTTTTCGGGCTTGATGTCGCGATGAACTAACCCGGCCGCGTGCGCAGCCTGCAACGCGCTTGCGACTTGAATAGACACGTCCAGAACATGCGCGAATTTCAATCGCGCGCCAGTCATGCGTTGCTTGAGCGTTTGACCGTCGATGAACTCAGTGGCGATGAAGTGAACGCCATCCGTCTGGCCGATTTCATGGATCGTTATGATGTTCGGGTGATTGAGGGATGACGCGGCCTTCGCTTCCTGAATAAAGCGGCGCAGGAGGTCTTTGTGATTAGTAAACTCCGCGGGCAGCAACTTCAGCGCAACTTTGCGATCGAGTTTCGTATCACTTGCAAGATAAACCTCACCCATGCCGCCTCTTCCCAGGAGCGCAACGATTTGATAATGTCCGAAGACTTGCCCCACTGCCAGCGCCGGCTGCGTGTCAGCGATCATTTCCGCGGCGGCCTCAAAAGCAGGCGAATCAATCAGAATATCCGGCTGTTCGTGCGCGGCAATGAGAGACTCCAGCTGGGCTACAAGTTCCGGATTTGAATCCCGAATGCGGGCGATGAAATCAGCGCGCAGCTGCGACTCGAGGCCTACGGCTTCGTGAAAGAGCTCCTCCAGCTGCTGCATGCTTTCGGGGGTGTCCATGTCTCTAAGCAGCAAGCTCGCGTCGCAACCAGGCGCGAGCAAAACTCCAGTAGCGTTCCGTCGTGGCGTGTGACAAGGTCATTACTTGCGCCGTCTCTTCGATCGTCAAGCCTCCGAAAAAGCGTAGTTCAATGACTCGGCTGTGTTGGGGATTGGTCGCGGCTAACATCTTCAAAGCATCGTCGAGCGCTACCAGCTCTACTTCAGGTTTGTGGCCGAAACGTTCAGCCTCAGTCAGAGATAAACGCAATTGGTCCCCGCCGCGTTTCGCAGCCAGACGCTTGCGCGCGTGGTCGACCAGAATGTCCCGCATGATCTTTGCAGCCAAGCCAAAGAACTGCGCGCGATGTTGCATTGAGGTACCGTGCTGGCCGGCCAGACGGACGTAGGCTTCGTGGACCAAAGCGGTAGCTTGAAGCGTATCTGCCCCGGATCTGCGGCGAAGGTAACTGGCGGCCAGTTTGCGGAGCTCGTCATAGACGAGCGGAATCAACTCATCAAGAGCAGTCTTGTCGCCGCTGCCCCATTTTTCCAGCAGTGCAGTAACGCTCTTGTCTGAGTGGATT
>JBPCMM010000033.1:0-5269 GCA_051002255.1 Pyrinomonadaceae bacterium
GTACACCCTCTATCGATACAAAAAGTACACCGACGTGCGCCTGGTCTTTGTGCCGGAGTTCCAGGCCGCATTTTTTGGCGGCGATCCCGACAACTTCAATTTCCCTCGCTACAACGTCGACATGGCGCTGGTAAGGGTCTACGAGAACGACCAGCCGGTAAAGGTGGCGAAGTACTTCAAATGGTCCAAGGCCGGAATTAAGGCCGGAGAGTTGGTGTTTGTAACCGGACATCCGGGGACCACTTCTCGACTCAATACCGTGGCACACCTCCAGTCGCTGCGTGACGTGAGCATTCCCCTGGTGCTGCGGCTGCTCGAAACGCGCCGCGACATGCTGAAGAAGTATATGGCCCAGGGCGAAGAGCAGACCCGTCTCGCGCAGAACGAACTGAATAGCATTGAAAACTCGATCAAAGTCTACAAAGGTCAGATTGCTGGACTTCAAGACAAAAGCCTGATGGACAAAAAGCTCAAGGCAGAGCAGGCGCTGCGTGCTTCAATCAATGCTGACGCCAGAAAGAAGCAGGAATATGGCGATGCCTGGGATGCTATAGCCAAGGCTCACAAAGACTACGCAAGTTATGCGCGCGAACGTCGCTTTATTGATCTTGCTGCTGCTTTCAACAGTGCGCTATTTGGCTACGCGCGTACTCTGGTGCGCATGGCTGAGGAGAGTGAGAAACCTAACGCTCAGCGTCTGCCGGAATTCACCGACGCACGACGGGCCTCGCTGGAACTTGGTCTCTATTCGACCGCTCCCATTCATGAGGATTTCGAGAAACTTAAACTGGCAAATTCGCTGGAGTTCATGCAGAGCGTTTATGGTCCGAATCATCCTTTGGTCCAAAGGGTAGTGAAGGGCAAGACTCCAGAAGCGCGCGCCGCGGAATTGATCGAAGGGACCAAACTAAAGGACCCGGAGTTTCGCAAACAACTCGCCGCCGGTAGTCGCAAGGCTATTGAGGAATCAAGCGATCCCATGATTGAATTGGCTCGCAGCATCGATAAAGAAGCGCGCGAGGCGCGCAAACGCTATGAAGATGAGGTGCTCAGCGTGGAGCGCACCAGTTACGGAAAAATTGCACGGGCGCTGTTCGAGACTGAAGGAACCAAGCTTTATCCGGATGCAACCTTCACCCTGCGCCTTTCTTACGGTGCAGTGAAAGGCTATTGGGAAAGCCGAAAGTTTGTGCCACCGTTTACTACGCTGGGTGGACTCTATGCCCGGGCTGCGAAGTTCAAGTACAAGTTTCCATACGTCTTGCCACCGCGTTGGATGGATCGGAAGCAGACGGTTAATCTGAAGACGCCATTTAACCTCGTTTCCACCAACGACATCATCGGGGGCAATAGTGGCTCGCCGACGATTAACAAGCGAGGGGAACTCGTCGGTTTGATCTTTGACGGCAACATCCAATCGCTGGTGGGTAACTTCGACTATGACGAATCGGTTAATCGTTCGATTTCGGTCGACGTGCGTGGGATGTGGGAAGTATTGCGCAAGATTTTCGATGCCCACGAAATAGTGGATGAGCTTACGAAGGCACAAGTATCGCTGGACGGCTCAAAAGCCCGTTGACTTGCAGGTCAGCTTCGCAGCCCGCCGAAGGGGCGGGCAAATATACGTGTTTAGAAACTCTTTCGCCTGTAATAAAATCAACAACTTAGCAGGCGAATTTCTAAAGAGGATTGCCCTTGTCCGCATAGCAGAATCCACCACATAAGTGCTGGAGGTTTCGACACAACCTCCCTTGCCTCCGGCCTCCCTATTCGTGATAATCTGTTTCCGTCGAACCTGCCCCACATCTCACTGAACTCCTAATATTGAACAGCGGAATCTGTGTTCACTCGCGAATTGCTGTCAGTCTTGCTTAACCGGCAAGGCTACAAAGTCGTGCAGGGCCAGAGCGGGCTGGAGGGTTTGTTGACGGCAAGTGATCATTATGGATTTGGCCTTGCCTCATATGGACGGAATAGACTCGCGGCGCATCCACGATACGCCCTGAACTTTCCCATTTACCAATCTTTGTCGTCAGCGCCTACCTGACTTCGGAGGTCGAAGCGGAGTTCGTGCGGCAGGTTGTGGGGAGATGTTGGTAAACCATTCGATCTTCGACTCGCTGCTGGAAACCATTAGCCTCACTCTAGGTGAACGCCGAACAGCGTCGCAGTTTGCGCCTGGCGCCGGTGCTACCGACAAATGAAAATGAGAAACGGAAAATGTTCAGGCTTTCTCAAGACTCGCGTATTTCTGCACCAGCTTTTTTTGACCGTAACCGGGGAAGGTCACGGTCAGTTTCAGTGAATCGCCGGCTCCTTCACGATGAAGGACGAGCCCGCGGCCATACTTGGCGTGACGGACATAGGAGCCAGGAGCAAACTCTGTGGGAGTAGTTGATTGTGTATCGTTGCTTGAGCGTCGTGAACCGGTGGTAGGGGATATCGTACCGGATGCCGCGTGACGGTTAGCCGACGCCGCGCGTCGAGTCTCGGAAGCCGGCCGTCCCAGTTGCTGGTTCCGTTGCTTGAAGAATTCCGCAATTGAGTCGACGCTGTCATAGGTCTTACCGCTAAACTTCTTCCGTTCTTTACGATACTCCCCTTGCTCATATTCAATAGTGGAGGATCCGCGAGCGAACGAGAGCCAGGATTTGCCAAGTGACAAATCTTCCAAGAGTTCGAGGGGCATCTCATTCAGGAATTGAGATGGTTCCGACGCCAACTCCTCGCCATAAACGCGGCGCTTCATAGCGTGTGTGACATAGAGATATTGCTCCGCACGTGTCATGGCGACGTAGCATAGACGCCGTTCCTCTTCTAGCTCTGCCGGGTCTGTCGCCGAACGCGAGTGCGGAAAGAGTCCATCCTCCAGCCCCACGATAAAAACCAACGGAAACTCGAGCCCCTTCGCTGAGTGTGCGGTCATCAGAGTAACTGGCGCGTCACGCTTATACTGGTCTGCGTCTGACACAAGCGCTGAATGGTCGATGAACTCGCGCAAACCCTCGATGCCTTGCTCATCATAATCGACAGCAGCGTTGACGAGCTCCTGCAGGTTCTCAAGCCTCGCTTCCGCCTCGTCAGTGTTATCAGACTTGAGCGCGTTCTCATAGCCGGTATCAAGAATTGCGGTCTTGACGATATCTGAAACGGGCGAGGAGGACGAAAGAGAGAGCGAGGGGGACGCGGGACGGGGAGATGCGGAGACGGGAAGAGGCGGAGACAAGGAGTCTTCTTCGTTCTCTGCCGAAGTGCCTTGACCTTGTCCTATCTTCGCGTCTCCGCGTTCCCGTGTCTCCGTGTCTCCCCATCCCCCCATCTCCCCATCTCCCCGTCCCCCCGTCTCCGCGTCTCCGCTTTTTGCCAGGTCACCCAAGCGGAGGACAATCCTGCGGAAGTTCCTAAGCGCCGAGACTGCGCGGGCGCTTAGATTCTCAGGTTTTTCGATCATCAGCGAGATCGTTTCCCAATGCGAAAGGCCCGAGTCTCTGGCCCGCCGGTCAATCTCCTCGAGGGTTTGTTTGCCGATGCCGCGCGGAGGGCTATTGATCACACGTGCAAGAGCAATTGAGTCATGCGGATTCAGCGCCAGCTTGAGATAGGCGATGACGTCGCGCACCTCCATACGCTCATAAAATGAGAAACCACCCACTATGTTGTAGGGCAGGCCCGCGCGACGCATTGCTTCTTCAAACACGCGAGATTGGGAGTTTGTTCTATAAAGCACTGCTGCTCTGAGATCATATTGCTCCCGGCGCTGCTCGAGGATCTTTGACGCGACGAAGCGGGCCTCAGCCTCAGCATCGAAAGCTTGATAGTAGCGTACCCGTTCACCCGGTGGATTTGATGTCCACAGCTTCTTTCCCTTACGCTCAATGTTGTGTTTTACGACAGCACCGGCGACGTCGAGAATGGTCTGGGTTGAGCGATAGTTCTGCTCCAGCCTGGTGATCTTGGTGGTAGGGAAGTGTTGTTCGAAATTCAGAATGTTGGTGATGTCGGCCCCGCGCCATTTATAGATCGACTGATCCTCGTCCCCCACCACGCAGATGTTTTGCTGTTTCTCGGTTAGAAAACGGATCAAAGCGAACTGCAGCGAGTTTGTGTCCTGATATTCATCGACCAGGATATAGCGAAACTTGTTGTTGTATTTCTCGCGCACTTCCGCGTCTTTTCGCAGCAGCCGCACGGTTTTGATCAGCAGGTCGTCAAAGTCGAGCGCGTTACTGGCGTGCAGCCGCACTTCGTAAAGCTCGTAAACGCGGGCTATCGAAGCGCGTCGTTCGTCAACGTACTCAGCCCGTGCTGCATATGCGCCGACGTCTTCACCTCGGTTCTTGGCGCCGCTGATGGCCCCT
Organism: Pyrinomonadaceae bacterium; assembly: GCA_051002255.1. Lineage (GTDB taxonomy): Bacteria > Acidobacteriota > Blastocatellia > Pyrinomonadales > Pyrinomonadaceae > PSRF01. The sequence continues at coordinate 4,359 of JBPCMM010000033.1, forward strand.
TGCGCGGCGCGTGGCGCCAGCTTTTTGTCGTCGTAGCCGAGCTCCTTGATGCAGTTTTTAATAAGACGGAGGGAGTCGTCCTGGTCGTAGATGGTAAAGGTCTTACTATAACCTTCGTTCAACTTCTCAATGTCCTGACGCAGGATGCGAACGCAGAGGCTGTGGAAGGTCGAGACCCAGGGCACACTCGACAACTCCTGCCCACGCAGGAGTCGTTGCACACGCGAACGCATTTCCTCGGCAGCCTTGTTGGTAAAAGTTACTGCCAGAATGTTCCACGGGCGCACACCTTTCTCTGCGATAAGGTAAGCAATGCGATGAGCAATGACCCGTGTCTTGCCGGAGCCTGCCCCGGCAAGGATTAAGAGCGGGCCATCTGTTTGTTCAACCGCGAGGCGCTGTTCGAGATTGAGTGAAGATAGAAAATCAGTCATCAAATTAACGTTGAATCGAAGTTCTCATTAAAGCATACGAATGTGGTGCTCGCAAAAGTGCCCATGCTGACAACACGCGTGCGATTGGTGAGGAAGCGTTAAGACCGCTCAAACCAGCAACGAGGAAAAGTTGAGACTGTGTAAAGACGCAAGAGGGCCTACGGTAATTTGCAGGTTGGGAAGGCGGCTTGCCCCCGCTCGATCGCCAACGGCGCGATTGGTTAGGTAAGATTCGCCATCACTAGGAACGGAAGAAATTTCTAACTGAAAACACTCCGGCCTGAGCTCTGGGGCTGTAACTTGAAAGCTGAAGTAACCGTTGCGCCGTTGGCGCTCGAGCGGGGGCAAGTCACCCTTCCTCACTAGAAACTCACGCGGCCGGGATCAGTTGGTAGCCGAGTGCAAGTGCTTGCTTTTTCATGGTCTTTAACCGGCGCTCTTTGTATTTTTGCTCGTAGGCCTGTTCTCCGATTTCTA
>JBPCMM010000034.1:0-13709 GCA_051002255.1 Pyrinomonadaceae bacterium
ATCAAGAGCTTGCGGGCCACGGCTACCTTAGCTCGCGGTTTGCTCGTCTTCGTCCAAAGATCGCAATCGGCCTAATAATCAGTTCAGGGTGTCGGTCGCGCCTAAAACGGCATGCACCCGACCGCGAATAGCGTTGATCTCATCCGCAAGACTTGTCCCTCGCTGGGTTGTGTGCGCGGCGGGTGATGCCGGGCGTTCGACATCTCCGCTATTGAGTGAGAAAAGAGAAGTGAGGTCCTAATGCTACGTTCAATCCTTCACTTAAACTGCGTCGGCTTTATTTGGCTGCTCAGTCTTACTTCGTGTCAGGCCCAAACACTTTCGAATTGTCGCCCAACACCGCCGATGCCGCCAAACGTCAAGCCCGGCGTTGGTGGTTTAGCTCTCAGTCGTGACGGCAAAACCCTCGTTGTTGCCGGAGGCGACGGCCAGATCAGATTTGTCGACATGGGCTCGGGAGAGGTGCAACGGACTATCACCGGGCACACGAACATGATCTACCTAGCAATCTTCAGCCCGGACGAGAAACTCATGGCCTCTTCAAGCCGAGACCGCACAGCGAGAATTTGGGACATCGCCACAGGCCGAGAGCTTCATAAACTGAATGGCTTTCGATGCTCAGTCAAGGCCGTCGCGTACAGTCCTGGGGGTCAGATGCTTGCCGCCGCAGGCAACGACGGCATGCTGAAACTCTGGGACGTGAAAACCGGTTCAGAGTTGAATTCACTCGTTCACATAAATTCGGCTGATATTGACATGGCAGTCTATTCGGTCGCGTTCAGCCGTGATGGAAAGAAGATTTATGCGGGTAACGGCGATGGAACAATCAGCGAGTGGGATGTTGCTTCGGGAAAAGAAACCAGGGTCTGGAAGGCGCACGATTACAGCGCCTATAGGTTGTTGTTCAGTCCTGATTACCGGCTGTTGGCATCATTTGGAGATTCGGTGGTCAAACTTTGGGACACCTCCACTTGGCGTGAAGTTCGGAGTCTGTCAATGAGCCGAACGGCGGGTGTTACTAACCGCTCCGGTTCAATCGCCTTCAGCAACAATGGGAAACTGATCGCGGCCAGTGACATTGGACTCGATCCAAAGCTAAACAGTTATGTATACGTTCGGGGGCTGGTGTGGGATGTGAAGACTGGAGAAAAACTTTTCACGCTCGGGGGACACAAGTTCGACATCGACGGGCTCGTCTTCACGCGAGACGATCGCTTTTTGCTGACCGGGAGCGTCGACACCACAATCAAGTTCTGGGACATGAAAACGGGGCAGGAAGCGCGAACACTTTCGATGCCATCAGCGAGAAGTACAAATGACTAAGGAATGTCCGGTTACGTCAGCCGATGTCGAACAAGCATTCCACCCGACCCGCGCCAGCTTGCTTCTCATCATCGTTGTGTGATTTCTCTAGCGTTGTCTTTATTCGTGGCGCGGGCGGGTGAATTCCAGCTTCGGCGTCTGCGTCTTTGGTACGACAAGACGAGTTGCGATGGCTAAAATGTTTCGTCTCTAAGCTGTGCCGAAGCACAAAGGGGCTCATGGTCATGAGCGGTGAATATCTCTCGAAGTGGAGAATACATCTTTTGTTTGGCGGTGCATTCCTCGCTGCCATCGCTTTCAGCGTCGTTGTCAATATGGTCGCAGGCGAGCATTTTTCTGAAGCGGCTTGGAGTGCTGTCCGAGAGATCAGGCCGAGCGAAATCGTAATGTTAGTTGCGTTCTGGTATTACTGCGCGCTATACCAGCCGAAGGATGAATGGAGTAGTTCCTTTACCAGTTTGAATCTAGGAAGCAAGGACGAAGAACATACTTGACGCGATTGTTAAGTGTTGCGAAAGGCAAGGAACAGGAATGCTGATCGCGCGCCGCAGCTGAAGCGCATCAGGTTAGGGAGCAGCGTAAGTGGAGGAGGATATGATGAAGAGTCATAAAATCACTGGGGGCGGAGGCATTCAGCTCCACCTTGTTGAAACGGGCAACTCAAGGGGTCGCCCAATTATATTCATCCATGGCTTTTCGCAGTGTTGGCGCGCCTGGAGCCGGCAGATGAGCTCGGACCTGGCCGATGACTACCGACTTGTCGCAATGGATATACGGGGTCATGGTCTTTCCGATAAGCCTCGCGAGGGCTACGCTGACTCGAGCTTGTGGGCTGATGACGTCAACGCGGCCATACAGGCTCTAAGACTTGATCATCCGATCCTCTGTGGCTGGTCGTATGGGCCACTCGTAATCCTCGACTATATCCGGCATTACGGCGAGGACAGCATCAGCGGTGTCAACTTTGTCGGTGCCGTTACGAAGCTTGGCAGTGACGAGGCGACGTCGGTTCTCACCCCGGAGTTTCTCAGCCTCGTACCGGGTTTCTTTGCCACGGATGTAGAAGAGAGCGTACGCAGTCTTGAGTCGCTGCTACGCATGTGCTTGGCCCAAGAGCCCTCAGCCGAGGACCTGTACCTGATGCTGGGATACAATGTGTCAGTTCCACCCTATGTCCGTCAGGCGCTGTTCTCTCGCGCGTTCGACAATGACGATCTTCTACCGAAGATCCGCAAGCCTGTACTGATCACGCATGGCGCTAATGATGCGGTTGTCAAACCAGGCACCGTCGAACAGCACATGGCTGGCCTAGCTCACGCTCAAATTCAGATGATGGCGAACGCGGGACATGCTCCTTTCTGGGATGATGCAGCAACCTTCAACCAGCGCCTGCGGGCGTTTTCCGAAAGCCTGTAGAACCATGACACACCCGTCGAGCAAGCCGCCGGTGTCACCTCAAACGGAGTATCGATTCAGTCGCTGCCTAAGAAGGGAAGGAACCGGATGCGCAATCAGGCGGTCTCTTATTATCGGCGTCTCGTGCGCGTCGGTTATGCTGATCATTCTGCTCTAATCAGGGTTTCTGAAAAAGACAACCCTGGATGACGGCCCTCCCATGAAAATCACGTCTGATTTTGTTGATCTACTGACCTCTGACGGCGGCCACATCAGAACCTTCCTCGCAACCCCGCACTCTGTCGGCAGGTATCCCAGCATAATCTTCTACTCAGATATTTTTCAGCTAACCGGCCCGATGCTGCGCTCGTGCGCTCGTTTAGCGGGCTATGGTTTTGTTGTCGCCGCCCCAGAAATTTACCGCCGTATTGAACCGCCTGGACTGGTCATCCCCTTCGACGACGCCGGTCGCGCGCGCGGATTAGAAGATGCGGGCAACACTCCCGTAGCGCATTTCGATGCAGATTGCCGTACTGTGCTTGACTATCTCTACGAGCACCCGGCGGTGGCGTCCGGGCAAATGGGCGCGGCGGGTTTCTGCATCGGCGGTCATTTAGCGTTCCGCGCGGCGCTGCAGCCGGACGTGCGCGCGACTGTATGTTTTTATGGCACCGGCATCCATAATGGCGTGCTCGGAGAGGATCCGGACGCGGGCTCGCTGCAGCGTGCGGCGGAGATTCGCGGCGAGTTGTTGCTGGTTTGGGGGGCACTCGATCCGCACATCCCGGAGGAAGGGCGTACGAGAATAGATGAAGCACTGCAGGAGGCCGGCAGCAAATTCTCGCAACGACTTTATCAGGCCGAGCATGCCTTCATGCGGGACGAGGGCAGCCGCTACGATCCGGAGGCGACGGACGAAGCCTTCAGCGAGATGATCCGCCTTTATGCACGCGTCTTCGCGCGATAAAAAACTTTTTCCCAGGAGCACAGTGTAACAACGGTATGCTCGACCGCCCTTCAGCATGTCTCCCAATGTACGGAGAATTCCAATCGTGTTCATGGCCATCAGGTTTTTCGACACGCAGTTCGGTTTGTCTCCCGAAATTCCAATTCCTTTGGCTCATTTGCCATGATTTTAGAAACGATTGTTAATTCGATAAAGCTGGCGATGTATTTTTGAAAAGAAAAGCGAACTGTTACTATAACTAACCCAATTTCCCAGTTGGTGAATTTTCACTTTTTTATTAACTGGCTACTTGGTTGAACTAGGGAATCTTAACGGATCGGAGAGAAGATGCAGAATTTATTTCAAATTTTGGTCATGATTGCGGCGTTCAATTTTTTGAGTGCGATTGCTTTCGGGCAAAGTCAGTGGACGCGGCAGAGTCCGCTTCCGGCGGCGCGAAATTTGACGGGCGCGGCGTGGGCTACACCCACTCACGGTTTCGCTTCCGGCGAGTATGGAACGTTCATCGAGACCTTTGACGGCGGCGCGACTTGGCGGAACGTCAATTTGAACATCTTTCCCTCCGACCCTTTCTACAACGTCTATTGCCGTGATGCCGATAACTGTTTCGTCATCGGGAACTCCGGCACGAACGGTCCGGACCACTGGCGCACGACGGACGGCGGCGCGACGTGGCAGCGCATCACTAACTTCCCACTCGGCGGCTCCTGGTATCACATTGATTTCGTCTCGGCGACTGTCGGCTTTATGGGTTCAAACGGCGCTGTTGCCCGCACCACCGACGGCGGCGCGACGTGGGCTTTGATGTCCGGCTATCCCAGCTGCCCGGTCATCTACGGGATGGATTTTCGGGACGCGCAAGTTGGACTCGCGGGCGGCAACAGGGTTTCGACCACCGACGGCGGACCCGGCATTTTCAAAACCACCGACGCGGGTGTGACGTGGATTAGAAAATTTTTGCAATCAGCCAACGACGTCCTTTGGTTGAGCGACACGACGGCAATTGCGATTGTCGGAGGTTCTATTTATCGCTCGACGGACGCGGGGCGAAACTTGGTCAGCGATTTCAAACCAGATTTTCACCGGCTTGGACGAGATGACGTTGCTGCCAAATGGCACGATTGTCGGCGTTTCCGACGCGGGCGACGCTTGGCGCAATGTGGATGGCGGTTTTAATTGGACGCGAACGCTCGTGGGTATGGGGGCTTTACCCGCGAGTTGGAATGTGTCTTTTTTTGACAATCAAATCGGCGTAATCGTCGGGCAAGGGGGTTTTATTTTCAAGACGACCGACGGCGGTTTGACGTGGGCGATGCTCAACAGCGGCATTGGCGGCGTTTCGTTTAATGATTTGGAAATGTTCAACGACAGCGCGGGTTTGGCGGTCGGCGACAACGGATATTTGTTGCGAACCGCGAACGGCGGAAATCGTTGCGACACTGGCAGACTGCAAGTTACGGGTGTCGTCCTCTTTCGCAACGAGAGCTTACAGGCAGTCAGCGTCGTGGATGAGAATTTCGCTGTGGCAGCCGGTTACGAGGGCGTTGTTTACAAAACATTCGACCGCGGTGCGACGTGGCAATCAATCGGGTATCCGAATTTGCCAGGAGATTTTTTCATCAGCGACGTGAAATTTATCAATCGCAACCTCGGCTACGTTACGGGTTCGGTTCCGGGCGTTGCTCAGAACCTGTATCGCACTACAGACGGCGGTGCGACTTGGACGCTGATTAACCTTAACCTGGGACATTCGATTGATTTTATTGACGCTAATCGCGGATGGGTTATGAACGTCGGAGGTCTCGGTTATCGCACTACAGACGGCGGGGCGACTTGGCAACAAATGATACTGCCGAATCAAGGCTTTAGTCCGACTATCTCTAAGATTGATTTCGTCAACGAAAACGAAGGGTGGGCGGTCGGTTGGTATGGCTACGCGGCGCACACGATTGACGGCGGGCGAACATGGCAGCTTCAGAACATTGCGACGATTGATGACCAAATTCTCGGACTGGACGTCTTGAGCGAAACGGAAGCCTTCGCCGTCGGTGCGCCGTCAGGCGGAATCGGAAGCCTCTATCACACTAACGACGCGGGCGCCACGTGGACCGAATACCCGTTGCCGAGCCAGTTTTCTCTGAGCAGTATTTTCTCCACGCCTTCGCGGAAGGTTTGGGCTTCGGGCTTTGACGGCACGGTGTTGCACAATCCGAATTTCACCGCGCCCGCGCCCGCACTGCTCCTGACATTCAATCCGACGCGAATCGTCGGCGGAAATCCTAGTCAAGGAACAATTCGATTAAACAATCCCGCGCCCGCCGGCGGCGCGACAATCACGCTTTCGAGTGGCAATTCGCTCGTTTCAGTTCCGTCGAGCGTTACTGTTCCGGCGGGCGCTACGAGCGCGACTTTCACCGCCACGACGCAAGCCGTCGATCCCAATAACCCACCGCCGCGTGTCAGCGTTACAGCTAGTTACAACGGCAATTCGGATACAGCAGATTTGGTTTTAGCTCCGCCGATTGTGTGCAGCTTTTCGATTTCTCCGCCAAGCGAGTACTTCGGGGCGACAGGCGGGCAAGTCGTCGTTAACGTTACGGCAACGCCCGGTTGCACATGGACTGCCGGCACAAGTCGCAGTTGGATTACTTTCCCGTACGGCAGTTCCGGCACGGGCAACGGGCGCGTAACAGTCGCCGTGGCTCCTAACACGGTTACTCTCACCCGTTTCGGAACGGCGGTCATTGCCGGACAAAATTTCGGCGTTGACCAAGCATCGGCAGGCGGCTGTACTTACGCGCTCAGTTCGTCGGCTCAAACTTTTGGCGCCGCGGGCGGTAGCGGCAGCGTCGACATTAACGTGACGGGTAACTGCTTCAATGGATGGATTACACGAAGCAACGAGAATTGGATTACGCTCACGCCGACCAGCGGCAGCGGCAACGCGACAATAAATATCACGGTTGCGTCGAATAACACCGGTGCGGTGCGCACGGGAACATTCACTGTCTCGGGACAAGTCTTCACAATCACGCAAAACTCGTCGGCGCCGCCGCCTACTCCAACACCAACGCCGACGCCAACACCGACGCCAGTGCCGACGCCAACACCGACGCCAGTGCCGACGCCAACGCCGCCACCTCATCCGACCCCGACTCCAACGCCGACACCAACGCCGACGCCCACGCCCGCGCCCACGCCGACGCCGACACCAATACCTCATCCGACGCCGACTCCGACTCCAACGCCGCCACCTCATTCAGGGCCGCAACGTAATCTGCGGCCTGGCCGGATCACGTTGTCTGAGGGTGTAACGCTTGGTGGCTCAGTAACAGCCTACAGGCTGGATTTTTCGGGCGAGCTTCTTAGCGCGCCGCGAGAATTCAACCTCGAAGCTCTCAGCCAGTGGTTTAGTTGGAGGCGAAATGAAATGTCGTTGCTGCGGCAGCGGGGCGAGCCAGCGCAAGAGAAGGCGCTCTCCTGGGCGCAACGCGATGAACGGGGAGGAAGAAGCGATTATCTGAGCAAGGTGCTCTTTGGGCCGTGGCAAGAGGAGTTCACGACTGAGGCGGGAAGAGAGGTGGCACGTCTAGTACGCGCTGGCCCTGAGCCTGCGCTCAACTCCTCGCGCTTTCGGACTCTGTAGCAAGTAATTCGAAAAGGACTGGTAGTGCTCATGCATCACCAGCCCTTTCTTTCCTTGCCGTCTTCAAAGCGCGCAACATTTTCCGCGGCGGCGGTGAATGCGCTCGACCTGCGTAACCTGGCGGATGCGATTCTCGTCGGCGCCCCGTCGGAAATGAGACCGCACCATTACGGCGATCATGGAGGGTTCCGGCTCCCCAACTCCGCGTTCCGAGTCTCATTCTCGACGCTGTACTATCGGCTCGGTGCCGATACGATTCTGCGGTCGGCCCTGATCGGCATATCGAGCAGACCTGGGCAGAGTTCCGAGCAGGACGCGACCCCGTGATGGAATGGATTCTTTCTACAAAAACTGAGTCCAAATCCCTTTGGCAGCACGCCTGAACACTTCGTTGGACCGAAGCGCGGATGGCGCACTACCGCTCGAAGCGAATCCTCTCGAAAACATCAGCAATACCCAAAAGATTGGAGCTGTGATATTAAACGGCCGATTATTACCTAAAGAGTTGTTGCAAAAGATGCTGTCGGACGCTGAAGCTGCTATTAATAAGAAGATAGGGTTATGTAGAAGAGTCAGAGAAAACCTACCAAGTCATTGAAGATCACGTCGGGATTGCAAAGAGTATCTTCAAAGCGGGTTCGCTCTCACGTCTATCGGTATTGGTTACGCGGCATTTATGAATCCTACACAAAGCAAATTCTTCTCCCAGTTCTCACTTCAGAAATTGGTTGAAAAGAATAAATCTAGTGCAGGGCTAGTTTGCTCGGCAGGCAGAATGGGAGGTATAGGCGGAGGTGGGGGCGGTGTCGGCAGAAGGGAGTTTCGCCATCATAAAGGAGAGGCTTTCTCCTGCCGGATTAAGAGAGATCAGGGTGAGCAATTTGATGAGGCAGAATTTATCGCCTCTCTCAAAGAAGATGTTGAGAAAGAGATTATTGCCAGTGGCACGAAGATAATTGACAGAGGGACTCTTGATGCGAGTAGCTTCTATTTTGAATACGGAGTAGAAAACATTCGGGGGCACATAGATATTTCAGGGAAGAAGGTTAGAGAGAATTACTATAGCTTGAGAGCAGATCTAGATAAGAAAGGCAAAAAGGACGCAGAATAATTTCAGGGCAAACGCACCCTAACAGATTGAGTCTGAAGAATTCTTGACTCATGAATTGTGACAGAGCATTTTGCGCTCTTCCCGAGGACCGGGTTTGGACAATGCGGCAAAACCGGGTTAATGATTGCCGTAATTCAGACTACGCTGACGACCCTTTTTTATTCTCTATGGCAACGTAATCAATCAGGACGTTCTCTCAAAAAGGTCGGACTTTGAAAGAACCACAATGGTCGTTGCCGGACAATCTGAATCGGAGATTACAGCCCCGTTTGGCGACTTAAGACAATGTATTCCCTTCCCGTTCAGCCGCTCTTTCAGATGATTGTCGGTATTAAATATGGATTCCCCTTGTCTCTAGTTTCTTCTGCTTTGTTGAAGAAGAAGTCCGCACCAAGTTTCGAAAGGAGAGCAGCATGTTGAAAAGAATCCGTGGCAGAACTATTTGATAACTCGATTGCGCCGCCTTCGAAAAACTCATTGCTGCCTGCGGCGAAGGAATAATTATCGACATCGGGACCGGAGACGGTCTCTTTGTAATCGAGTGTGCTCGGCAGAACCCTAGAAAGTTCTACATCGGGATAGACGCGAACGCTCGACCGTTGGAGAAGATCTCCGAGAAGATCCATAGAAAGCCCGCTAAAGGTGGCTTACCGAATGTCCTTTTCCTACAGGCCGCGGTAGAGGATTTGCCGTCTGAGTTAGACGGCGTTGCCGATGAAGTGCATGTTCATTTTCCATGGGGCAGTTTACTCGGAGCTGTGGCTACCGGTAACGAGGTAGTCTTACGCGATTTGCGACGGATCTGCTCGGCAGATGCTCTGCTGGAAATAATCATCGGCTTTGATCCTGTTCGAGACGTTTCGGAGTTGAAACGACTTGAGATCCATTCCCTCTCCCTCGACCACATAGATTCATTTCTGGCTCCTCGATATGAGACGTCTGGCTTCGCGATAATTGCAAGGGGCGTATTGCCGCAGTCAGAGTGGGCGAGCGTGCAGACATCCTGGGCCAGGCGGCTCAAAGGGCGGGCTGGCCGTTCATTGACTCACATAATTGCTCGGGCCATGGGTAAGAACCATTCTAAGCCGAGTGCAACGAGTTAGGCATGGCAATAACTATTCGGCTGGCGGCAATGGAAGACGTCTCAGCGCTGCAGGAACTGATTGCGGAGTCTGTTCGAACGCTCAGTTTGCCCTACTACAGCCCTCGGAAAATTGACAGCGCTCTGATACATGTATTCGGCGTCGACCGCCAGCTGATACGGGATGAAACATACTTTGTCGCGGAAAGCGACGGTCAGATAGTTGGCTGTGGCGGATGGAGCAAACGCAAAACTCTATTCGGCGGAGATCAGGCGCAGGCAGCTCGCGTCGACGAATTGCTTAACCCGGAAACAGACGCGGCTCGCGTGCGAGCTTTCTATGTTCATCCTAAATGGTCGCGCCGAGGTATCGGCACGGAGATCCTCAAGGCATGCGAGGAAGCAGCGAGCGAGTCGGGATTCACGACGCTTGAGCTTATCGCCACTCTACCAGGTGAGCCGCTTTATTCCTCACAGGGTTACGAGCGAATTGGACGTTTCGAAATACCGCTTCCGGAAGGACATTCACTTCCTGGATTTCATATGAAAAAGGGCTTGGCATAGGGTTGGCCGGATCTTAGAACCGCCGTTGACGGCTTGCCAGTTTCTAGAAGCAGGAGTGTGAGCCAGCGTCAGCGGGGTAAACCGCCCTTCCTGACCTGTGAGGTTCCTAGAGTTGTATCGTTCTTTCCCGACTTGCGAGCGTTCAAGCTATAAGGAGTTCACTCAAGACTGAAAATCTCTCAGGTTGGGAAGGGTGGTTTACCCCCGCTGGTCGCCGCTAAGTTCAACCATCGAGTCGAAGCTCGCGGGTGCCCAAATTACTACTCCATGCAGACCCTTTTCACCCAGGACTCAATAGGGAGTGATACAATCTGGATCAAAACTTGTTAAGGAGACAAACATGGACGCAGCCTCCGCCATCGACGATTCAAGAGACAAGGCGTGGCCCGCTTTGCCCCTTGATGCCTGGGCAGAAACGTATGCAACGCTGCATATGTGGACACAGATTGTCGGCAAGATACGCTTAACGTTAGCTCCGCCGGTCAATCATTGGTGGCACTGCGCGCTGTACGTCTCCGCCACCGGACTAACAACTTCGCCGATGCCGTACAAAGACAAACTCTTCGAGATTGAGTTTGATTTCGTCGAACATAAGCTATTCATTCGGACCAGCGATAAGGTAACAAGATCCTTGCCACTCGCCTCGCGTTCTGTGGCGGACTTTTATCAGGAACTGATGTCGACGCTGAAATCCTTGGGAATTAAAGTGGCCATTTTCACGAAGCCGCAGGAGGTTCCAAACCCAATCCCGTTTGAAAAAGACGCTGAGCACGCTTCATATGACCCGGAGTACGCAAACAGATTCTGGCACGTTCTCGCTCACACAGCGGTGGCTTTCGAAGAGTTCAGAGGGCGTTTCATAGGCAAGTGCAGTCCGGTTAATTTCTATTGGGGAAGTTTCGATCTGGCGATCACACGCTTTTCCGGTCGGCCCGCGCCCGAACGGCCCGGAGCAGATCTGATCACCCGGGAGGCCTACTCGCACGAGTGCATTAGCGCCGGCTTCTGGCCCGGAGCAGGCTTCACCGGGCCTGCTTTTTATTCTTATACTGCGCCAGCGCCCCCCGCTCTGGAAACAACGCCAATCCAAACCGGCTTTTACAGTGGGGAGCTGAAGGAGTTTGTGCTCCCCTACGACGATGTTCGCAATTCAGCCTCACCGAGGGAGACCTTGTTTAAGTTTCTGCAAAGCACATACGAGGCGGGCGCCAATCTCGCCCACTGGGACCGAGGGGCATTAGAGGTAACCACAAAATAGCCGGGGTCCCCGCTTGGGGTGATGGCTGCTGGTCAAGATCAGATGCAGAGTTTCCTCGACGACTTCAGAGAAACTATTGAGACGGCCGAGAAACGGCTATTATCAATCTCTGAACAGCAGAGCCAGCTTTCCAGGGTCGAGGGGAAGTGGTCTCCCAAAGAAGTCATCGGTCACTTGATTGATTCAGCCGCCAATAATCATCAGCGTTTCGTTCGGGCCCAGTTTAATGACGAGCTGGCGTTTTCCGGCTATGAGCAGGAGGAGTGGGTGCGTGTGCAAGGCTATAATCAGGAGCCGTGGCAACAACTCGTGAGACTCTGGAAGCACTACAACCTGCATCTTGTGCATCTGATGTCGCTGATTCCCGAACAAACGCTAACTAAACCACGCACGATCCATAATCTGGATCAAATCGCCTGGATGACGGTAGCGAGAAACGAAACCGTTACACTCAACTACTTCATGCGCGACTATGTCGCTCACTTGAAGCATCACTTGGGGCAAATTGCTGATAGCTAGAATCGCGGCCGTCATCCCTAACAAATGCAGCGTCAAACACGGGGAACTCTTGTCATGGAGGAAACATCCCAATATCCTTCTCGCTCTTGAAAAGGTTCCAAGCATTACCTAAGGAGAGTCTTCTAATGGAATATACGTTTGAACAACTCAAGCACAAGACCGTCGTCGAGCTGCGCGAGATTGCCAAGGGAATCGAGCACGAGGCGGTGCAAGGCTACACCCAACTAAACAAAGAACATCTGCTTGTCGCCATCTCCCAAGCTCTTGGCATTAAGCATGAGCATCACGACGTCGTCGGCGTAGACAAGGCCTCCATCAAGGCGCGGATTCGCGAGTTGAAAAAGAAACGCGAGGAAGCTTTGACAGCGCACGACCACGCTCAGCTCAAGGTCGTAAGACGAACAATCCACCGGCTCAAAAGACAGATCCACCGGGCGACAGTTTAGTTCTCACCAGCCGGTGCGTCCCAAAACCGACGCGCACTGTGGTGGGCATGCCTGTAGTTTTACGCCGAAGGCGTTCGCTAATGTGGCCCAGGGTTGCTTCAACCCTGGGATCAGGTTTCAATTTAGGCAGCTAAACTCTGAAAGAGTTCCTGAAGGTTGTCGCGCAATTCTCCAACACCTTCGGCACATTCGGCGTAAGAAGCCCACCCGCTCCTGTTGAGCAGAATTTTCAACTTGAACAGTATCACGCTCTCAAAGATCATTGACTTTCATTTCAACTTGGCATAGAAACTCCGGCAGCAATTTCGCCTTCCTAACAACACGCCAAAAGTGAGGTAGCTGATGAAGAAAGCTATTAGCGTCGACGTCAATGGTATCACTCAGGAAAACGAAGTCGAGCCCCGGTTATTGCTCGTCCATTACTTGAGAGACATCCTCGGTCTAACCGGGACTCACATTGGCTGTGAAACGTCACTCTGCGGCGCCTGCACTGTGTTCATCGATGGCCAGGCGGTTAAGTCGTGCACGATGTTCGCGGTCCAGGCGGAAGGGTCAAGCGTTACGACCATTGAAGGCATGGCCACGAACGGCGAACTTCATCCGGTGCAAGAGGGCTTTTGGGAACGCCATGGCCTCCAATGCGGCTATTGCACCCCCGGAATGATCATCGCCGCCGCGCAGATCCTCGAACGCAATCCCAAACCAAGCAGGGAAGAAATCAGGCACGGTCTCGACGGCAATCTCTGCCGTTGTACCGGCTACCAGCACATTGTTGAAGCTGTGGAATACGCTTCGAAAAAGGTGGCAGGCGCAAGTTAAATCAGGAGGCAGGAGCAGACGGCAGGAAGCAGAGGAGGCAGCAGAAAAGAACGCGCAAGGGCACGCCCAAAATGCAAGAGATAACCGCATTTAGTTCTTTTCCTGCCTCCTGCCGTCTGCTCCTGCCTCCTTCTGATTAGGCACCTGGCACCCGACACCTTAGTTCCTGGAGGTTTACAATGGCTAAGAAATACGTGGGACAGAGAGTGAAACGGACAGAAGACCCGAGGCTGATAAAAGGCCTGGCACATTACGTCGACGATATCAGACTTCCTGACACTCTCCACGTTTCTTTCGTCCGTTCCATCTATGCCCATGCGCGCATCAATAGCATCGATACAACCGAAGCATTGAAGGCGCCGGGCGTCGTCGTTGTCTATACCGGTAAAGATATTGCCGAAAAGATCGGGCCAGTGCCTTGCGCAAGTGCGCTACCGGGGCTAAAGGTGCCGAACTATCGAGTGCTCGCACAGGATAAGGCTTATTTCGTAGGCCATCCGATTGCTGCCGTCGTCGCCACCGATACCTATGCCGCCCGCGATGCGGTTGATTTGGTGATGGTTGATTACGAAGACTTACC
>JBPCMM010000035.1:0-9006 GCA_051002255.1 Pyrinomonadaceae bacterium
TTCGTCCTCACCGCAGGCTTGCCTCAGGAAGGACGTACGTTCGTCGGGTCGCAGTTCCAGTGCGGCTTGATAGAGCTGACCGACTTGCTCCCAACGTTCAGGAGTCATCATTTACTCCCCTGCTCAACTCACGGTACAGCCAAGCCCCTTGGCCAATCTCCAGTCAGACCGCATGTCCGAGCCGCGTTCCGGCGAGGCAAGCAAAACTGCATCGAGTGAGACTTGTCGTGCCCCACCGCCGCACTTGAGATTGTGTCTGGCCCTCGCCAAATCAACTAGGATACGCCGCATCGGTTTGGGCGCGACGGCAAAGAAATGGGCGCGGTTCTGCCAACGCACACTCTTCGCATCAACCAGGCGCAAATAGGCCTCATGGGCCAAGGCTGTGGTTTGCAGCGTGTTGCCGGGGCGTTCGCGACGGATGTAGCGATGAGCCGGTGCATCTCTTCATAGACCAGCGGGACCAACTTGTCGAGCGCTGCCTGATCGCCATCGCTCCAAGCTAAGAGCAGTAGTGTGACTTCTTCCGGTGAGTCTGTGGTCATCAACCTCCTCCCGGTGAAATCGTCTCTCGGGCATTCAATTTACTACAACCGCCAGTAGTTCACTACTTGGCCAGGGCGAAATTTTCTTTCCGCCGTTGCCGCATTTCCTGGCGGATTCCCTTACAGAAGTGAGAAGGGCAATCAAAGCCTATGGGTCAGAAGACCGGGAAGAGGTCACCCCTAAAATTAGGCACGGTGCGGTAGACCGTCGGAGAGCGAGGCGCGCTCGAAGAGGTTGCTCCAGTGATTGCTGCTGTCATGCCGCACGCGGGCTTCGGGCAAGTCTCACAAGGAAACGGGGCGATCGAACTCAATTGCGGCGAGAGACCGTGCGATCCGGTGGCGCGAGGTCATGCAGCCTTCAATGACCGGCATCTGAACAGCCTCGGCGGGAACGGACGCTCGTGCGCGGATTGTCACATGCCATCGGAGAGCTTCCACATTTCTTTCCTCGAACGGCCTCGTCGGCGATCGTGGGTTCGTGACAACAGACGAGCGAGCCGCGTTGCTGGCTTACCTGCGAAAGTTATAGGCTCCCACTTCGCTCGTGAAACTGGAGAACTGGTTGAGTTGCTGCGATGTCTGGGGAACGCGGGCGTCGACTTGTTGGACCGACAGTCACCGCGTCTCGCTGAATTTTCGAAAAGATATGGAACGAACAGGCTCGCGGCTGACGCGGGCCTGTTGTCTGGTTGAATGAAAAGCTAGGTTGTCAGGTTACTCGATTAACACCTCACAAAGCCCAGCAGCCAAAATACAAGTATGAAGATCAGTATGGTGGAGATACACCCGCCACCAAACTTCCAGGCTGCGGCTCCCGCCAGGAGTCCGCGCAAAGGTCCCTGCATAGCATTTCTCCTACAGTGGCAACTATCGGTTGAAATTTACCCGTACGGACTTCACGTCTCCGGCAATCACGCTGCTATCGGGCGGCGGCCGCCTTCTGTTCGCCTTTGGCTTTTTCCATGCGCGCTCCCAGTTCCTCAATCTCTTCTTTGCTGAGAACTTTTCGCGCCTTCTTAAACATCTCGCCTTCCTCTTCTTCGACGTGATGCTCGATTTGTTCCTTCAGCACAGTGAACTTGGCGGTCCACTTTTCGTCATCTTTCGCCTCTGCTTCCAGTTCGCCGAGCAGTTGCTTCACCAGTCGATGTTCTTCAAAAGCCTCGAGCGTAATGTCTCGAGACTCCTCCGCCTTCTCCAGAACTGGATAAAAGATCTTTTCCTCGATCCCTGCGTGGATATCGAGCTCAGTTTTTAATTGCGTAAACAGTTCTTCGCGCGTTTTGAGTGCACGCTCGGTGGTTCCTTCAAGCTTCTCCAGGATACCCGCCACCTTCTCATGATCACTCTTTAGTAGTTTAAAAGCGTCCATTTTGGATTCATTACCTCCGTGTTGGTTTCGAAATGCTGCACGGTATCGAGACACCGCGTTTGGATTTACTCTTACTGCGGCAACCGAGATGCCAAACCCTCGCGGTCACGCTTTGAAGACAAGTTAGGGATGCCACCGGCATATATCGTAGGGGCGGCGCCCCAGTCCCCAGCAGACTGCTGAAAAGGAGGTGGGGCCCACTAAAGGAAGAATAAGAACGATCCACGATAGGACACGAAATGACTCTAACTAAGGCTCTCTTCCTGTCCGTTCGTGTGATTTCGTGGATCGTTCTTAAGTTTTCCAGCAGCCTACCAAGTTGATACTTTGTGGCGACTCTGTTCCAGTTACTTATTGCAAACTCACGCCTGCCAATGCGACCTTCGGTTGCCCATGGAGGGACATTCTTACAGTTGCTGCGGCAGTTCTCTGGCCCAGTAAGTTCACTTCTTTGCATTAGGCTTAAGAAATCTCAGTAAGGCCTGCTCTGCCCCGTGCAGCTTTCGGCCGCGGTAGGAAATCAAGTCCTCTAGTGTTTCAAAATAGCCGTCTATGATTTCCCCTTTTTCGAAGCTGTTGATGATTTCGGGACTGATGTAGGAGCTGCGACAAACCGCCGGAGTGTTGCCGAGCATCTCAGCCGTTTCCTTGATTGCGGCCACCACTTTTCGTTTGCGAGCCGCACCTTTCTCGATCGTCTCGGTTCCTACGCGTGCCAGGGCACAGGCACAGATAATCGTACCGGCCCAGGTGCGAAAGTCTTTGGCGCTGAATTTCTCGCCCATGATCTCCCTGATGTATTCGTTGATGTGACGGTTGGTGACATTGATGAATTCGCCGTCGCCGTTTTGATACTTAAAGACTTCCCGTCCTGGGTTGCGGAGCAGGCTTCTCACGACTTTCGAGACCGAGCGATCTTTAAGCTCCCGCCGCTGACGCACCCCTGATTTGCCGGGAAAATCGAACTCCACCACCCCTTTTTTCACTTTTACATGTTTTGGTCGGAGCGTCGCAATGCCATAGCTACCATTCTCGCTGGCGTAAACTTGACTTCCCGGCCGCAGATAACAGGTGGAAAGAATTCGCACCATGCAGGCCAACACTCGGTCCCTGCCGAGGTCGGGTTGGCGGAGGTGCCTGCTGACTGTTGAGCGCAGTTTGGGCAGCGCTTCAGCGAATTTGATCAGGCGCTGAAACTTCTTAAACTCCTGCGCGCGAGTGTGGCTCTCGTGATAGAGATACTGCCACCGCCCCGCAACGTCTTGCCCGATAGCTTGTAGCTTACCGCCCGGCGCCGGATTAATCGCCACCTCAATCCAGGCGGGAGGAATTCCCAACTCGCGGATCCTCTCGAGATCGGCAGCGCGCACCTTACCGCCATCCGCTCTCTTATACCGGAATCCTCTTTGCGGCGTGCCGATCCGGCCGATGCCGGTCTTTTGAAGCTGTTCAATTCGTGTCATTGCAGGCTTGCGGCGTGAGCGGAACGATATTTGAACCGGGCAATAGGGGTTGCGAATGGCCGAGACCATTTGCGGTTTCGGAGCGGTCAGGTTTTGATTAGCGACCCGAAATTGAAATAAGAAAATGAATCATTTCCTACTTGCAACGGATTATCCTGAATCTCCAGTAAGGTGCTTTCATGCGGCGCGCCGATTCGTGACAGTGCCTCTCCAGCAGCGGAGAGGATGTGTCTGATTTGCCATGCGCGGCTGCTGAATGATCATTTCCAGAAAGTTCGTGGCGGCAAATCCGACAATATTGACGGGAAAGTGCCGCCACGCTCCTAGGCTATGAGATCGCTACTTTCGTTTATGGTCACCACGATCGCCCTGTGCCGCCGGCGCTTCTTTCTTGGCAGCCTGTCTCCTATCCTGGGCTAGCGAGCGTCCCACGTCGTCTGATTCCTTGAATTGCCCTTCATCGTCACGCCGAACAAAGCGCTTGTCTGTTCCGGTGTCGATTAGTTCCCGACCCTTCTTTTTCTTAACCATAATCAGCATCTCCCCTGTGTAGGCTTCCTATACATCGAGCACTTGCCTTTGTTTACTTACCAACCAGTATTTCGCGGCAAATGGCCGGGTATCAAACTCAAGCGCAATCACAATGCCAGCACTCCTCCAGTAAAATTGGCCGATAGGTTAGGTCCCCCAAGGCATCTAGGTGTTTCGGAGCAATATCGCGCGCCCTCAGGACTGTCGGCTCAGCATTTGCTATAGCCCTTCAGCAACAAAGCTGGCGACGTAGTGCCTCGAGCAAAGGTGGAAAAGAGGAGCCAGGAAGTAGCCGCGAGCGACGAATGGTCAATAGCAATAAGAGAAAGACTGCCACCCGGAGTTCGCCAGCAAAGACCTCTAGCACGAAGAGAGCGCCTAAAGATAATCGTCGTGCGTCTGGACGGCCATCCTCAAAGGCGTCCAGAAATGCGTCCGGGGAGTTGGGCCAGATAGAGCAGCCGAAGTCGCCGATGCCCGCGCAGCATCAGCAGAAACCGGGTCTTGAGTCGAAATTGAAGCCGCGTCCTAGAT
The DNA here is from genome assembly GCA_051002255.1 of Pyrinomonadaceae bacterium. Classification (GTDB taxonomy): domain Bacteria; phylum Acidobacteriota; class Blastocatellia; order Pyrinomonadales; family Pyrinomonadaceae; genus PSRF01. Next base: position 4,449 of record JBPCMM010000035.1, read on the forward strand.
ATCAGGCTCCTTACTACAAGGGCGCTGAGAAGTTGAAGCAGAAGGTTGCTCTGATTACGGGTGGTGATTCAGGTATTGGGAGGGCCGTAGCAGTGCTGTTCGCCCGAGAAGGAGCAGATGTGGCAATCACGTACCTTCCCGAAGAGCAGAGCGACGCAGACGAGACCCGAGGGGCTGTGGCCGCCGAGGGCCGAGACGCCTATCTGATTGCTGGGGACCTTACAGACTCGGGTTTTTGTAAGGAAGCCGTAGAGGCTACGGTAGCCAGGTTCGGAAAACTCGACATCCTGGTTAACAATGCGGCGTTTCAGCAACATCAGAAGTATTTGGCTGAGGTTTCAGAAGAACAGTGGGACCGGACGTTTAGGACAAACATATATAGTTATTTTCGGGTAACGAAGGCGGCACTGCCACATTTGAAAAGGGGAAGCGCGATCGTGAATTGCGGATCGATTACGGGCCTTGAAGGTAGCAAGCATTTGCTGGATTACTCAGCGACGAAAGGGGCCATCCACGCATTTACAAAATCGCTGGCCCAGAACCTGGTTGAGAAAGGTATTCGCGTGAATTGCGTGGCGCCTGGCCCGGTATGGACGCCACTCAACCCGTCGGATAAGCCGGCCAAGGATGTCGCGGAGTTTGGCGCGGACACGCCGATGAAGCGTCCAGCGCAACCGGAAGAAATTGCACCGGCTTTTGTCTACTTCGCTTCAGAAGCTGATTCGAGCTATGTCACAGGGGAAGTCTTAACACTACTCGGTGGTGAAACGACCGCCGGGTAACCATTTGGACAGGAGGATAACTGTATGGGAGACGATGGTGGTAGCGGCAGTACTGGAGTAGTGGCGATCCTGGTGATCTTCGTGATCATCGTGGTGGTGGGGCTTTTCATTTTTGGTGGTCGCATTTTCAGCGGCAACAAGAGTATTGACGTAAACGTTACGACGCCGAGCAAATAAGGCGGGCGGACTTAGGTGCTAGGAGTCGCGGCTGGGTAATATTTTTAGGGCACCGCGTGTCGGCGCGCGGTGCCGGAGAAGCCATACTGGCCGCCTTAACGCTTTGAGCAGGTTAAAGTTACCTGCTCTAAGCGAAACATGTGGAAGATGGCTTTAATTGGTGTTTTTCTGTAATGGAAAGGAGTTTATATGAAAGCGTTCGCCGACATTAACCGTCGACAGACCTCTACCGCCGTGGCTGCAGCGCTGCTGCCGGATGAGGATGACCATCCGCAGTTGTTAGGAAAACCTTCTCGACGGGGTTTACATGCAGTTTCTCCTCTGGAAATGCCAACTCGTCCCGACTCGATCGAAGTGGATGAGATGGAACTCACTAAGGCAGCTCGCGATTCTCAAGGGTTGTTTTCCAGTGCCACAAACTTGGTGATCCACCCAGCCTTCAACCACAAGGCTAGGGCGAAGACAATAACAACTCCGATGCTGACCACAGAGGAGTTTATCCAGGTTAGGTTAGCCACGGTGCGCGAAAGCACCCGACACCGTTATTGGCCGGCTGACGTTGTGGCAAGATTCGCTGCCGCAGACGTTATCCGTTGAAGTCCACGTTATCCGTTTAGGTCCAGTGAAATTGAGTTCTAATTTGAGTTGAGTTAGAACTACGGGCTGAATCCCGTCGACATTTCTTCCTCACCTGATTCCCCCTCTTTAATAAAACCATCAGCAGACGGACGAAAGACTCATTTTCCATTTCTCATTTGTCATTTTCGACGCGTAGCGGCGGCGTGAGTTTAGCCCGGTCTTTCAAGGCCGGGAGAGGGAACCCAAAAAAGACTTTCCGTCGCGTCAGCGACGCCTGACCGCCTCATTCAATCGTCGCTAACGCGACGAGATGTTTGGGAGGATCTAGAGTGCAGATTCAAGTTCATCGACACAGCGTGATCTCGTTGATTGAGTGCGGTCGCTACCGCTCCCGGTTCTTTAAAACCTTCACTTGATCTTCTTTCCAGGCGTGTCTAGCCCGCCTTGGTGAATGATCAAACCGGTGACCGTTCCCTTGTCGTCCCTGATGAAAGTAACTTTCGCATTCACCACACGGAGGAAGAATTTGTTCTCGCCTTCCGGGAAAAGTTCGAACGCCGGTTGACCGGTGGCCTGCGTCATGAGCTTATCGCCCTCCTTGTAAACTTTGACCGTAAAAGTCGGCGTCACCTCATATTCGCCGGCGTAAGCGTCGTAAGTTTTTGGATCGACAGCTACCGACTTGTTCTCCAATCGCTTTAGCATCTCCGTTGCACCGGTGTTTTGAGGATTCAATTCAAGCGACTTCTTGTAATTGAGAATCGCGAGTTCGGTGTTGCCGCTAATCATGTAAGCTTCGCCCAGGCTGTCGTAGGTGTTGAAGCCCTTCGGATATGCTTCCACGTTCAGTTTGAATATTTCGACCGCCTCTTTGAGTTTTTTTGCTTCCAGCAGTTGGTAGCCGAGCCGGTTTAGCTCCGGTTCACTGAAATCGTAAACGTTTGCCTGGCGCGTTTTGAGATCACGATACTGCACGAGGCCTGCTTCAATGCCTTTTTCTCCGATCGTCTTGAACAACACTTCAGCAACTGACATCTTGGGCAGGTTGTATGGCTGGTTGTAAAGGATATTGGTTAACTCTCGTTCGAGCTGCTCCAAACTCCTGCCTTGAGAAGTGTTATCCAGCATCGCGATGAGATGTTTTTGCGCGGGGAAACGCACGATCACGGTGTTGAAGCCATTGATGCCGCCACCGTGCTTGATCTTCGGCACACTTTCGGTCCCGGTCCCCAACTTGGCCCTAGTTACCACCCATCCATAAGCGTAGTCGTCTAGATTTGGCTTATACATGAGTTCTTTCGTCGCAGCGGACAGTACGCGATCCGCATAGAGCGCCTGATCCCATAGGTAGAGATCTTCCACAGTCGAATACATTGCGCCGGCCGCGTAGGGGAGGGACATGTCAAGGTAAGGCGCGTTCACGTAACCTTCCGGCGTTTTTTGGTATCCGGAGGAGCGCTTCTCGATGATGTTTGCATGGTGGTCATAGCCAGTATTCTTCATTCCCAGTGGATCCAGAATCCTTTCCTTGAGAGCTTTTTCATAGGTCTGGCCGGTAACTTTTTCTACTATTGCTCCCAGTAGAAAATATCCGGAGTTGTTATATGAGAACTTGCTACCAGGCTCGAATTCCAGGTTATTGCTCGCGTACTTCTTGATAAAGTCGTCGACGGTAGAAGGATTGCGACTGACGTCATTAAAAAAGCCGGCCAGGCTGGTATAGCTGGGAATTCCGGACGTGTGATTCAGAAGTTGATGAACAGTGACTTTTTCACCAATGTCTTTGCGATAAGCTGGTAGATAGTCGGAGACTCTACCGTCGAGCTTCACCTTTCCTTGTTCAACCAACTGCAGGATGAGTGCGGCCGTGAACTGCTTGGTGATCGAGCCGAGACGGAACCTGGTGTCCGGCATGTTCGGAATATTCCATTCCATCTGCGCCAGGCCAAGGCCTTTCTTGTAGATCACCTTCCCATTTTCGGCCACCAGCACTGACCCGTTGAAGAGCCGATACTTGTGGGCGGCCATCATTACATCGTCGATCTTTCTCACCTTGTCCTTAGCCGTCTGCTGACCGAGAGCAGCGCTCTGAAGTGCGACCAGGATTATGGCGCAGATGACGAGCACCCTCATTTGCCAGCTAATCTGTCTATTCATTGCATTCTCCTGAGATAGAGTAAGAGCCAAAACGTACTCTGGGACTGATAGTTAACGATCTGATAGGGAAAATAGTTCTGACACGGGAAGCGATTGATGGATCGGAGGCGTTCGCTCGCGTCTAAAAGGCGGCTGAAAACACAAAAGACGATCCAGGAAAACACACGAAACCGCGCGAAATGGAGATTTTAATTCGAGTTACTTCGTGTGATTTCGGGGATCGCTTTACTGCTTCTATTGTTGCTCAACACTTTTTCAGCCGCCTGCTGGTAAAAGTTCCTGCGTTTCCCGAGCTTAACCTTCTTCAAATAATCTCGAGCCTCCCGCAGTTCCGTCAGTTCTTGATCAGCTTGCTGCCACTGTTCCAAAAGCTTCTTATAAGCGGACGCGGCCGCGTTCTGGTCTCCCGCTTTGGCCGCGGCCCGAGCCGCGCCGAGCAGGGAACGGGCACGGTTCGGTTGCCGGAGTAACGAGACTTTGAACTGCTCAGCAGCGGCTTCAGGCTTGCCGGCTCGCAAGAGAATCTCGCCAAAAAGTTCGTGTGCCGGTTTGATGAGTCCGGGCGGACCGGAAGGTGGACCCATCTGTTCTTCAAGTCTAATCGCCTGCTTCATCAACTCTGCCGCCTGCTCATGATTGCGCTTAACCGAAGCGGCGACTGCAGCAATCTCCAGTTCTCCGATTGTTTTAGACTCCGTGTCACGAGATACGGTTCCCTGCTTAATGACATTCTCTTCTGCTGCGGCAGAACCACTCAGTGCACTGGCCAAGCCGCGCACGAAGATCGGCAGCCTCTGGTTGCGGTTTGAAGCGCGCACCGTGGCGGGCCCATCACTCGAAACCGGCTGATCTCCACCGTGGCC
>JBPCMM010000036.1:0-4395 GCA_051002255.1 Pyrinomonadaceae bacterium
AGTCTATCTGGCTGAAGACACACAACTGGGTCGTCAGGTCGCGCTCAAACTCTTACCGGCAAATCTCACGGATAACAAGGAGCGTCTGAGCCGCTTCAAGCAAGAGGCTCGTGCTACCTCAACCCTCAATCATCCAAACATCCTCACCATCCATGAAATCAGTCAAGAAGGTTCCCTTCACTTTATTGCCACAGAGTTCATTAATGGCGTGACGTTGCGCCAGCAGATGAAGAATACACGCATGAAGATGGCTGGAGTACTGGATGATGGTTCAAGTTGCCGGCGCTCTTGCAGCGGCACATCAAGCGGGCATTGTCCATCGAGACATCAAGCCTGAAAACATTATGGTGCGCAGGGATGGTTATCTCAAAGTGCTGGACTTTGGGGTGGCGAAACTGACAGAACCGCGAACCGGCGGTGTTGAAGCCTCAACACTGGTGCAGACCGATCCCGGCGTAGTGATGGGCACGGCGCAATATCTCTCACCGGAGCAAGCGCGCGGCCTCGAAGTTGATGCTCGCTCGGACATCTTCAGCCTGGGAGCCGTTCTTTACGAGATGATCGCAAGTCGAGCGCCTTTTGAGGGCACAACCAAGAGCGAGGTAGTCGCCGCGATTTTGGAAAGGGAACCTCAGCCGCTTGCGCGTTTCGCGCGAGAAGTGCCGGGCGAGTTGGAGCGGATTGTGACTAAAGCGTTGGCGAAAGATCGAGAGGAGCGCTACCAGACGGTTAAAGATTTTTTACTGGACCTGCGCAAGCTCAAGCGACAGATAGAATTTGAAACGGAAAACGAACGCTTCAGCCAGCCAGGCGTAGTCAGCGAGGCGGCGACCGCGAGAAGAAACGCGCAGGGTATGGAGACGCTCATCGAGCCCGCGGCGCGCCCGACATCAAGCGCTGCGCATATCGTCACCCAGATCAAGCAGCACCGGACAGGTCTATTAATTGTGCTCACCACGCTGGGAATTGCTGCGGCTACTATCAGTTATTTCGTCCGTGGTAGCTTTAGTCCTGGTAGCAAGGGGATAGATTCACTGGCGGTCCTTCCATTCATCAATGCCAACGCTGATCCGAATACGGAATACTTGTCGGACGGCATCACCGACAGTCTCATCAACAATCTCTCGCAATTGCCGAACTTGAAAGTGATGTCGCGCAACTCCGTCTTCCGCTTTAAAGGTCGAGAGACGGATGCGCAGGCGGCTGCACGCGAGTTAAATGTGCGCGCGGTGCTCACCGGCAGAGTCGTCCAGCGCGGTGATGATCTTTCTCTAAGAGTGGAGTTGGTGGACGCGCAAGACAACAGTCATCTTTGGGGCGTGCAGTACAATCGTAAGCTGGCAGACATCTTCGCGGTGCAGGAAGAGATAGCGAAAGAAATCTCGGAGAAACTGCGATTGCGCCTGTCGGGCGAAGAGCAGAAGTTGTTAACTAGGCGTTACACCAACGACACGGAAGCTTATCAACTTTATCTTAAATGCAATTTCTACTGGAACAAGTTCACGCCGGAGGCGGAACGAATGGCCATTGACTACTGTACTCAAGCCATCGTCAAAGATCCACATTTCGCGCTGCCTTACGCCGGATTGGTCCACGGCTACCAGGTGAGCGCAAACAACGGCTGGATGCGTCCGCACGACGCGTACCCGAAAGCAAAAGCGGCGATCGCGAGAGCACTTGAACTCGATCCGAATAACCCGTCTCTACTGACCGCAGTTGCATCCACTGCGATGTTTTACGATTGGGACTGGGTGGCCGCCGAAAGAGGGTTTAAGCGAGCTAACGAAGTCGAGCCGAACTACTGGCACCATCACGAACTATACGCGTACCTTTTGTCGGTACTCGGGCGCACGGATGAGGCATTCGTCGAAGCGAGCCGAGCACAGGAGATCGATCCGCTGTCGCTCATCGCTCACACCTCGGCGGGCTACCCTTTCTACTTTTCTCGCCAGTACGACCGGTCGATAGAGCAAGTGCGAAAGGCGCTCGCACTCGATCCCAACTTCCCAGTCGGTCGTGCCAAACTCGCCCGGAACTTCGTGCAGCAGGGGAAATACGAAGAGGCCATCGCCGAGTACAAAGTGGCGATTAGCATGATGGGCCGCACGTCCCAACACTTGGGAGAATTGGGGTACGCCTATGCGCTGTCCGGGCAACGCGCGGAGGCCCTGAAGCTGCTTGAGGAGTTGAAGGAGTTGTCGGTGGGGCAATACGTCTCGCCGCTCGATTTTGTATTCATCTACACGAGCCTCGGAGACAAGGAACAGGCGCTCGAATATCTCGAAAAGGCGTATCAGGAACGCAGCACTTGGCTGATGTGGATTAAGGTTGACCCGCGCTTCGACCCGTTGCGCTCCGACCCGCGATTCGCAGACTTGCTGCGGCGTATGAAACTCGCGTCATGAGACTCCAAATCAGGTTAGTCCCGCTCAATTCGCGCCAGCGTCAAAATTCACTCTACAAGGAACACCTATGAGTAACCTATTTCGCGCGAAAAATCTTATCGTCCTGGGTACCAGTCTTTCTTTTACCTTTGGCTCTTTCGCATACACACAAACCCCTTCGCAGGTTCCGGGCACAGTCCAGAAGGAGGCAAGCGTGAGCACTCGTGCAAGCGGAACCTTTGAAGTTAAGTTGACTCCGCAAACGCCTGGCGACAAGTCCGCGGGCGCGGCTATCGGCAGGATGTCGATCGACAAACAGTTCCTGGGTGATCTCAAAGGGACCAGCAAGGGCGAGATGCTCACCGTCGGTACCGACGTTAAGGGTTCGGCCGGTTACGTCGCGATGGAGCAGGTCAACGGCACACTCAATGGTCGCACCGGCACCTTCACCCTTCAGCACAGTGGCACCATGACGCGCCGCGCACCGCAACTCAGTGTCACTGTGGTGCCAGACTCTGGCACAGGTGAGCTAAAAGGTCTTTCCGGGCGAATGTCGATAGTGATCGCCGAGGGAAAGCACTCGTATGAGTTCGAGTACGCGATCGCCGCTGAAGCGCCCTAAAATCCATGGCTCAAAGCCGACCCCTTTGATTGATCTGGTCCTCGGGAAGCCGGCTGTCTTGCCTCTCGACTCGCGGAATACCGTGGGTCGCCTCGGTCGTCAAGAATTCAACCTCTGGGCGCCTGCCATGTGTCCACTCTGCCGGGCTGGAGCGTTCTCTTCTTTTAGTCGTCAGGCTATTCACTCAAGCGGGAATGATACAATCAGCCGCGAGATAACGAATGCTCAACTCGTCGTGTATTGGGTCATTTGGGTTTCGGCACATCATCCCGGAAGGATCTAAGTTAATGGCACTATGCGAGCTTTGCGCGACGCCCACGGCTAGACGAAAAAATGTCGGATGCTGAAAGGGTCACACTTCGGGCTCTGTTTGACCCTTCCAGGGTCAGGAATCTATTCTCCGATTCTCCGTGGGCGTCGCAAAGCTCGCCCACGGCTATTGACTTAAATCCTTTCGGGATTCGAAAACACATTTAATCTGACCTCAAGCTCAAACTTAGCCCACTATGGATGAGAAAAGAGCTTTGCTGCGACACTTCCTGGCGGCGCTTGCCTATCGCACGCAGAAGGCCTTGCGGGATGCCCCGAGCGACTTCGATTCCTTCAGAGCTGCCGAGGGAGTACGCACTCCCGCGGAACTCGTTCGTCATATGACAAGCGTGCTTGGCTTTGCCCGCACTTTTTTCGTTGGAGGTCGATACAAGCTAGATCCGCTGCCGTCGCTACAGGATGAGATCTTACGTTTCCACGATATGCTTCAAGACCTTGCCAGACATCTCGAGGTTTGCACGCCTTTGCTGCAAGAGATGTCGCCGGAACAGTTAATACAGGGACCGTTTTCCGATGCCATGACACATGCGGGCCAGTTGGCAATGCTGAGGCGCCTCGCTGGGGCCCCGGTGGCCCCGGAAAATTTCGTGCGTGCGGAGATTTACCCGGAGCGACTGGGACCCGATCAGGCTGACCCGGTTAGTCCTGACGAAGTCTGGCCCGAAGCACCAGAAGGCTGGTTGCCGCCATTCAAAAAATGAAACAGCGTGCTTCAGCGTCACGCCCCAACATTTCACACGGCCGGATACCGTAAGTGTTGCCGAGCTGGCCTGATAGTAACCCGACTCCCTCGTGAAGCGCTTTTTTGCAATCACCAGTTTGTTTAATTCGATTAGAAAGGTTCTTCATGCGTAATACTCTTCATTCACAAGCCTTGGCTAGGAGTTCTGGTTGACGGTAACACCTCAGCTACCGTTACGCTGGCCTGGATCATGGTGATCCTTGGATTGACGTGTTTGTCTCCTCATTCGTCCTTTGGCTGTTTGTCTTTTCCGAAGGCAGGCGGCATGGCATGAAGAACTTATGGTGCTACGTTCTCTGCAATCTGTTGTTTGGTGT
>JBPCMM010000037.1:0-4553 GCA_051002255.1 Pyrinomonadaceae bacterium
CTATCTTGCTCAAGACACTCAACTGCGGCGACAGGTAGCGCTAAAGCTTCTGCCGCCGAAATTGACACTCGACGAGGAACGCCTGCGCCGCTTTAAGCAAGAGGCTTTTGCCGCATCGGCCTTGAACCATCCAAACATTCTCACGATTCATGAGATCGGCTCAGAAGGCGATACAGATTTCATCGTTACGGAATTTATCGCCGGCCTCTCGCTGCGCGAGCTCATGGCAAAACAGCCGATGTCGATCGGACAGGTACTGGACATCTGTAGCCAAATCGCTTCCGCACTGGCCGCGGCTCATGCAGCCGGCATCGTGCATCGCGATATTAAGCCAGAGAATGTGATGGTGCGCCGCGATGGGTATGTAAAGGTGCTCGACTTTGGTCTCGCGAAGCTTGCTGAGGTTCCAGGACTGCCTAGTGATTCGGGGGCGGCAACAGTGCAAGTGGTTAAGACTGATCCCGGAAAGGTCATGGGCACCGCCAAGTACATGTCTCCCGAACAGGCGCGGGGGTTGGAAGTAAATGAACAAACCGACATCTGGAGCCTGGGAGTGCTGCTTTATGAACTGGCCGCAGGGCGGGTTCCTTTTGAAGGACCGAGTGGCAGTGACGTTTTGGCGTCGATATTGACCGCCGAGCCCGTACCCCTGCAACGACATTCACCCGAGATTCCCACTGAGCTGCAAAGGATCGTGCGCAAAGCATTGCGCAAGGATCGCGAGGAGCGGTATCAGTTGGCCAAAGAGTTGGCCCTGGATTTGAAGAATCTGCGCCGGGAGTTGGACCTTAAGGTCGAACTGGAGATCTCTCAGCAACCTTCTGCGCCCGCACAGCAAGCTTCGGGCATAGGCGCCAGCCAGGCGGGCACTGCAAGTTCCCATTCGACTACGCACACTGCTGAGATTAATGTCCGGAAGTCCAACTCGACCGCCGAATACCTCGCGGGGGAAATCAAATCTCATCCCAAAGCGCTCGTGTTGGTCCTGGGAGTTATCGCGTTAGCAGCACTGGCGATGATCCTGGCCCTGGCCATGGCTTACCGGTGGACCGTAACACAGACCCCCTCCGGCAACGTTTCTGGTTCTTCGCGAACCATGAAGATCGCCCGCCTGACAAGCACGGGCACTGCAGATAAAGCGGCCATCTCGCCTGATGGCAAATACCTGGTCCATGTTGCGAGCGAGAGCGGCCAGCAGAGTTTGCGTGTGCGCCAGGTCAACACCAACAGCGATGTGCAGATCGTGCCGCCATCTGATGTGCAATATGCCGGACTGACTTTTTCGCGGGATGGCGATTTCATCTACTACGTGGCCGCCGAGAAGAACAGCTCAACGTCGAACCTCTACCAAATTCCAGTACTGGGCGGAAACGAACGAAGACTGATCTCAAATGTGGGCAGCGCTGTCACTTTCTCGCCCGACGGGCAGCAGTTGGCATTCATTCGAAACCTTCCCGACGCCGGGGAAGATGCCTTGATGATCGCCAGCGCACACGGCGGCGGCGAACGCCAGCTCACTGTGCGCAAATTGCCAAACTTCTTTCGCCATGTCGCCTGGTCGCCGCAGGGAAAAACAATCGTCTGCAGCGCCGGGAGTTTTGTTCCCAGCTACACCACCTACCTTGTTGAGGTAGCATTGGAAAGCGGCAGGGAGAAACAAATTGGAACTCAAAGCTGGACGTTCATGGGCCAGCTTGCCTGGATAGGTGATGGTAGTGCTTTGATTCTTGGTGCTTCGGAACAGGAGTCGGGTAGTTTTGATGCGCAACAGCTTTGGTACGTCTCTTACCCGGAAGGAGAAGCGCGACGGGTTACCAACGACTTGAATAATTATACCGGAGTTAGTCTGACGTCCGACTCGAATCGTCTGGTGACCGTGCAGTCTGAAACGAGTGCGAACGTTTGGATTGTGCCGAATGGTGACGCGAACCGGGCCACCCGAACCACCACTGGGGCGGGCAAGATTGATGGCCGCGACGGCCTTGCCTCTACCCCTGACGGTAAAATCGTCTATGCCTCGAAGGCCAGCGGCAATTTGGATCTGTGGATGATGAATGGCGACGGCACAAATCAAAGGCAGTTGACAGAAAATTCGCGTATCAACACTCACCCTGCGGTATCGCCAGATGGTCGCTATATTGTTTTTGCTTCGGATCGCGCCGGAGCGTCAAACATTTGGCGCACGGACATGGATGGCAGCAATGCCCGACAATTAACAAGGGGCAGCGGAGAGGACTATCCACAATGTTCGCCGGACGGCAAGTGGGTCGTTTACACGCTCCTGGGAGCAGGCAAGCCAACGATTTGGCGCGTTTCAATTGATGGCGGAGCTCCTCAGCAGATCACCGATAAATATACTGCCGCTGCCGCTTTCTCGCCCGATGGTAATTCGCTGGCCTGTCTCTATCGCGAAGAACAACCAAATTCGCCGCTCAAACTCGCAATCTTTCCTCTCGAAGGAGGACAGCCCGCGCAAATCTTTGGTGCGCCGATTCTCGCCGAGGAAGTGTCGCTCGTGCCGCCACCACGCTGGACAACGGATGGCCGAGCGCTGACCTACATTGTGACAAGCGCGGGTGTTTCTAACGTCTGGCTTCAGCCGATTAACGGTGGGGCGCCCAGGCAACTGACCACATTCAAAGCCGATCGCATCTTCTCATTTGAGTGGTCGCGCGATGGTAAGCAACTCTTAGTCGCCCGCGGCATGGTCGCGAGCGACGTCGTATTGATTAGTAATTTTCGGTGAGAGTTAACACCGGGTAGGCTATTGCTGGACCACTCCTAACTTTTTCAGTGCCGATGCTACTTCTTCGTTGTTCGGCCGCTGCTTGTAATCAGTCGCGACTTTTGTCCAGGCAACTCGGCCACCCTTATCGATAAGATAAACCGTGGCGTGCGGAATGCCTTCAAATTTCTGTCCGTTGTAAGCGGAGTCGCGAACTCCATAGGCGTCGATCACCTGATGGGAGGGGTCGGACAAAATCGGAAAATTCACTTCTCCTTTGCCGTCGGCGGCAACCTGTTCAGCAAACTGTTTGCTTTCGGTCGGACTGTCAACGCTGATTGCATAGAAGCGAACCTGCTCTTCTTGTTTTACCAATGAACGCAGCTCGGCCAACTGGCGAGCACAGTATGGTCACCAGTTGCCTCGATAAAAAACAAGTACTGTGGACGTGCTGCCACGCGCAGAGGAGAGGGTAACTTTTCGATTATTTTGATCCTCAAGTGTAAAGTCGGGAGCCATCTCACCTACCGCAACCGGCGAATCACGTGGCTTCAGGTCGCCGGAGGAAGACGAGTTGAGTTTCGCGGCACACGACATACTCCCGATGATTAAGGCGATTGCTGCGGCAACTCTGAGATTCATAAGCCTGACATCCTGAAGAGTGTTCTACGACGTGAGCTGCGGAGGATTTCGATCTAAACCGAGCGGCTAAAGATTATTACAAAACGAGAGTCGGAGCAAAGGAGCAGGGGAATTTCGAATTTCGGATTTAAGAAAAAAGCGATATCTGAAGCGGCATCTATTGATCCTGGAGGTCCGGGCGGGCGTATTATCTGTTCATGCGAGCACCGGCGAATTTGGAAGATTGGTTTGGAAGCATCGACATCTACTTGTTCGATCAACTCTTGAAGGGTCGCTTCATTCCGGGGATGCGGATGCTGGATGCCGGTTGTGGGTCGGGGAGGAACCTTGTCTATTTTCTCAGGAGTGGCTACGACGTTTGCGGTGTCGACGAATCGGAAGAGGCGATTGCACAGACTCGTCGGCTGGCCTCAGCTCTCGCTCGGCAATCATCACCAGAGATGTCTGGGCGACTGCAGTCCGAAAACTTTCGCGTTGAGCCGATCGAGCGGATGTCGTTTGAAGATGCCGGCTTTGACGTAGTGCTGAGTAGCGCGGTGCTTCACTTTGCGCACGACGAGAAACAGTGGCACGCGATGATGAGGGAGATGTGGCGTGTGCTTAAACCTGGCGGAATCTTCTTTTCCCGGCTGGCCTCCACAATCGGGATGGACGACAAGGTCGAGCTGATCGAAGGTAGGCGTTATCACCTGCCTGACGGGAGCGACCGCTTCCTGGTGGATGAGGCTATGTTGATGGAGGTTACTGGATTGCTCGGGGGAGAGTTTCTAGATCCGATCAAGACGGTGGTAGTGCAGAACATGCGGGCGATGACGACGTGGGTACTAAAGAAGCCGGGGGAAGAGGGAAAAAGGGGAAAGGGCTAAGAAGGGGAGATGGAGTAAAGCTCATCCTGGGCGGAAGCCACTCTGCTCTTTCTTCACATTCGAAATGCGAAATCCGAATACAGGGAAGGTTCAACTCAAAATCATGGTTTGAAGTTGTAGGTAATTGTTCCTACGACCTCGCCCTTAGGGAGCTTTTCCGGAGAGAAGGTGGCCTTCTTTGCGGCTTTCAATGCCGCGGCCCGTAGTTGAGAGTCACCTTGCGAAGTGCGCCACGATATGACCTTACCCGCCCTGTTCACTCGAACCACTACTGTGATTGTGCCGGAGATCGCTTTGCTCTTAGCCTTTTCGGGGTAATC
>JBPCMM010000038.1:0-14431 GCA_051002255.1 Pyrinomonadaceae bacterium
TTCGAAATTCGGATTGCGGATTTAAAGCTGACAGTGGGAGTGAACAGTGGCAGGGAACCGTGAACAGTGATTCGCTGCGCACTGGGGCACCGGACGCGTTACAGGCTGCGCCGCCGAGTGAGGAGGGAAGCAAGTTAGCAAACGCGCGGATCTGACCTCGCAGCCATTTCGCATCAAAGGTGAAGTCGGTCGTCGGATTTAGCAGCGGAAGGAGAAAAGTTTCGTACTCACTAAAACGGTTTCAGATACGTGGGGAAGTCCTTGATAGACGCAGCGCGACTCCAATAATGATGGTCGCTATGCCGACATACAACAGCAACTTGCCAACTCTTAACCCGGTAGCCGAAAGCCCATATAAACTAACCAGAACATAAATGATTATGCAAACCACACCCGTTGCGATAAGGGATCGTCCCGCACCTCTTAGTCTCATTCCTTCTCCTTGGTCACTCACACTTGATAGAACACTGAATTTTTGTTGCTTGATTCTAGCGAGACTTGACCCGGTCGCTACGGCTACCCGAACCGGGCTGCCCGGCTGGGGACCCCGGTCCGCTCGCGGTTCTGACAGAGCTGCGATTCTAACAATCTAATGAGCATAAAAGCCAGAAATCACGCACGTGAGTTTGGTCCTTAAACGCTAAACCCGATGCACTTCATTTCACCATCGTGCCGGTGCGGCTCCAGCGGGTGTTTTTGAAGAAGTCGATGATGAAATTATTATTCGAAGCCGCGCTTTCGTCGTAGGACCAGTAAACGAACATAGCGCGTCCAATAACAAAATCGCGGGGAACGAAGCCCCAATAGCGGCTGTCCTGGCTGTTATTACGATTGTCGCCCATGACAAAGTAATGGTTCGACGGAACCGTTATTTCTTTATCGTTTCCCTTTCCTTCATGGTCGAAAATGGGATAGTCGTCATCCATGAGATCCGAGCGGTAGTAAACATCATAAGTCTCACCGGATTTGCGAGGGGGGTCGTCGATGATTTCCAGCGGATCCTTGCGGTTGTGATCAATGGCTTCAATTTGATGTTCCGGCAATGGCTGGCTATTAACGATCACACTCCTGCCATCCAGACGAATCGTGTCGCCCGGGAGACCTATCACGCGCTTGACATAGTTAGTGGTGATTGGTTTGTTGTCGGGTCGGTCGAAGTCGCTTTGGGGATCGTAGATGTTCCCCGGGTATTTGAAAACAATAATGTCACCGCGTCTGATTTCGCGCTGCGGCAGAAAGGGCATCGTCTCGCCCGGCGCGAAGATGAATTTATTAACCAGCAGATGGTCGCCGATGGTGATTGTGTTCTGCATTGATCCGGTCGGCACCTTCACAGCTTGCACGATGAAGGTCATCCCGAAGAGAGCCATGATTACCGTCACGACAGCCGATTCAAAGTATTCACGCCAGACCGATTTTGGCGGGCCCTTAGGCTTGGTTTCCGGAGCAGGCGTCTGTTTATGACCATTACGATTGAAGATTCGCCCAAAGGAGAACCGAGATGGCTTCCTCTCGGTATCGGAAGGGGTTTGCGTAACTTTCACGCTGGAATAATTGCTGGCCATCTCAAAATCATCCTAGATACGTTCGGTGCAAGGGTCAAGTTCTCAGTTCGGGAAGTGGTCAGTACTCGGTCATCTCTCAAAAGGACGGCGCAAGTCTGGCTAATTTGCAGGATAGGAAGGGTGGCTAGCCTCCGCCCTAGATTCGCAGCCATTCAACCTTGAATTGACAATTCGAGCCCGTCAAATTCGCTTTGCCAACCTTCCCAACCTGCAAATTTCCCCAACTTGCCAGCATTTCTTGAACCTGTAAATTACCGCGGGTACGCTAAGATTTAGTTCCTGCCTCTTCCTCCAACTTCAGATTGAGCAACGCCTCTTTTGCCGCAGCCACCTCCGCAGCCTTAATCGAGCGTCCCTCACCTCGGACACTTCTGCCATCCCAGGTTACTTTGACATGAAAGAGCCGACGGTGTGGTGGTCCGAGCGTTTCCACGACGGAATATTTTGGCGCCGGACGGCGTTCCGCCTGCAGTTTTTCCTGGAGCATGGTTTTGTAATCCGCCTCCGCTGCAGACATTGGATTCGCGCGCTGCAACTCTTCCCTCAAAGCGTGATTGACGAACCGCCTCGCAGCCTCAAGTCCGCCATCAAGGAAGATCGCACCGGTAAGCGCTTCCAGCACATCAGCAAGAAGGGCATCTTTGCTGCGTCCTCCGCTCTTTTCTTCCCCACGACCAAAGCGCAAAAAGTAGCCGAGATTGAGTCGCAACGAAGCCTTTGCCAGAGTCGGTGCGCTCACGAGACGGTGCTTCATCCGGGAGAGTTCACCCTCGGTCCCTTCGGGGTACGCCCGGCAAAGATAATCGGCCACGATTAAGCCGAGCACGGAGTCACCGAGAAACTCCAACGCTTCGTTGTGCAGTCGACGGGCGAGATCCCCCGCGCCGGGAGCGACTTGTTCGTGGGCCCACGAGCGGTGAGTGACAGCGCGCTCAAGCAGGTTACGGTTCTGAAACGCGTGGCCGAGAATGGTTTCCAGTAGGTCGAGATCCGGAGCCTTGTTTTCTTGCGTCTTCAAAACGGATTCGATTGTAGCAAAACGCCGAAAGCATCGTCGAAGTTGTCGACAAGGCTTTCGGCGTCGATCTGGAGGTGCCGACTTAGTTTGAACGTTTCAGTGGCCCCGGTGATTTCTCTTGGTTCTTGGTTTGGGTGCCGGGGTTGGAGTCTTCGGCTTGTTTGCAGTCGCGGGAGCGGTTTTAGGTGTTGTACCAGCAGGGGCCGGATTACTAGTCGCCGGCGCCGGCTGAGTTGTTGCGGGTGTTGTACCACTCGCAGAGCTATTTCCCGCCGGCGCTCCAGCGGCGGTCGCAGTTCCTGAGGTGGGCGTGCTCGCCGGCGTGGCTGTAGGTAGCGTCGTGATCGGACTTGGCACGGGCGGCAACGGTTTCGCCAGAATGCCGGCGACCATTTCGTTAAGGCCGGCGTCGGACTGATTGTGACGGTACTTGTACCAGGTGCTTAAGCTGTCCATCCACTCCCTCTTGGCAGCTTGCTGTGCGGCTTCTGTACCCGCCAGAGCGACCGCGCGAGCGTAAGCGTCGATCATGCGATCAATTACCTGATTTATGTTCTCCAGTGCCAGCTTACTCTCAGGCGTCTCATCTTTGCCGCCGAACTTGGCTTTGTACTCTTCCGACAATTTGGCGTAAGAGCCGGCTTCATATGCAGCGGCGATGGTCGCGTAAGTAAACGGAAGCTTCTTGAGCTTGCTTTCATACTGCGCAACCTTGATCAAACTTGGCAGCGCCTCACCCGGGTTCTTCTGAACCGTCAGCTGGCCAATAATATTATTGAGGTATGCTAGGGCATCATCTTTGCCTAGATAGGGCTCCCATTTGTCTGGTGCCTTGCCGGCTTCAATTAACTGCATTGCCTTCTTGGCGTAGTTGATGGCATCGGCGGTGAATGCCTCATTCTTGGCGGTAGCCGATGCGAACCCAGCGTAAGCAAGATCAATCAGAACCTTCAGGTTCTCGGGCTCATCCACCAAAACAGCCTTGCCGACTTCAAAAGCTTTGGGGTAATCCTTTTTGTTATAGACAAGATCAGTAACTCGATCCTTGCGGTTCGCTTTCTCATAAAGCGTGACGAAGTTTTTCAGGTAGGCCGTTTGCTTTTCTTCAGCGGCAACCTCGGGACAAGCCAACCACTTCTTTGCAAGTTCGTTTGCCTTGGCGGTATCAGTCTTAAAGTGCTTTGTGAATTCGGTGTACCACGCGAGCCTGTTTTCAGGAGTGCATTGGGGATCCTGAGGTGTCGCGGGTGGCTGCTGCGGTGTTGCGGGTGGCTGCTGCGGTGTTGCGGCTGGCTGCTGTGCAAACGCCGGGAATGCAGTTGTCGCTATGGTTAAGCAAATCGCTATCAACGCAATAATGTTTTTCATTAGTTGTTCACAACCTCCAAGATCTTTTCTGCTATCTCCGCCCCCAAGGGCCCACGAGCGACTTTCCACCAGTCGCTTTTTGGAGCGACATTGAGATGCGTTCTCACAAAGAGCGGTTGCCGATGACGGCCTGCCGTATCTCGGAGGAGAGCACACGAAGACGTGGATAGGAGTCGGGAAACCTATTAAAGAACGTTCGCAATATTCCTGCAACTACGACGAGCGTGTCAAGGCCCTGGCGGCTTTTAACTCTGACGGCAAACTCCCCCAGAAACAGTTGCGCCGGGCTGCGTATCAGTTACGCGTGCCCGGCGCAGATTGGTTTTGTTGGGATTGCTGTTCTGGAAGTATCCCAGGTTAGTTCGGTTGGGCCCGACGCGGTCTCTCGGCGCCTGAGGAAACACTCGTTTCAGGTTGCTGAGTCTTTGCCGCTCCGGTGGGTTTCGAAGTGGTGTTTTTGGGGGCGTCGGCGGGCCGGCGCGGAATCTGCATGAGTACCGGCTTAACCGTATTTCGTGGTGCCGTCATTTCAGTCTCAAGAGGGGGACGCACTCGCGTGTCATCGGGAACTGCGGTTTTCGTAGCATCGGCAGCGACGGACTGTTCGGCAGCGACCTGAGCTGCTGCCTCGGCCGCATCCGCGGCGGCGGCGTCCTTTTCTTCCTCGTTTAGCTCAGCGGCCTTGGGATCATCGGCGCTAGGCGCGGTCGCTAGCTGGAGATTGACCGGAGTTCCAAATCGGCTATTCAGTTCACGATAAATTCTGCCGGCAACTGCAGCAGGGAAGTGTTTGCGCGCATCAGGTCCGCGGCTAATTACCACCACCGCTAGTCTTGGATTCGCCAGGGGGGCATACGACGTAAACAGGCCGAGCCAACCGCCCTGACCTATACA
Organism: Pyrinomonadaceae bacterium; assembly: GCA_051002255.1. Classification (GTDB taxonomy): domain Bacteria; phylum Acidobacteriota; class Blastocatellia; order Pyrinomonadales; family Pyrinomonadaceae; genus PSRF01. Next base: position 4,846 of record JBPCMM010000038.1, read on the forward strand.
GGTACCGGTTTTGCCGGCGACAGTCTGCAGCGGATCGTAAGCCTTCTTTCCGGAGCCATAGTTGACTGCTCCAACCATCCCCGGAACCATTCGACGCCACGCCTCCGGCTCGACCTTGATCTGGCGTCTTACTTTCGTTTTGAACTTCGCCTGCTCTTCCTCAGTGCGCGCCACGCGCGGCACCAGCAGCTTGCCACCATTCCCCATGGCCGAAACCAGGGTGGCCAGTTGGACCGCTGTCACTTCGAAATCATCGCCGTGAGACGACATACGATTAAGGGCAAAGCCGGTCTTCTCATATGGGAGGCGTCCCGGATACTCATTGGGAGCATTGATGCCGGTTTTCTCACCGAGGCCGAGATCCCTTGAATAGGACATCATTTTCTCGAAGCCGACGCGGCCGCCAACCTGTTGAAAGTAGGTATTGTTTGAATAAGCCAACGCGTCTGTGAGATCGATATTGTATCTATCGGAGACCGCAGCGGTGTCCGCCGGATCGATCACTTTCTCACCCAAACCAGCAACGCCTGTGACCAGCTTGATTGTCGAGCACGGCTTGAAACCGCGTCTCAATGCCCACTCCTGGTTCACAATGGAATAGATCCTGCCAGTCATGGGATCCATGACCACTGCAGTACCAATATGATTACCAAGAGCGTTTAGTGTGGCGCGGCGAACTTCCAAATCTTCACCGGTAATATCGTCGCGAGCGATCAAGGCTTGCACTTCGTCGCGCATCGCCTTTTCGAGTGCTCTCTGGCGGGCGATTGCTGCCTGACGAGCAGCTTCAACGCGGCGCCTCGCTGCTTCCATCGCGTGACGGTGACGTGATTGGATTCTGCGCAGCTCGGCCGCTCGTTCGCGTCTGGTCAAAGGACGGCGCAGTCTACGCTCAAGGGCTTTTAGTGAAGCGGACTGCTCCCTGGCCATTTGCTTTCGCTGTTGCCTTACTTCTCGCGCAGACATGCGCGATCTCCTGCCCCCCCGCGTAGACCTCGCCAACCTTCCGTGGCGGGTGGAGCGACGATTTCTCGCCGATGACTTTCGTCCTCTTTCCGCGCGGGCCACCTTGTTGCGAGATGCCTTAGCGCGCGACGAGCTGGCTTGCTTCCTTTTTCCAAATACAGTACCGGAGCAAGCGACCGTAATAAGGATGATTAATATGAGTGCGAAACGGATGGATCTCGGAGAACGGATAATCAAGTTCATGCGGGTCTATTACCTTCCTAAGGAATTGGTCTGGCTCATATTTGGCCAGAAACTGCATTACAACCTTCGGGCGTCTGAGGGGAGGTGAGATTTTTCAAAACTTCCGGAAAGCGCCCGCTCCTCACTAACAACTCGTTTTTGCAGTGGTGAGAGTTTTAAGTCCTCTCGGTAAAAACTCGATTCTAACGCCTAATAACCCTCGGTCTTGGCCGATCATCCAATCCTGCAACTTTGAGGTGGGAGAGTTCCCTAAAAGGCGATCTCTGGGGACTTACATTCGAGACCAAGGCCAATATACCATTAGGCCGGCTTCCACAGCAACAGAAAAGTAACCTTTTGTACACATCCGGCACAAAGGGTTTGGAATGCTGATTGTTGTGCTTTAAGCTGGGTCTGAAAGTCAAATCAACCCAGAAACGAGAACCCTTCTGTTTTTGATCTTTTCTGACAGTGCAGGATGAAAATATTCGGACTCCTAAATAGCTTCCGGGCGCGGCTGCTGCTCCTGTTGGCAGTACTCCTGGGGCTGACTCTCGGCGTCCAGTACTACGTGAACCTGCGCTCCGTTAGGAGCAACGCTCATCTGATCGTCCAACAGGAGCAAGCGATCATGGCTGGCGTGGCGTTGGGCGTTAACAGCATCTCGAGCAATAAGTATCTCGATGAATTGCGTTCCAGTCTCCGCGCACCGCAAATTGGCGAGGGTCACGGTCGCGTGCAAAACGTTCTGGTAGTAGATGGCGAAGGGTTCATTCAGGACAGTCTGATTGGCGACTACGGTCCGCGCAAGAACGAGGATAATACAGCAACATATGTACACCTTAGAGATGTTCCACTTCCTCCGTTGAGTAGCGCAGTTGAATTGGGTGACGAAACCCCTGGACTACCTCCCTGGTTGATAGGCAGGGCAGCCGCTAAGCCTGGCGAACCGGGAGCCTTTTACTTTCCGCTGGAGACCACAAAGGGCCGCTGGTACATCATCGTGGTCCTTGGATCGGCAAACACCTTGAGGAACATACTCGAGCGCCAGACGCGACGGTCAGCGCTCTACACTCTCATGCTGTTGCTCGCCACGACGCTGGTGACCGGCCTCTTCGTGTGGAGGTTTACCAGGCCGATCAAATTCTTGTCGATTGCCGCGCGGAGAGTGGCTGGTGGAGATTTCGGGGTTCGAGTACCAGCCGATCGGCGAGACGAAATGGGAGCACTTGCAGCTGCATTTAACGAGATGACGGCCAAGCTTGCTCGGGCTCGTGAACTTGAGACTCAACTTCATGCAGCAGAGAAGGGTGCAGTCGTGGGCAGACTCGCCGCTGCCATCGCCCATGAGATTCGCAATCCTCTCAATTATATCAACCTGACGCTCGATCATCTTCGCTCATCACTGGCGCCGGAGGACCCCGTCAAACGAGCCACCTTCCAGCGCTTGGCAGAGCAACTCAAAACTGAAGTCGCGCGCATCAACCGGCACATCACCGACTTTCTCAAGTATTCGCGGCCGTCGACGCTCGATCTGCAACCAGTTGACCTGCGCGCCGAAGCTGAAGATGCGCTGCGGTTGATAGAAGTTCAGGCCACGGAAAAAGGGGTTGAGACCCGGGTAGAGGCAGATGGGAATTTGACTCCAGTAATGGCCGACAAGGACTCCTTGCGGTCCGTATTCACAAACCTGGTAATCAACGGACTGCAGGCAATCGATGGGGAAGGTGGTAACATTGTGATCCGAATCGTCAATGATGAAAGTGGGCGGGCGCGGGTAGATATTACCGACACGGGGAGGGGAATTGCGCCCGAAGACATCTCGAAGGTGTTCGAGCCTTACTTTTCAACTAAGGAGACGGGTACCGGCTTGGGTTTGGCAATTGTCAGGAAAGTAATTGAAGATCACGGCGGAACCGTGAGCGTTCGTTCAAAGCTGGGCGGCGGGACCACGTTTACCGTCATCTTGCCGACCAAAGCAGATGAAGGATAAGCGAAGACTAGGAGATCTGGACACGGGGGAGACGGGGAGACCCGGAGACAGGGAGACGCGGCCTTCCGGGACGCTCTAGCGTTGTCTTTTTTTTGTCTTGTCACCCCGTCTCCCTGTCGGTCCGTCTCCGTGTCTCTTTTTAGGGAGTTGACTATGGCGCGCAAAAGCATACTGGTAGTAGATGATGAGAAATCTCAACGAGAGATTTTGGAAATGATTCTCACTGAGGAAGGCTATGACGTAACTACCGCGTCATCTGGCGAGGCCGCCATCAAATTCGCCAAGGACCGCCGATTCGATCTCGCTCTCACCGACTTGAAGATGACGGGAATGGACGGGATTGAGCTGCTGCAACACCTGCTGGCCTTTGACTCGTCGATCATTGTGATCCTGCTTACCGCGCATGGCTCAATCGAGTCTGCGAAGGAAGCGCTACGGCGTGGGGCGTTCGATTATCTTGAGAAGCCTTACGATAAAGACGCTTTGCTCGCTACCATCAATCGTGCTCTTGACCGGCTTGATGCCATTGACGTGGAGATCATCTCGGCTTCTCCCAAGATGGAAGCGGTCAAGAGAATGATTTTGAAGGTTGCGCGCTCAAATTCCACGGTGCTAATCAGAGGTGAATCGGGAACTGGCAAGGAGCTTATTGCGCGCTCGATTCATAATCAGTCGCCGCGGGCGCAGGAGATGTTTCAGGCTGTCAATTGTGCGGCCATCAACGAGAATCTGCTGGAGTCGGAACTATTTGGTCACGAAAAGGGCTCATTCACTGGTGCCCATGCTGACAAGAAGGGTTTGTTCGAGATTGCCGACCGGGGTTCCCTCTTTCTTGATGAGATTGCCGAACTGGATGTAGCCATGCAGGCAAAACTGCTGCGAGCCCTGCAGGAACGAAAGATTCGACGCGTTGGCGGAGCGCACGAAATCAGTGTCGATGTCCGAGTGATCGCGGCAACTAATCGGGACCTGCGAGCGATGGTCGCCGATGGTAGGTTCAGGGACGACCTTTACTACCGCATCAATGTCCTTTCGGTTGACGTGCCCCCTTTGCGGGAGCGGCGCGATGACATCCCGGTTCTGATCGATTTCTTCTTAAAGAAACATACGCGCAACACATCGCGACTTGTCCGCGGACTTACGCCTGAGACAAGAAAACTAATGGTCGACTACGGCTGGCCCGGCAACGTGCGCCAGCTCGAGTCGGCTATCGAACGGGCCATCCTACTCTGTGAAGGCGATCAGATCACCGTCGAAGACCTACCTCTCGAGCTAAGGCAGGAGAGTCGTCCCGCTGCGCAGGGAGCCTTCAAGTTACCCGCTGAAGGAATCAGCTTCGAAGATGTGGAGCGGGATCTGCTGACCCAGGCGATGGAGCAAACCGATTACAACATCACCAAAGCGGCGAAGCTGCTGGGTCTGACCTTCCGAACTTTGCAGTATCGTCTCGAAAAATTCGGCATCAAGAAACCCGAAGGCAAGAAGGAAGCGGCCGGGTAGAGCTGCGGAGTTTTGTTCAGTGAGTCGGATTAAGCCGCGGATTCGGCGGAGGAACGTGGATCTGAAGACGCATTGATCAAATGCCTTGAATGATTTGTTGTGCTTGTCTTGGTTTTCGCTCTGATTCGCGGTCATCCGCGTTGTATCCGCGGCTAAATGATTTGTTTGTCAAATACTATTTCCATCTATCCATACAAATGAATCGACTCTTACCTGTTCTAATTCTCTGTCTGGCCCTGACTGCGGCGTTTTCCGCTTGTTCAAAGGGCCAGAAGCCTAATGGAGAAACAACGGCCAGTTCGCCAACCCCAGCCGCAATCCCAAAGACAACATCCGAATCAGTAGTGAAGGTCTCGGTTCAGAGCGTTGCAATTCCCGCGGGTGGATTTGCTGATGCAATTGTTCGCGTGACCGTCCAGAGCGGCTACCACATCAATTCGAATCCCCCAACCTATCCGTATCTGAAAGCTACCGAGCTGGATGTGGCGGACACGGATGAGATCTCACTCAACTCTGTCTCTTACCCCAAGCCGCTGGTCAAGAAGTTTGCATTTGCAGACAAGCCACTTCACGTTTACGAGGGAGAAACCCCCCTTTCAGTGGCTTTGAAGGCTGCCCCGACGGCGAAGAAAGGCCAACAATCCATTCCTGCCAAATTGCGCATCCAAGCTTGCGATGATCAGGTGTGTTATCCCCCCGGTTCGATAGACCTCGCGATTCCGGTGCTGATCAAGTGAAATTATTCTGGCTGATAGTAGCCGGAGGCTGTGTCGCCGTTGCGGCTGTATTCTTATTGCGGGGTGATTTTGATAGGGCATTTGTCGTGGCAGCGGTCGGCATGCTGGCCTGGTTTCTAAACTATCGTATGCAGGTGAAGTCGGCCCTCGCGGCTAAAGACTCCGATCAGGAACAGAGCGACGGTAGTGGCGTCCGTCAGAACCGCGAGCGGTAGCGACTGGGTTGGCCTCTATCAGAACCGCGAGCGGTAGCGACCGGGTTGTATTTCGCCAGTTGAGACAAGGTTGCTACCGCTCCCTGTTCCGGCAGCAATAACATTTAGGAGAAGGATTTAGGTGAAGATCAGTAATTGCAAATCGGTTTTGTCTGTTCTGTGCGGTTTGATTTTTCTGGCGCCGAATGTCGCGCGGGCCACGGACGAGGCGGAAGTACGAGGGACGGTCCAGCGGGTTTTTGAGCAGTTGAAGTCTCGAGATTACAGCTCGGTTTACGATGCCTTGCCGGCATCGTCGCGGACACGCACGTCGCGTTCACGCTTTACCAGTGCACTGAGTCGGGCTCAAAACATGTATGTGCTCGATCGCTTGGAGATTGGACAAATAAGAGTTTCGGCCAACGTTGCTGTCGCCGATACGGTGCTTCACGGAAGGCTAGTGAGCCCGATTGAGACTGAAGGTAAGATCGTAGTTCAGCAATACCTGGTGCGGGAAGACGGAAAGTGGCGAGTGGCAACGGGCGATAGCGCGACCATCAAAAAATTCCTGGCCGGCAATCCGGCCTTTGGTCGCAAGTTTCCGATCCGCCAACCACGCGTCTACGTCAAGCAGAATGGCAATTGGATTGAATTCAACGTGCCGCGACCATCCCCCCGCCGGTAGCAGGAGCATTCCACGAAATTAACTTAAACGCAGATCATCAAAGGACAACTGCGCGTCGTCAACCTGCTCGGTATATTCACCGTGGCGAATCCTGGAGCGCGGCACGTCAAGAGCCTCACGCACAGCGTCGAGATGGAATCTGATGATGTGTGGTGTGACGCGAACGGAAGGAATGCGCCGCTTGCGAGCCAGGCGTCGAACCGTCGACTCACTAACCTGCAATAACTTTGCGAGCTGCCGGGCAGTCAGAAATTCTTCGCGGTCTTCCATGGCTTCGACCGCATCCTAACGCAACCGCATCAGGCCAGCCAAACATAAAACATGTGCTTATCGGGAAGGGGGTAAAAAAGAATGGGTAAAAGGGGAAATGGGTAAGAGGGGCAGAGGGAAAACCTAAGCATTTTCCATTTCTCAATTTGTCATTTCTCATTTTGGCATTGTCGTGTCCGTTCGTGTGATTTCGTGGATCGTTCGGCTCTCTCGGCCAAAGCAAACGATCATAAGAAATGAGATTCAGAAAATCCGCGAATGAAAAATGTCAAATGAGAAATGGAAAATGTTTAGATCCTTCTTTCTCCCGTTACCCTCTTACCCTTTTGCCCTTGGTACGGGCTATTTGGGAGCAGCTGGAACAGAAATCGCCACGCGGTAAACCGCAGCGCGGTCAATTTCGACGTCCTGGCTGACCGGCTCGGCATTGCCAGGTTTCACCGTTAGGCGATACCTCGCAGTGTCGGGCGTCAGCCTAAACACAAATGAACCGGTCTCGTTAGTAACCCGACCGTCGATCTTTTTTGTAGAGCCGTCTTCTTGAATCTTTGCCAGCTCAACTTTCGCCCCGCCAACGCTGCGGCCCTCCTGGTTAAAGACGCTACCTCGAATGAATGCGATCGAGCCTTCGTCGATGGTCAGCACCAAGCGATCTCCCAGTGAACGGGTTTTACCGGCCTTGACGTCCACATTCTCAATCGTGCCGACACTCAAGCCGGGCTTTCTAAATGTCAGTGAGTACTTTCCCGCCGGCAGACGCTGAACTAAAAACGAGCCGCTCTTGTCAGTCACGACGCGGTTAACCTCGCGCTCGTCCTGCCTGATAACAACCATGACGCCGGCTGGTGCCCCAGTCTCAACTCGAACCTTCCCCTTGATGCCCCCACTCGAACGGTCCTGGGCCGTCGAAGCTGCTACCGATAGAAAGAGCAGGGCCATTGATGCAAGTATTAATCTCTCAGGTCTCATTGCGAAGTCTCCGGGTTAGAGGTCTGAACTATCAACTCGAGAGTTCAAATTGTAACATGCCACCGTGCCCTAACCTGAGTGAACCCTGGCTCTCACCCGAGCAAGATCGAAGGAGGGAACGATCCACGAAATAACACGAACCAACACGAATCATTTGTTACTGCTATTTCGTGTGATTTCGTGGATCGTGTGAAAATCTGCGTTTGGTTCAAAAATCGTAGATCAACTTCAGAAGCGACGAAGAAACTGAGAATAGGAAATACCCAGCATCCTCGCTTATTGAAGCTGCTTACTTGATGCCGGTTATCTGCTCGCATGTTGCCTAACCTGCACGTTGGCGGCATCCAACCAACTTCGTATAATCTTTCCCGGATCGGGTTTCAAATGAATCCGGTTCAGATCACCAGAAACTTCGACACTCGGAAACACCGTGACCATTGGGATTAACCACAGCAGAAAGTCTTGCAAGGCCGCTATTCTGACGATTGTTGCGGTGCTCTTGAGTGTGCAGGGTCTCATATCCTCTCAAGCGCAAGACCCGTCCACTCCGGTTCAGCGCCCGCGCCGTGTTTGGCCCGCGCAGATTCAGGAACCGGAAGACATTCTGCGTATCGACACTGATCTGGTCGCCGTAGACGTTACGGTTACGGATCTACAAGGTGCGCCAGTGCGAAACCTTCGCAAGGAGGACTTCAAGCTCTACGTTGACGAGATTGAACAGCCGATCTCCTTTTTTCAAGTGGAGCGAAGAACTGGGCCTCCACGACCTCTCGCGTTGGTATTTGCTTTAGACATCTCAGGGAGCATGACGGCGGACGAGATGGGCCGATTGCGCAATGCCTTGCAAGCTTTCTCGACCAGCATTGCAGATCAGCAAGCGGTGTACGCGGTGATGGTATTTGGAATGACCGTGAAGACGCTGCAGAAATTCACTTCCGATCCCACGGCCCTCGATCGTACTTTTGAAAAACTCGCCCGTGAGCCGAACGGCCTTTCAACCCACACCTACGACGCAGTTGACGACGCTATACGATTAGTTGTCCGCCACGCCCCTCGCACTAGAGATCGGCGTTTGATGAAAAGGGCGGTGCTTGTCGTAACTGACGGGTTTCCGGTGGGAGATACCGTCACTCCGCAAACGGTTATTGAGCGAGCCAATGCCGCCGACGTAAGTGTTTATGTTGTCACACTGCCCTCATACTCCCGGATGATGACGGCTTCGACGCAGGCCCCGTTACCGACACCGCTGGACGTGAGTGGACTGGCTGATTTGACCGGTGGGAGGAGCGTCTATGCAAGAGAGAAGGATTATGCGCCCCTCTTTCGGGCGCTGGCCGAGGAAGTTACTTCTGCCTACGTCTTAGCGTTTTACCCGGCGGAAGAAAAACGGCGGGATGGTCAATTTCATTCGCTTAAGGTGGAAGGACCACCCGGTCTGGCTATCAGACAAAGCCGTCCGGGATATCAGGCAGGAGGAAAAAACAGTCGGCAGGAGCAGTAGGCAGGATGCAGTCGAACTAGGTCTGCCTCCTGCCTCCTGCCTACTGCTCCTGCCGACTGTTTTTCAGAACTCGTCGTCTTCGTCGTCGTCGTCCAAATCTTCTTCTTCAACAATGTCCAACTCGACTGGATCGAGGCCCACAACTTCCAGTGCTGCTGAGCATTCCTCACATGTGACCGTTTCGCCCTTATCCGTGTCCATATCTACGTGGACATCGGCATCACATTCCGGGCAAGTTCCTGTCGGCACTTTTTCTACCTCCAACGCAAGTTATGTGAAGGCAGCGGCACCCAGAACGACGGGGAGTCCTCCACCTTGGATATGATTGGCTGGCCACAATCTAACTGCCGGTGATGGATTTTGCAACAGTCTTTTTTCTTCAGCTTCTGTACGGTTGAAGACAGTTCCAAGCCATCGCCACGAAACTCTTCGGCAATGATCTCCAGGCAAGAGAATTCTGGAATTCCATGGGACTGTGGTTATCCACAGACCGACGATCCGTGGCAATCGGAGGGTGAGGGGAGGTTAACCTGGGCAGAGACTGTTTGT
>JBPCMM010000039.1:0-6769 GCA_051002255.1 Pyrinomonadaceae bacterium
GTATCCGACTCAACTCTGGTTCAAGAAACAATCGACTTGTTGCGCGACTGTGGAGGACGCGCCAACGCAGCTGAAATCGTCGATGCGGTTTTTAAGGTCTCCCACATCGACGATGAACTGGCAGGCCTGCTCGTTGCCGATCTTGTCAAAGACGATCGGCGGTTCAGGTTCGTCGATGGGAAAACGATTGAGCTGCAAAACGACGACGTCGAATCTCGGCTGCTCGACGACCTGGATTTCGTCGTAGTCGATTTGGAAGCCACCGGCGCCAAGATGCCCCCTAACCGTGTTATTGAATTGGGTGCGTACCGGATCCGTCAGGGGCGCATTGTCGACAGTTTTCTGACGCTGGTAAATCCGGGAATTGCCATTCCTCGTTTTGTGGTCGCGCTCACGGGGATAACCAACGACATGGTAAAGAACGCCCCGGTATTCGCCGAAGTCGCTCCCCAGTGGCTTGATTTCGTCAGCGACGCGGTGCTCATTGCGCACAACGCACCTTTCGATACAAGTTTCTTAAATCATGAAATCTCGCGTGTCTATCCCGGCCACCGGATGATTAATACGCACCTCTGCACGGTTAAGTTGTCGCGGCGGGTGTTTCCGGGCTTAACTAACTACCGCCTCGACACAGTTGCCGACCATTTCTCGATCCCGATCTTCCACCGGCATCGGGCCGGCAGCGACGCGCTCGCGACCGCCGAGGTTTTTCTACATCTGCTCACGCGCCTTGGAGAAAATGGCGTCAAAGATCTTGCGAACGCCCGAAACTTTCAGTTCCTCGAAGCCAAAACCGAACGAACCACCGAGGCAGCGCCGCTTCTGCCCTTAGTTCCCGGCTTCTAGACCTGCCTCAACGCTCGAATCCGATCTTCGTTTCCACAAACTGCGGGTCAGAAACCCAGCAATGATTACTACTGCAAGTCCGAGCCCAATCCAAGGGTAGTACTTCGTCAGAAACACCTTTGCCTGAGCGCCATAGCGAACAGCGAAGTAGCCTTCTAACAAGAAACGAAAACCGCGCCCAACCACAATCGCCGCCAAAAACCGAGTCAGGCTGAAGCGAAACACTCCGGCGGTGATCACAAATAGTTTGAAGGGGAAGGGCGGCGGCAAAAGCGAAGCGACCAGTACAGAGAGTACGTCGTAACGGTCTATTAGATCTTTGACCCGCTTCTGTTTCGATTCAGAAAACCTGGCGAGCGCACGCCTGCCCGCGCGACGTGACACGTAATAGAGAAGCCAACAGCCAAGCGTTGATCCGGCGGTGGCAACGATTGCGTAAAAGATCATCCAACGCGGATGAGCTGCCGTTAGCAGCAGCATCAACGCATCGGCGCTGCTCGGTAACGGAACAAAGCTTGAATCAAGAACTGCAACGGCGAACAGACCAAACGGGCCAAAAGCGATGAGATAGTCTGACAGACGCGAAACGCTTCTAATGAATTTTTCGAGTAGCAGTTTCAATTAAGAGTCCTTCTTAACGGAACCTGTCCGGAGTCGATTTACCACGACATAAACCAGCAGACTAACCAGAATCACGGCTGCGACTATGCTGAGAATGACCAAGCCGTTGTCCTTCATAAACAATAGCACGCGCCGACCATAAAAAACCGCGAGGATGCCTTCCACGTAATAGCGAAACGACCTCGCGAGCATCACGGTAGTCAAAAACTTCCAGCGCGGGTATTCCAGCGTGCCGGCGGTAGCCACGAAGATCTTAAATGGCAGGGGCGGCGGAAGTATCGCCGGCACAGCGATAGCCAGAAAGCCGAACCGCGCATAGGCTCGCTCCACGCGCTGAATGCTTTCGGGGGTGAACCGTTTGCGTAAGAGGGCCTGACCACCGCGTCGCATAATCGAATAGAGCAACCAGCAACCGAGGACCGACCCTGCGGCAGCGAAGAGCGGGAAATAGAAGACTGCTGAGGGATACTTGTAACAACGCCCCACGACCAGGTAATCATTAATTTCCGGCAGGGATAGTAGCGACGAATCAAGGGCACCGATAAGAACCATCGCCGGCGCCGCAATGTAAAGCGGCACGCTGATCACATACTGCTCCAGCCAACGTCCAATTGATTCCAACCAATCCATGCTTTAGTGATAAGGGATGAGTGACAACTGATGAACAGAAAACAAAACAGCACTACTCAATATGGAACGAAGGCTCATCAAAACACAATTCGGCATAGATGTCATAGTGACGGCCGATTGGGTCACTCAACCAGCGCCGGAGGCGCGGCAGAAGGTAGCCAGGGGCAAGCGGCTGTGCGCGCCGCCCCTGGATCATGGCTATTAGAACGACCGCGCGCTGAAAAGGGCGCAAAGAAACCTCGGCAACCTGAATACCTGGAGATGTCGAAATTTTAGCGCTTCTGAGCCCGTGAGCGCCTTGTTTGGCGATGCTTGATGCGCCCTTTTCAGGGCGCGATTGTGTTTGTCGGACTTGGTCCAGGGGCCGCGCGCAAAGCCGCTTGCCCCTGGCTACCTTCTGCCGCGCCTCCGGCGCTGGGAGTTGGCCCGGTACACCAATACCTGCCGGCAGACACAACGCGCCCCCGCTCTGGCATATCCCTTATCACTTATCACTGTTAGATCTATTTGGCGGGAATAAAGACGGGAGGCGTGTCGTAGGTTACACCGATGGTAAGACCGGAGTTAGGACTGAAGTTCGTCAGCCCTTTAATGCCGGCGAAATCAAATCGCAAGCCGGACGCGCGGATCTGCATTCCCAAACGGGCCTCTGATTGAGACTCGGTACCCAGCGGGCCGCTGCCTGGGCGTGTGTTCACGCGGCCGTTGACCTCGCCGGCTACACTAAATTGCCGGTTGAGGCGGAATATCCCGGCCACTCCGTAGGTAACGACATCATTCTGAGAAAAGAGGGTGGTCGGCGCCGTTAGGATCGCAATACCCAGATTGCCGAAGGTATTGAAGCGCCCGTCGTGTCCAAACTTCTTGCCAATCAGGATGGAGCCGAATGCATTCGTCTGATTAAGACCGATGCCCCGCGCCTGATTGGAATTCGGCAATTGCACGCCAAAACGAAAGCCCAGGGAAGGTCCGCGGCTCGTCTCAGCGCGCAGCTTAAATTTTGTTGCCAGGGTAAAGTCGCCGGTGTCATTAGCCGAATTTGCTCCAGGTACGAGTTCCAATGGGATGGCCGAGGGATTTCTTGAATTGATACTCAAAAAATTTTGGGCGACGCCTTCGATTTGAAACTCGACGTTGGGCGCGAAGCCGATATTGATCCCGATCACACCGACGCGCGTCAGATCCCCGGTCAGGCCTGATACCGGAAACTTCGCGCCCTGGAGAAAATCGATCCCGGCCTCGATCCTCATTGTACCTGGGGGAATGATGTCGACATCTTCCGTAAGCAGGGGGCGTTGCTGGCCATTGCCCTTAATCCCACAGATGAGCAGGAATCCGACCAACAGCAAACTGCGCCGAAGAGTTTGGGATCGGATTGACATTGCGGTGGATTGTAAAGGCTGAACTGGCGGAGGGTCAACGTATATTAGTTTTTGGTATTGTACTAAATTATTCTTCTGGAGATTAAAAAGGCCAAACTCTCGACGGCCCGCCACGAAGCTAATCATAAAAGCCTCGGGGAGGTTCTAATCCGACTTGCGCTCGCCGTGTCGCTCTTATCGCCCACGGCGGGAGAAACCGTAGCCGCCGCCGAAGAGGAGGAGAACTACGACGATGACGATTATTAGTGTAGTTGTGCTCATGGTGGCGACCAGTTTATCACGGCGTGGCACCGCCGTCTATCCAAACTTAGACAACTGGCACCAATTTCAGATTTAAGACACTACTAGCTTTTGGTTAATTCAGAATCTCCTGATGCAGGTAGGCGGCGAATTCGAATCTTGTAATTAAGTCCAAGGCGAAGCAATCGATCCACCAAACTACGCGAACACACCAAAAGACCTTTGTTTCATTTCGTGTGTTAGTATTTCAGCTGCCCTTATCCTACAAGACGAGGTCTGGTTCCTATGCGCCGAAGTCTCACTTTGTCCTCGGTACTCTTGCTTGCGATCAGTTGTCTACCGCTTACTTTTGCCCAACAGACCGTTACTGCGGAATCACAAACAGTTCAGGTGCAGGGTTTGCGCGAAGGCGTAGTCGTGAGGCGCGATGAACGCGGCATTCCCTATATTACTGCGAGCAATGACGAGGACCTGTACTTCGCGCAGGGTTATGCGACCGCTGCCGACCGGCTTTGGCAAATGGACCTGCTACGCCGGACCGCACGCGGAGAGCTCGCGGAGATATTTGGTAACAACGCGCTTGAGGAAGATAAGCGCCATCGGACTTTTGGCTTCGCGCAGACCGCCGACGCAGAGGTGACTCAGGCGGCTCCGGCCACACGTGCGATCTTGGAGGCTTATGCGCGCGGAGTTAATGCCTATATCGATGGACTCGAGGCCAGGAGCCTGCCGCCTGAATTTCAGATACTTCAGTACAAGCCGCGGCCGTGGACGCCGTCCGATTCGCTCGTAGTGGTGAAACTATTCTTCGAGTCGCTCTCCAACACGTGGCGCCTCGACGTTATGCGCGAAGCCCTCGCCGATTTACCCCCGGAAAAGCGCGCGGCATTAATGCCTGTCACGTCACCACTGGATTTACTGGTCGTCGGTAAAGACATAAAGAAGTCGACTATTTCAACACCGGTTTCCGCTCCGCCAGAACGCACTGTCTCAGTGGAAACGCTTCGCTTCCTGAAGAGCGACGAAGAGAGGATGTCTCAATCTCTTGGACGCGTAGGTCTCGCGGCCGAGAATCTGGCGGCGAGCAACAACTGGGTCGTGAGTGGCAAGCACACCGCGTCGGGCAAACCGCTTCTGGCAAATGATCCTCATCTCGCCCCTTCCGCGCCTCCGATATGGTATCTGATCCATCTCAAGGCGCCCGGGGTTAGAGTAGCCGGAGTTACTGCGCCGGGATTTGCCGGCGTGGTAATCGGTCATAATGATCGCATTGCCTGGGGTTTTACCAATGTGGGGCCTGACGTCCAGGATCTCTATATCGAGAAATTCGATCTCAGTAATCCTCGACGTTATCTGACTCCGACCGGTTGGCGGGATGCCGAAGTCCGCCAAGAACAGATCAAAGTGCGGAAGGGATTCACCGATTCGGCAACGGACACCCTGACAATCGAGGTGACGGTGACTCGTCATGGGCCGATTGTTCTGGAGAAAGATTCGAAGCGTTATGCGTTGCGATGGACGGCGCTGGATCCGAAACTCAACAAGGCGACTGGTGTTTACGAACTCAACCGCGCCCGTAACTGGCGCGAGTTCACGGCTGCCATTCGCAGCTACACGCCGCCGATGCAGAACATGGTTTACGCGGACGTTGACGGACATATCGGATACTACGCCGCGGGAATGGCGCCTATCAGGAAGTCGGGCGACGGCAGCGTGCCCTATGATGGGTCAAAAGATGATGGCGAATGGGTCAGCTTCATACCATTCGACAAACTTCCACATGTTTACAATCCGCCGTCCGGCATGGTCGTTACTGCGAACCAACGAATTGTTGGCAATGATTATCCATATTTCCTGACCCACTCATGGGCGCAGCCTTATCGTGCGCGGCGCATTCTCGATTTGTTGAAACAGAAAAAGAGAATGACAGCGAAAGACTTCCGAGCAATCCTGGGAGATACATATTCAATCGCAGCCGCAACTTTCGCGCGGGAGGCTGCGAAAAGTCTAAGAGGACACGCTACCTCACAGAGCAATGAAAAGCTCCTTGAGACTATCGCCGCCTTTGAAGGTTGGGACGGGCGGCTAAATGCAGAAGCGCGCGTGGCGCCCCTCGTGGTCCAGATGCGCCTGGCGTTCCGTTCGAAGATCATCAATGGAGCACTGGGCCCGGAGCGCGCGCGTCTGTTCGCCTGGTCAAACTTCGACACTACCCTGGATCGAATAATCACCACGCAACCGAGCGATTGGTTGCCATCAGGCTTCAAGACTTACGGAGATCTCTATCTTGCCTGTTACGAGGAGGGGAGACAGACGCTCACGAAGAGCCTGGGTGCAGATGAAACCAAATGGGTCTGGGGCGAGATGGTGAAGGCGCGCTTCCCTCACCCGCTCGCCGTGGCACCGCTTGTGGGGCTGCAATTCACTGTTCCACCAGTTCCTCAGAATGGAACCGGAGGATTGGCCGGCGCCACCGTAAACGTTGGCGCGGCAGTTTCCATGCGTTTGATTGCCGACCCAAGCGATTGGGACGTGAGTCAACACGGCATCTCACTTGGTCAATCAGGAATCCCCACCAGTCCCCACTGGACTGATCAGCTTGCTGATTGGCGTGCGGTCACGCCGCGCGCATTTCCCTTTAGCGATGCGGCAATAGAAAAGGCAACCAAGCGAACGATCCTGCTACAACCAAAATAGCGACAATGCCCCCGGGGTTGACCTAAACACACTTCTAGAGAAGTCGCAGTTGGTTTGCGGAGCGAAGGTTGAATTGCCCTGTGGATAGAACGCGGAAAGAGGGAGAGCTTGCGTTGCTACCACATTGAATGCTTTCGGTTGCTATCGCGATGGCTACAGAAATGGCAAGTCCGCGAGCGCCTCGAGCGGGACAAACGATCCACGAAACAACACTCGAAATCTTGTTCGTGCTATTTCGTGTTGATTCGTGGATCGCGTTTTACCTTACTTTGCCCCGCCCGTTTCGCTCGCGGATTTAGCACGCTCTCTCTAAATACGCTTTGGGTCCTCTGCTCACCTAACAGTCGGTCCTT
>JBPCMM010000040.1:0-4435 GCA_051002255.1 Pyrinomonadaceae bacterium
CCTTGGGGTGCCAGTGGGGTGGAATCTTGAATCCGTCCGGCAACCAAAGACGCATAGTAAAAACCCCTTCCTTTGAAGGATCGCCTTCTAGCACAGCGAACTTGGCTCCAGGAGGGAGAGATGCGGGCCCTTCCTTCCACTGAACCTCGGCCGCCGGATAAAGTCTCATCTCGGCCTTCTTTGAGTCTGCCATCTCGTGCTTTTGAAGTGCTTGAGGCACCTGACCCAATACCATCGAATCAAAGGCGACTGTTAGCGCGAAGGCGCAAAGGATGTGTTTCAAAGTCTCTTACTCCTTGCAATGAGAATTGACTATACGCGTACTAATCACGCTCCGCAGTTATATCAGCTTCCCCGGCGTAATTGATGAAGATGAAAGCAACTCATTACCTTCCGGCGCTGTCACACGACTGCTTCGTTATTTGACTCACTCATACGCTAGACCATGCCTGAGTACGCTTTCAAGCGTCGGCTCATCGGGTAGGCCTGAATCAAAAGCAATCACCCGCCGCAAAATCCTTTCGTGCCAGTTGTTGATCCTGGAAAGCCAGATTTTCATAGCGAGTTCGCGAGTATTCCGCTGGCTACTGCTATGGCCCAGATTGAAGCTGCGACCACGGCAGCGACTTTCCAACTGGTTGTTCTCATGATCGTGAGAAGTGAAGGAAGATTGATGGCTGGGCCGGCGATAAGCAGTGCTAAAGCAGCGCCCACTGGAGCGCCTGAAGCGAGCAAAACAAAAGCGAGTGGGATCTCGAAAAACGTCGGCAGGGCCAGTGGCACCGCGAACGTGGCCACGAATATGACTGCAATGAACTTTGCGTTGGACGACGCAAAAGAAGTGGCAGGCAGCCATTCCGCAATTATCATAGAGACCAGGACTCCGAGTACTATCGCCGGGATCAACCGCAGAGCTACTTGAGCACACGAACGCAAGAATCGCAGCAGATATGATCGCGCAGATAAAGTCTGCGAATCATCGTCGATTTCACATGGAAGTCTGGTTCCGCCAAACATCTTGTCTGCAACCATTCCCGTGAATAGTACCGCTGCAATACTGGCGGCCGCGCGTGTGGTGGCAATCTTATAGTCGAAAAGCATAAAAGTGAGAAGCAGTGCGGCCGGATTGAGCGCGGGTGCGGCAAGCATTAATCCGAGCGACGGGCCGAGTCGGGCAGAACGTTCGTATACCCCTTTGAAAATTGGAGCCACACAGCAAGAACAGAGCATCAAAGGCACTCCCGCTGCTCCGCCAATTATCTGCGCCCTCAGTGAGCCTTTCCCCAACGCGCGATCCAGCCAACGTGGCGACACAAATGTGATCACTGCTCCGCTGATCAGAATGCCGAAAAACAATGCCGGCCAGATGACTAAAAAATAATTCAGCGTTCGGGTGAGGATACTTGTTCCTGAATCTCCTACCAGTGGAATCACATTACCCCGCGGAGTGAATGTTCCGCTCGCCGAAACGTTCGCAATTACCGCCAACGCGGCAGAACTTTTGTAGGCAATTAGCGCCCCGATGATGAGCATGGTGGGGATTGCAAAATAGACCACCCGCTGGATCGCGATCAGCGAGGCTTCGTTCCGGCTATTGTCTTTTTGTTCTGCAGTCATGACGAATCCGTATCTCCATGCCTCTAAAAGCAGTCGACGGCCTTTAACCGGCTAATTCGCTGATCAAATCTACCCAGGCCAGCTTCTCCCGCATAGGATTAAAAAGAGCAGCCAGGTTCTTGCTCTGCGCCCTTAATTCTGCGAGATATGGGGGGCAGGTCTCTGCGCGCGTCAACAGTTGCGCAAGCTGTGTCGTATCGCCAACGCCAAAATAGCCCGGAAACTCTTCACCAAGAATACCAACGTTGCCATGTATACGTGAGGCGAGAATGGGCACCGAAGCTACTATCGCTTCTGACAACACGTTGGCTCCTCCCTCCATGCGGGATGAGAGTACACACAGACTACTCTTCGCCAAGATCCGGCGGACGCCTGACTGGGGTAGCTCACCCAGCCATTGGTAGCGTTTGTTACCGCGCATTTCCTGAGTTGCTCTGGTCGCCATTGCCTGGTTCATCGCCTTGCCAACTTGCAGGACGCGGATCCGAGAAGAATCAGGAAGTAGTCTGGCCGCGATAGCCGCGCGAAAAGGATCCTTCACAGCACGCAGGTGACCGATTACACATACGTTAAAGATGTTGGTCCTGCGCCCGCCAGATGCGCGCTTGTTAGTCGTCGACTTTGCTCCCCTCTTACCTCTCACCGATTGTCGCCGCATGCCGTCCACTGACTGATAAATCACGCGGGTTTTCTCCTGCAAGTCTGGCCGCAATTCTTCGATAGCTTTCGGCTGTAACACGACAATCCTCGTAGCGATATCGAGGGACTTACCCGCCAAATGATTGATCGGAATATCGCGATAGAGATCTGTTCCGGTAAGAGCGACGATGATTGGAGCTTCGGGGTTCTGGCGCCGAAAGTTGATGATGGATGCATGACTACGTCGAGCGTGCAGAGCAAGCAGCAAATCATACGATTTACCATCATACGCCTGTGAAATTGAGACGCGGTTGCCAAGTCGTCTGAAAATCTTGGCCCAGCGAAGCGCAGTGATCCGGTTTCCGTATCGTGAGTCCGGAGGAGCTGGAGTGACTATGCCAATCCTCATTTTCCCCAGCCTACTGCGCACACGTGCGGAACCCCGTCCATACGTCGCGCCGATCAGGTGTGTAAAAGTTTCGATAAGTGTTATGAATGAGGCGCGAGTGGGTCGCCCAACAACCGCCGCGAAGCACTTTGTGATCCCCAAACCACGGCTCGGAATACTCTTTGTACGGGCCAGCGATAAAGCCCGGATACGGCTTGAAGTCGCTCGCCGTCCACTCCCATACGTTTCCGATCATCTGTCGGCACCCAAATGCGCCATCACTATTTGGCAGCGCGTCAACCGAGATGCATCCCATCGCCCTCCAATCCAGATTTGCAAGTTCCAGAGTAGGGGAACCGATGCCCCACGGGTATCGTCGTTTGTGCGTTGTAATACCTCGACCTCCGGCTGCTGGCTCCGCACTGGCTGCCAGTTCCCATTCCGTTTCCGTTGGCAGACGCCGACCTGCCCAGCGGCAGTAGGCATCAGCCTCGTACCAGTTGATGTTGATGGCAGGTAGTCGCTCATTCAGCGACACCCATTCATCGAAGTTGCGGCGCAACCACCGGCTGTTTCCATCGCCACGCCAGTAGACAGGATGTTCGGCACAAACGCTCGTCCGCCACTGCCAACCTTCTAAGGTCCAGAGTTCGCTCCTGCGATAACCCGCGTCTTCCACAAAATCCCTGAATTCATCATTGGTCACGGCGGTCTTAGAGATTGCAAAAGGAGCTATCTCAACCTCATGTGGGAACTGCTCGTTATCGAAGACAAAGCTTTGTTCGGAGGTGCTTCCGATGGTGAATTTACCGCCGGGTACTTCCGCGTCGCCTCTCAGGACATCGTCGTCTTGAATAAGCCTCGGCGTTTGCCCCGCCAACCGCATTCTGTCAGCTGCTGCGACATCGCCAGCCTGCCGCTCCGCCGTGCCGATTGCGGGTGGCGAATAGCTCAGAGTATGACGCGTATAAGTGATTGCTTCGTCGTGCATCTGCTCGTGTAACAGCACGAGATTCAGGAAGTACTCCTCATCGTAGCCTTCAGCATCCCTCAGGCGATGGCTTCCATAACTGGTCTGCTCGATTACCCGCTCAAGAACTTGCCCCATGTAAGAGAAGGTTTCGTCTCTATTAAGTAATGGCAAATCCCAACGAGTGTCGTGGGCGACTCGTGCTGAATCGTATAGCTCGTCGCCGTGTTTGAGAATCGGTGCCTGGCTACGGAGGTGCCGTAAGAGCCAGAACTCCTGAAACCATGCTACATGAGCAATCTCCCAGCGCAGCGGATTCACAATTTGCAGAGGTGGACCAATCAACTGCGTGTTGTTGAGGTCAACGACAAGCTCTATTGTGCGCGCGCGAGTCTCCTTCAGCGCTTGAATCAATAAAGCGTTCGTACTTTTTTGTTGGGCTGTCAACACTAGTTATTCTGAAAGAAGCGAAATCTGGACACCCGGGGACTGCTGGCTACACCTTAGTCATCAACTTCTTGATTGCCCAAGCCGTGGCGTTTAACAGAACCTTCAAGTCTACCGGCACAACAGACAAGCGCACAATGAAGGCGTGGTGCCATTGGGAAGATATTATGTCATCGCTCATGAACGGATTTCCCTAAAACGAAATGCTATAACTTGCGCCGGGGTGCCGGCCGCGTTCGAAGATAACACCAACCTGATGGCGACCAAATGAATAATTCAACAAGGGGTGTACGCGCACACCGTCAAAAAGAATTGTCGAGCCCCAGTTCTCGCCAATGCTAATGTTCAATCCCCCAATCACGCGCGCGCGTTTT
>JBPCMM010000041.1:0-19923 GCA_051002255.1 Pyrinomonadaceae bacterium
TGGCCAAAGGCCGCACAAGGGCATAGCCCAAAAAGGTAAAAGCACCTTAGGGCGGGGCATAGCCACCGCCTCACATCCGGCGGCAAAGCCGAAGCCCCACCAACGGAGGACTTTTAGGGCAAAGCTAGATCCTTGGGCTTTGCCTAATAAGTCTCGTTTGCCCAATAAGTCGTGAGGTTGCCCAAAAAGGGCAGCACGTCCGCCATTGAGGTTTCCCAAGAGTCTGTGATATATACCGGCCTACATAAACGCTCAAGTATTCCGCCAGAGGAGGCTGAAAATATGCCCGCGCTCACGGCCCAGCGAAAGAAGCAATTTGAGGCTGTCATTAAGTCGCTTGAAAAGAAGCGGAAATCTAGAATTTTTTGCTTCGTCCAAAATCCGGATGAGCACATATGTCACCCTAGTTTTGGGTTGATGTTATCTCAACGAGACAAGCTAAAAGCGGCTAAGATCGACACACTCGAACTGTTGATCCAATCGGGCGGTGGTCACCCAGAGATTGCCTTTCAAATCGCAAAGTTTCTACGGCGTCATTGCAACCGATTTAACGTCATCGTGCCGATGATGGCAAAAAGTGCGGCCACCTTAATGTGCTTGGCAGCGGACACGATTTATATGGGAGAGTTGGCCGAACTTGGCCCGCTAGATATTCAGATTGAAGATCCAGTGGAAAAGGGTGCACGACCCTTCTCGCCTCTGAATGAATTTAAGTCGATGGAATATCTGCGGGAGCACGCAACGGAAATCCTGGATTATTTTACTTTTTTGTTAATAAATAAATCGGGGATGAGTATAAAAGAAGCGTTGCATGAATCAATCCCGATAGTAACTGGCATGATGACGCCCCTCTACTCTCGCATTGACCCAAGCAAGATAGGGGAATACAGGCGTTCACTCGCCATCGGTGAAGAATACGGTAAACGTCTTTTGAAGTTTCGCGGCTCAAGTAATGTGTTGTTAGCGCGAAAACTAACATGGGATTACCCGACGCACGACTTCGCTATTGACTTTGACGAGTTAAAGGAACTCGGATTGCCCGTAGCACGTTTAGATTTAGCGCAGGAAGATGCGCTGCTGGACGGAATGTCAGGGATACTTGAGCAGGGAGAATCAGCCTATGGACTTATCACAGCATCCGTATCTACGACTACGACAACCAAAGCACGAGGAAGCAAGTCTCGAAAGAGCAGCAAGCCAGCCGTGCCAACACCAGCGGTCAGCCTTAAACCCGTTAAAGCACGACCAGCCGCTTAACGTTCGCGACTTGCTGTCGCGGTTGCGGTCTTTGACGCCAGAGGAGCGGGCGCGCCTAATACGCGAGCATGTGTGATATTACCCGCCCTTAGCGCCCTTTTTCGCATCCGCACGTACCCGCGCCCAGCGGGCAAGCACAGCCTTTCTTGCTATTGCACTTCGTTCCTCAGGCGGCAGACTGTCTGCCCGTGCCCTACCGCCCTTTAACCCGCCTAAACGACCAAGTGCCTGAGCGTGCTTATTCTTCACAAGTGTTTTTCCTACCTTTCTCATAGAGCCACTATACATAAGCGCACAAGAATGCGTCAAGCAGAAAAACGCTTGACAGATACATGACCGCTCACGTATAATTCTGGCTGTCGAAACCAAAGGCCCTAGCGGCGCTAACCACTAAGGCCCTTTTGAAAACCCAAACGCGATTGCTCACGCTGAGTCTCCGGTAAAGCCATTGTGAGTCAGTCGCCCAACAAAGGCAAGGAGACACACAATGGACGCGAGACAAGAAAAGGGACTTCAGATAGCCGCTACAACCAAACTCGTTGCAGACGGCAACATGTGGCTGGTTCCGTCGCAAGCAGGCAAAGGGAAGTACGTAGTCGATGCCTACGCTAAGCAATGCACCTGCCCTGACTATGAAACCCGACAGGCTACCTGCAAACACCTCTTTGCTGTTGAGTACACCATTCAACGCGAATACACCGATGACGGTGAGACTCAAACCGTAACTGAGACCGTCACGGTCAAGAAAACCTATTCCCAGCAATGGCCCGCCTATAACGCCGCACAAGTGAACGAGAAGGATCAATTTCAAAAGCTCCTGTTTGAGCTTTGCAAGGGCATTGGTGAACCTTCACAGAAAACGGGCCGCCCGCGCTTGCCGCTTGAGGATATGCTTTTCAGCGCGTGCTTTAAGGTTTACAGCACGGTATCGGGACGCCGCTTTATGAGCGACCTGCGAGACGCGCAGGGCAAGGGCTACATCACAAAGACGCCACACTACAATTCGATATTCAACACATTGGAGGATGAAAAGCTAACTGATTATCTCAAGATGATGATTGAGGAAAGCAGTCTACCTCTGAAGGCAATCGAAATAGATTTCGCCGTGGACTCATCGGGCTTCTCTACTTCGCGTTTTGTTCAGTGGATGCACGCGAAATATAAAAATCCACACCTGATCCAGCGTAGGCAGTTCATCAAGTGCCACATCGTGTGCGGCGTTAAAACGAACATCGTCACCGCCGTTGAAATGACTGAAGGACTCAGCGGGGATAGTCCGCAGTTCAAGCCGTTGGTTGAGGCCACAGCAAAGAATTTCGTCATGCAAGAAGTGAGCGCGGATAAAGCGTATCTCTCAACCGCCAACCTGCAAACGGTGGTCGACAATCACGCGCAGCCGTACATTCCGTTTAAGACTAACAGTACGCAAGAGATGACACAGAAAAGACCTACCCCGGCTATCTGGAAACAGATGTTTCACCTGTACAGCTACAACACTGAGCGTTTCCTAGAGCACTATCACAAACGGTCAAACGTCGAAACGACATTTCACATGATCAAGTCAAAATTCGGAATCGCGTTGAGAAGTAAGAGCAAGACAGCACAGATCAATGAGGCGTTGTGCAAAGTGCTCTGCCACAACATCTGTTGCTTGATCCAGTCTATGTTTGAGTTGAACGTCAAGCCGGAGTTTTGGGGCGAAGCGCTTTAGGTCTGTTTCGGCGGTTCTTTTTTCTCTTGCACGGTGCGAAGGGAGTACCCACCTACCCCTCCCGCCAGCAGAAGCCCCACATACTTAATAAGCTCAAGAACAATGACGTCTTTATTGATGTAGAGTGCGTAAACAATTGCGGCTATAAGAACGATAAAAAGGAAGCAAAGTATCTTACCCCCACGCGAATTGTTCTTCTCAGTAAACTTTCTTTCCTCTCCCCGATCTTGTAACTGTGCCTCAAGTAACCGCTTTGCGTGGTCGTAGTTGTAGTCAAGTTCCTTTTTCTTTATCTCAATTTCTTCGCGTCGAATTTCAAGCTCTTGCGCCTGATTTTCGATGAAACGCCTAAAGAGTTCGGGGTCAAACGCCTTTTCTAGCGATTGACCCCGTTGAGGTGCTAAATTTTGTTCTTCGTTCATTTCAATGCCAAGTCTTCGTCATCCAAGACCATGTAGACCGGGCGTTTTCGCGAGACCAAGAATCCACCAAAATATTTACTGCCTAGCCGACCCGGTATTACCCTGACTGATTCTATTTCGTCTCGCTCATTCTCGTACAGGTGTATGAAACCTTCCGGCGTTACAACTTCAGAATAAACCGGATCGAGATCGATTGTACGCTGCCTCCAATTTGATCCAGGGCCTAGCCACCAAAACATAATGTCCGTTCCTTCCGTCTCACAAGGGACAATAAAAGCCGTACCCGCACCCACGTCGTTTACGGCATACCCCTTTAGCCAATGGCCGGGGTCTTGTCAAGAGCCATTCTGACGACTTTTGAGTCGATAGTCAATTTTGCCCACAAACTAAAATTCCTGCCCAAATAGTACCCTAGAAACCCGACTTATTAGGCAAAGCCAGATCCTTGAATACTTGATACACACCTGGATACCTGGGTATCAGCTCTCAATCCCTCAACAATTAAACAGAACACCCCGAAAACCGGGAATTTCACTTTCCCAGGATACTGAATATCCCAGTCTTGGATCTCTGCCGGCTGGTCGCACGCCCCTCACTCAAGCCACCTAAATCCCACATCCTTTGTACTTAAGAGCTCTGTGCGAAATCTTGCAGCTTTGGCACGCGCTTTGAAATAAAGAAGACACAAGTGGGAGTTCACAAACCAAGGGATCCGACCAGGGGTAGGCAAAAAAGCCCCATCCTCCAGGGAGAAACGACAATGATAAACTTACTATCGGCGGCGACCTCCACACCGCAGCACTCATTCAAAACCTCGGAACTTGTGGCATCCCTAATGCACAAGCTCTCTCCGGAACTTATCAATACCATCAACAGTCTCGGAGTAGACCAGCGCTACTCAACGCTGGAAAATTATCCAGAGTTTCTTTCGGGAAAGCCTTTGAAGGCCACCAGCTCCACGACGCAATTAGGTGTCGATGCCACCCGCAAGTGTATCGAGCAGTGGCAGGGCGATCCTTCTAGAATTGGGTTGCTCATCGCGGCCACGAACACGCCCGATCAGATGTTGCCTTGTCTGGCCTCAGAAGTAATGGGAAAAACTCATGGACTTTTGTCGCGGTCGCTCAGGACTGTGAGCATGCAGGCTCAGGGTTGTTCAGTGTTGCTGAAGTCTATAGAAGTTGCGCAATGGTATTTAGCTGCGAACCCGGGCCGGATGGCGATGGTGCTGATGGCAGAAGCTCACACTCCTTACGTCGCCCCACTCTTGCGAAATGAGTACTACGGCTTTCGGGAGCTCTTACGAACACGAAAGGATCATGACTTTGATGGAGACTATTTTGAACAACAGAGGTTGGATACCACCTTCGTCATTCAGTCTATGCTTTTTGGCGATGGAGCTGTGGCGCTGCTGGTAGGGAGCGAGGAAGGTAAACCGTCCTTTGGACCAATCTCTCACCTAACTAACGAGGAAATGGAAGACGTAAACCTTCTCACGATGACTAGTAACAGTCCTCACCCGTTCCTGAAAGGAAGACCGCAGTACTTTATGAAGTCAACCGTGCCCGCCCGCGGCGCTCATTATGCTGTCACAACAGTGAAGAACGTCCTCGGACATCCTGATTCGCCGGTTTCCGATCTAGGCCAGGTTGACAACTGCTTAATTCACACCGGCAGTAAGAAGATCCTGGATGGCGTATGTTCGCAGCTTGACCTGGATACTGACTCGGCGAAAGTCCATGGTTCGTATGAAGTATTGAAGAACTACGGAAACCTCTCTAGCGCCTCAACAGGTTTCATGCTGTCGGAAAAAAATGAGTGGAGGGGCCCCGCAATGGTAGTGGGCTTTGGCGTAGGTTTTACTGCCAGCGCCGGGATAATGAATTACTACTGAGAGGCAAACTCTGTCCCGCCGGTTACACCCCGACTTTCTCTAATACCGTTGTCTGCCCCGTCACCTCAGCAATCGCCTGGATTACCTGTGCAAAATCAAACGGCTTACCAATAATTCCGTTCACGAGGTGCTCCTCGCCCGCTGGAGGCAATGTTCCCGGCCCATATCCAGTTACCAGGACGATGTTCATTTCGGGCCAGCGCTTACGAATCTCGCGCGCTGTCTCCCAGCCATCCATTTCCGGCATAGCCAGGTCAGTGAAGACCAGATCAAAGTCCGCAGCGGCCAACATTCGAACGGCCTCTTGCCCGCCCGTCGCCAGCTCGACCTTATGTTTCAGCGCCCCCAGCATATCGGCAAGTGTCTCGCGTACGGAGTCTTCGTCGTCGATTACGAGAATCGATAGTGGAGAAGCCTTGACGGGGATCGGCCACTCCTCAACCGGAGTAGTTTCAGTCTCGCACGCCGGCAAATAGATGGTGAACGCAGTGCCACAGCCCTGCTCGGAGTCGACTCTTATCGACCCCGCGTGACGCTCGATGATGCTGTAACTAACCGAAAGCCCAAGACCTGTACCCTGGACACCCTTCGTTGTAAAGAAGGGCTCGAAAATCTTTTGCTGAACGTCTTCCGGCATGCCGGTACCCGTGTCTGCAAACCGCAGCTGAAGTCTGTCGCGCTCGCGCACGCAACTGATCGAGATCTTGCCTCCCCCGGGCATGGCATCAACCGCATTAACAATCAAATTCACAAATACTTCGCGTAACTCTGAGGCACTACCGGGCGTGTTTTGGCCCACGCTGGCGTCGAGCTCCACTTGATAATCAAGGCCCCGTAGACGAGCTTCGTTTTCCCAGCGCGTCCTGGTTATTTCAACCGCATCAACCAGCAGGCCGCGTACATCGAGTATTTCAAACTCTTTCGCCGGGGCTTTGCGAGCGAATGTCTGAATACGGCGCACGGTAGCCGCAGCATCTTCCGCGGCGGTTTGGATGATATCGAGATTGCGCACCAGGGCATCGTCGTTCGTTTGCCGGCGAAGTAATTGCGCGCGACCCAGAATTGCCGCCAGTGAATTATTAAAGTCGTGGGCCACGCCAGACGCGAGTTGTCCCAGGGCGCGCAACTTATCTGCGCGTGCGGCCCGCTCTCGTTCCTCCTTCTGTTCGGTGATATCGCGTGCGATACCGAGTACGCCGGTGGTACACCCATCGACGACCAGCGGTGAGTTATCGACTCTAGCGTAACGAAGCTCACCGTCGGGTGAGAAGTATCGCATCTGATAGGTCTGAGCCTCACCATTCATCGCTGCCTTAAGCTTTTCGGAGACGAGGTCCTGATCCCCTTCGTGGACCATATCGAGAAGCCTGCGGCCGATAAGCTCTTCTCGCTTATAACCCAGCCCGCTCAGAGTTGCGCTATTGCACCACTTAAACCGTCCCTCCAAGTCAATTGCATATATCGACTCGCGCGCGCTTTCCAGAATGTGAGTCAGCAACGATTGATGCTCGCGCGCAACAGCCTGAACTTTGCGCAGTTCGGAAAGG
Organism: Pyrinomonadaceae bacterium; assembly: GCA_051002255.1. Classification (GTDB taxonomy): domain Bacteria; phylum Acidobacteriota; class Blastocatellia; order Pyrinomonadales; family Pyrinomonadaceae; genus PSRF01. The sequence continues at coordinate 6,832 of JBPCMM010000041.1, forward strand.
TCTCTGGCCGTGCAAACCACCGCCATCGTCTTATTGCTCTTGTCCCGAACCGGCTCAATGGACACGAGCAACGGACGATTAAGAGCGGCCGGAGTAATCTCGATCGTCACGCTTTCTTTGTCTTCGAGTGCCTTTTCGACAACACAGGTTTCCCCTGCGCTCGTGCGCAGGATGTCGCAACACTTGCGACCCAGCAACGCACGCGGATGAGAGTGCTCCATCGCGGCCCCGGCTTGGTTTACCCGTTTCAATTGTCCCGATTTGTCAAAAATAAATATGCCATCAGACATGGCGTCGAATGTCGTTTCCCACTCCTGCATGGCCCGGGCTACCATTTCAAACAGCTCTGCTTGCGCGATACCGATCGCTAGCCGCGAAGCTACTGCATCAACCAGCGCCAGTTCATCTTCGGCCCAGTGACGCTTGCGATCTGTTTGCTGAATGCAGATAACCCCGCGGAACTGTCCCTTGACGATCACGGGATAGTCGATCTGAGAACGAAGATTGACTTGTTGAGCATGCGCACGAACAAAAGCACTGAACTCGGCAGGTCCTTCCGAGAAGTTTAACGCATCGTCGATTACCAGGGGCTGCAAGGTAGCCAACAGATAACGACCCACGGGGTCGTCGTAACTAACGTTGAGGTTGTTAATGCCAGTGCATCCCGGTGCCACATACTCATGCTCTACCGGCGAAACCGGGTTCTCGGGGTTGTAGAGATGAAGGTGCACGCGCGACGCGGACAGCGCGCCTCCCAATTCTCTGGTTGCCGTACTCAAGACTTCCGGCAGGCTGAGCGAGGCGCGAATTGCAATGGTGAGACGGTTGACGAGGGCTTCCCGAATCGAGGTAGCCTCGGCCTTTTGATAAAGCTTTGCCTGACGAATAGCAATCCCGGTCTGATCCGCGACGGCCTTGGCCAACGTGATATCAGACTCGGTCCAATTCCGCATCTCACGGGTGGTTGAGAGCGCGAACGCTGCAGGCAAGTCGTCGCCAACTCTGATCGCCACGTACATGATCGAGCGCACGCCAGCCCTGCTAAGAATGCGCTCATAAACTTCCTTTATCCGCTCGTCGCGGGGTGCGTCATTGAATACCAGCACGCCGTTCTGATGCAGGGACTCGGTCAGGTTCTTCAAGTCTGCCAAGTCAAAATCGGTGGCGGCCGGCTCGACCCCGTCGGCGTGATACTCGGCCACATTCATCGCGTGTTGAGCTCCTTCGTCCTTCATGAAGAGGGAGCAACGATCCACATTCAAGTAGGATCCTAACTCGCGAACTGCTGTCTGGAAGATCTCGGAGCTATCCAGGGAACAGCGCACAGCCTGAGAGATTCTATGAGTCATCTCTTCCCGCTGGGCCTGGTGCGCCAGAGCTTCTTCGGCATCGCGCCGTTCGGTGATGTCGACCCCAACGCCGCCGACAAACCTCTTCCCGGAAACATCGGTAATGGGAAACTTGAACACCAGCCAGTGATGCGGCGAGCCGTCCTGCATGGGCACCGTTTCCACAATCTCCTCTGGTTCGCCCGTCAAAAGGACCTGCAGGTCATGTTCATGAGTCTTCTGGGCAGTGTCGAGCGGCAGCCAATCAAAGCTGGTGCCTCCTCGAAGGAAGCGGAGTTTCTGTCCAAACAGATCCTCAAATGGCTTGTTGACGTAGACGTACCGGCCTTCCTCATCCTTCATGAAAGCGATGGCCGGACTGTTGTCCATGAAACTATTGAAAAAAGCCTGACTTTCACGCAGGGCGTCCTCAGACAATTTACGTTCTGTTAGATCGCGAGCAATTCCCTGAACCCCAACGGCTTTCCCACCACGTTGAATGACCCGTGTGCTGACTTCCAGACGCACCGTGCGACCATCTTTTGTAATGATGTCCAGTTCGTAGATCGTTGGCGCTTTGCCACTCGCCTTATTAGCAATCGCCTGACGGGCCACATTCAGATCTTGCGGTGCGACAACATCGGCAATGTTCATTCTTGCGGCTTCTGCCCAGCTATAACCAGTGATTCGTTCGCCGCTTCTATTCAGAGAGGTGAAGTTTCCAGAAAGGTCATGCGTATAAATGATGTCATTGGCATTTTCAAAAAGCTCGCGATAGCGCTCTTCATTGTCGCGTAAAGCTCTTTCTGCTTTCCGATTCTCGGTTATGTCGGTCGCAACCCCGATCATCCCCACCACTTTGCCCCCGTCGTCCGTCAGTGGGGAGTAGCGGGTATCGAAGATCAGGTCTCCTAACTCAACAGCTGCCGAGGAAGGTTCACCGGCTAAGCAGAGGCGTACATGCTCAAGGACCTCAGGCGTGTCGCGATAAAGTTCGTATACCGACTGACCTACTACCTCTCCCGGCTTCAGTCCCAAGCTCTTTAGGCCTTCACCTTCAGATAAAGTGAACACACCATTCTGATCTATGGCGAATAGCACCAGTGAGGCACTGCCGACTACAGTGCGCAGGCGGGCTTCGGTCTGCCTGAGAGACTCGCGAGCGCGCTTGCGCTCCGTAACGTCGCGAATAACAGCTTGAACCGCAGGTTGACCTCTAAACGTAAAAGGCATCCCCGTCACTTCTACATCAATGATTTCACCATTGAGCTTCAGGTGCTTCTGTTCACTCAGCGTTGATGGCTCTCCAAGTTCGTGGATGTCGCGCATGCGCCGCAGCACCAGGGCACGACAATCCGGGTGCACTCGCTCCAGTACCGGCCGGCCGATCAATTCCTCAGCACAAGATGCTCCCCAGAGATTCTGCGCCGCGCGATTGACGTAAACGAGATTGTCTTCACAGGTGAGTACAATCGCATCTGGCGAGAGTTCAACAAGTCGGCGGTAGCGCTCCTCGCTCTCCTTGAGCGCCTCTTCGGCTAACTTTTGTTCTGTAACGTCTCGAACGACGCCCCGAACGCAGGCTGGTTGCCCCCGACGATCGCGCTCTACGGTAATCATGCCTTCAAGATAACGGGTGTTACCCTTGGCATCTTTTACGCAATGCAGTGAACGGTCCGGCGAATCAGAGTGAACACTTCTGGTCTGTTCAATGTCTCTGGCTGCGGCTTCAGGACCAACTAACTCGCTGAGGTGGACGCCGATGAGTTCGGAAACCGGCCGGTTAAAGAACTGCCCTCCAGCGGCATTAATACTCGTAATATAGCCGTCCATCGTACGCGTGTAGATCATGTCTGCTGCCTGCTCGACAATCTCCCGATAATGTTTCTCTACACCGTGACGTTCGGTGAGCCTCGCTACTTTAACCAGAAGCGCTTCATGTCGAAACGGAACATCAAGGTAGTCGTCCGCGCCGGCGGTTAACCCTTCCATGCTGTCGTCCGACGTCTGCCGGCTTCCGCTCATGAGCAGAACTGGAATATTTGCGGTTCGGACGTTTTGCTTTATGCGACGGCAAAGCTCTATACCATTGAGCACCGGCATTACCACGTCGCTAACAACCAGATCTGGCTCCGAAGACGTCAAGAGATCCAGAGCACTGGCGCCGTCGCGGGCTGCGGTTACCTCATATCCTTCAAGCTCGAGCAGCTCGACAAGCAGATCGAGTACTTTTTGATCATCGTCAACAATCAGTATGCGGCGTGGTTCTAAGGAGAATTGGGTCATGTGGCGGCGCTGGGTATTTGGGGGGCGCGGTGAGAGAGGGTGGCGGGGATCAGTCCCGACTAGAGATTCGAAAATTGAACAAGTGTGGTGGCTTGAGGATAGGCTGAGGGCTTACTTTTCCAACTTGGGACCCTTTGGTTACGGCACATACGCCGCCGCAACTCCCACTGCCCCGCAGTATAACAGGGTTGGCCTAAGCTTGTCATGGAAATAACTCGTCAGAAATGGACCAAAAAGGGAGGTTTTGCGACGGAAAACTATTTTTTCGAGGGAGCCCCGGCTGCCGGCGTTTTAGCGAAGTACCCAGGCCGGTAGTTTAGCTTCAACTGCTTTCGCAGTTCGGGATTGGTGACCTCAATCTGGATACGCCGGTAGGAGCCATCGCGCGCCTTGTTTAGAGGGGAATAGGCCACCAAATATTGCTCGCGCAGGTCTCTCTGAATCTGGGCGAAGGCTTCGCGGAGCTCTCTTTCGCTATGAGGGAAATAAGCCCGGCCGCCGGTCAGCTCGGCAATCTTGCGTAAGGCACCCTCGTTGACCCCAAAGTTGTAACTATCGCCAATGCCGATAGTGTAAATCAAGGCATCTGCTTTCTGGGCCCGTTCGATGGCGTCCTGCATCTTTACCTGGCTGATAGTGTCTTCGCCGTCGGTGAGTAGGATGATTGCGCGCCGTGCGTTATCCGCAGAGTCCTGAAGCAGTTCGCTGGAGGTGGCCCATACGGCGTCCCAAATCGCTGTTGAACCAGCAAGCGCTTGATTGGTATCCGAGATCGGCGGTGTTCCACCTACCACAATGCCACCACCGATGTAGCCCGCGGGAGGAACAAAGTCCACCCGATCGATGGCACGACGCAAACGCTCGATGCTCCCGGTGAATCCCTGTTCCAGCGTGACCTCTCCCGTAAACGAGACGATTGCGGCTTCATCCTTTCCGGGTCGCAACACCGCTTCCATGAAGGAGCGCGCAGCTGCCTTTAAGTCCGGCAGCACTCGTTCTTCCGAGGCGCTGCAATCAATCAGAATCGCAGCCGAAAGAGGCAGATCGGTGTTTTGCTGAAAGGTGAATATCTCCTGGGCCTGCCCATCTTCCATCACGCGCAGGTCTTCCTTTTTGAGCGTGCTTATGAATCTTTTGCTTTTATCCGCCGCCGTGAAAAAGATAGTGGTGAGATTTGTCTCAACCCGCACGACCTCATCTGAGTCCTGGGGCAGTTCATCTTTAACCCGAGGTGTTGGGCTCGGAGAGGGTTGGGTGTCATTGGTGCGTCTTGCACGTGTCTTGTCCTGCGCACTCTCTGGTTCTGACGACTGCTGAGCCAGAGGACGCCCACCAGCCGACACCACCAGAGCCAGGGCCGCGATTACAACCAGGGTTACAGTCCAGCTTTTATTTCCAGTAAACAAATCGGCCTCGTTTTAAGCTCTTAAGGTCTGACGGAATCCGAAATGGCCTTATAGCCATGCTTTGTTCGCACTTTCAAACCGTCCTGTCCGTTAGCCAACTTGACCTCGATACGTCTAAAGCTTCCATCATAACGATCGTTAGAAGGCTTATAGGTTACGAGATATTGAGCGCGCAACTCCTTGTTAATCCGGTTGAATGATTTCTCAAGTGCCAGCATGTCACCGGTGAAAAACGCCATTCCTCCGGTTTCTTCAGCGAGCTTGACCAGATTGCTATCTGCTTTGCTATTAACCTGGCCCATCTGCACTCCCGGCACCGCGCCTGCTAACCCGGCCTTGGTTGATATCGCGAAGATGGTGGTCTCAGTTCGCTGAGCAATGTCGATCGCGTCACGCAGGTCGGCGCGACTATACGTGTCCTCGCCATCAGTAATCACCACCAGCACGCGTCTTCCGGAAACCGATCGCAGTTTCTCGTCGCAGAACTGCCAGACGGCATCGTAGAGCGCCGTGTGGGTTCCTAACTTCTTAACACCGAACACTGCCCGATCAAGCAAATCAAGCTTGTCTGTAAAATCCTGTTTCAAAGCGATCTCGTGATCGAAGGTCGCAAATAGCACACGATCTTTTCGCGGCCGCACGACGGTCTGTATGAAATTCATTGCCGACTCTTGCTCAAACTTCAGCTTGCCTGCGGTCGAAGGAGACGTATCCATTAACACCGCCACAAAAAGTCGTGACTCCTGGCCCAGGTCATCAGAGAACGTTTCAATCTTTTGAGGAAGTTTATCTTCCATGACGAGAAAATCGCGCTGACTCAATCCCGAGACAAACTGCCCTTTCTTGTCCACGACAGTGATGGGCAGACGAACGCGTCGGATGAACGTTGTAATGGCGTCGGGGTCCTGTCCCACAGCGGGAGGCGGAGTGGCTTTTGGTTTGGCATCCTGCGCTTGGACGCTGATTACCACGCTGAAGCTTACGCAAAGAACAAATAAGGACCTGCACAGAAAATCGGATACTGAAGAAGTCATAATTTAAGAATACCTAAGCGGTGCTTAGATTTGGCCTGCCAAATGACCTGCGGTTCGATGCCGGGGCCACCTACACTCGTTGCCCCAGTACGGAATCCGAGCAACGAGACCACGCGCTACGCCGACATGAAAGCACACACAGGAGCTGCAAACCAAGCGCGCCTCGTTGTCTTCGGAGAGTTTTTTTCGCGGATAGTTTGAACGCCAGACGCGATGATACAATGCCCCGGTCCCGGAGAATCAGCGCTACTCGCATTACGCAGTTTTTAAAGCTCCCTCCCATGCCCGATTCACCCAATCACTCGTCGACCGAAAACACTGCACAGATGCCTGAGCATATCGCTCACTACCGCATTCTTCAGAGACTCGGCAAGGGCGGAATGGGTGAAGTTTTTTTGGGCGAAGATACGAAACAACATAATCGCAAAGTCGCCCTCAAAGTCCTTCCGCTAGAACTGACGCGAGACGAAAGCCGGCTGCGTCGTTTTAAACAAGAAGCCAGGGCCATACTCACTCTCAATCACCCGAACATTCTCACTATTTTTGAAATCGGCCAGACTGATTCCACCTACTACATCGCTACCGAATTCATCGAAGGTGATACGTTGCGGCAATGTCTCTGGCGGAATCAAATAAAGATTGATGAAGCGATCGGAATTGCCATTCAGGTAGCCATGGCCCTGGAGGCGGCTCATGCGGCAGGCATCGTTCATCGCGACATCAAGCCGGAAAACATCATGCTGCGTAACGACAGGTTCGTACGAGATCGGTTGATCAAAGTACTGGACTTTGGTCTGGCGAAACTCATGGAACAAGAAGAGGCTCCGTCCGACCCCGAAGCAGTGACGATGACTGTTAGCCACACCAATCCGGGGGCGATCCTGGGCACCACAGGTTATATGTCACCCGAGCAAGCGCAGGGTGAGCCCGTTGATACACGTACGGACATTTTTAGTTTGGGTGTCGTGCTTTACGAGATGGTGGCAGGTCGAGCACCATTTTCGGGACCCACCGATAGTCACGTCAGAGTGTCACTAATCGATCACGATCCATTGCCACTGTCGCACTTCTCGCCGGAAGTCCCTCGACAATTGGAACGGATTGCTTCCAAGGCACTCGCCAAAGACCGGAGCAAGCGTTACCAAACTATCACCGATTTAAAGATCGATCTTGAGCAGTTAAGAGAGGAACTTACCCTCTCCGGATCTCAGCTTCGTGACGACACCGAATCAGATGGGAGCCCGCGTCGCACGCAGATAACCCCTGGCGCGCCGCTCACTACAGCTTTGAGATCGAAAGTTGCCGAGACTCAAATAGACTCCGCTCCCATGGTTCTGCCCGCGGAGCAGCCGGAAAAAATCAGCCGCTACAAGACTGCTGTTCTAATCATCTTCGCCGGTGTGTTGTTGGCGTTGGCGGCGGCTGCGATTTACGTCAAGTATTCCCGGCCCCAGATCAACTCGGTTGCCATCCTACCCTTCGTTAACGACAGCAACGAGCCGAACGTTGAGTATCTCTCTGACGGGATTACGGAAAGTATCATCAATAGCCTCTCGCAGTTGCCCAACCTTAAGGTCATGTCGCGCAATGCTGTTTTCAGGTTCAAGGGACGCGACGTGGATCCGACGGAAGTAGGCCGCAGCCTGAAGGTGGGAGCTGTCCTGATGGGCCGTCTCATTAAACTGGACGATCGTCTGGTGATCAAAACGGAGTTGATTGATGTCTCAGACGGATCTCAGCTTTGGGGCGCGGAATACAACAACAGCTTGTCGGATATTTTGTCAGTGCAAGATGAAATCTCGCGCACCATTTCCGAAAAGCTCAGGTTTCGACTGACAGGCCATGACGCGGAGAAGCTCTCAAAGAGATATACGAAGGACGCCGAGGCGTACGAACTTTATCTGAAGGGGCGTTACTTTTGGAACAAGCGTGGCGAAGCCAGCCTGCGTAATGGGATCAAGCACTTCAAAGCTGCACAAGAAAGGGACCCCACCTACGCCCTCGCGTATTCCGGTCTCGCCGATTCATATGCCTTGCTTTGTGATATCGGCGTAGTCGCGCCCGTGAACGAAATGCCTCTCGCCAAAGCGGCCGCCCAGAAGTCGGTGGACATCGATCCTTTTCTCGCCGAAGGATACACCTCACGGGCCTTTGTAAAGCTGGCCTACGACTGGGACTGGCAGGGTGCGGAAACAGATTTCAGAAAAGCTCTCGACTTGAATCCAAAATATCCCACTGCTCACCAGTGGTACGCGTCGTACCTGGTCCAGATGGGAAAGTTCGACCGCGCACGTGAGGAGATTGCGCAAGCCCAGCAACTCGATCCCCTGTCTCCAATCATCAGTTCAAACGCCGGGCTTTACTCTTACTTTGAACACAGATACGACGATGCCATAACTCAATACCGCCGAACGCTTGAGATCGATCCGAGTTTTTGGGTCGCGCATCATTACCTGGGACTGGCGTATGCAAAGAAAGGATCGCACGCAGAAGCCCTTAGCCAGCTTCGCGGCTTGCTGGAGTCACCTGGAGAGGGACCCTTGAAGGATGGTGCGGTCGAGAAAGATCCGGAGGTCGCAGCTTCGCTGGGCTTTGTCTACGCCACGGCGGGAAGACGAGCTGACGCGGAAGCGATTCTGGAACGGTTAAAGGATCTCTCTGAGCGACGCTATGTTTCCGGACTCTACATGGCGATCATCTACGCTGGACTTAAAGATCAGGACCGAGCGCTTGAATACCTCAACCAAGCTTATGAGAGCCGGCACCCGGGACTTGTGTTGATACGAGTCGATCCTATTTTCGATGACCTCAGATCCGACGACCGCTTCAAACAACTCGTGAGGCGCTTCGAGCCCATGCCTTAAAATATGCAAAGACGCAAAGGGGCAAAGACGCAAAGAATTCTCAGATATTGAAAGTTTAATAATTCGGGAAAACAACGCCCCACCCTTTGCAGCGCGCTCATCTTTGCGTCTTTGCCCCCTTTGCGTCTTTGCGTGAACTACTGCCTCTCTCTTACCACTCTTCGTCCTAAAGTCACTTCACTTCGGACTCCAGAATCGCAACCAGTTCTTCAAGCTCAACAGGCATTGGCGCCTTGAACGTCATTGGCCGATCCGTGCCCGGATGACGAAACCCTAGTTGCTCGGCATGAAGGAAATGCCGGCCCAGCTTGCGAATCTGCGCTTTCAATTTCGGGTCCCGAACTGTCTTGTCGCGGCCCCCGCCATAGACTTCATCGCCCACCACCGGGTGCTTCAGCCAGGAGAGATGCACCCGGATTTGATGAGTTCGTCCGGTCTTTAATTCAACATTGAGTAGTGTAAATCGATCATATCGACGACGAGCGGTGTACAGCGACAACGCCCCCCTTCCCGCACGGATCACAGCCATACGAGTCCGATTGCGCGGGTCGCGCGCGATCGGTTGATCGATCCGGCCGCTGTCGTGTTCTACAACTCCGTGAACGAGAGCGACGTAAGACTTAAACACTTCGCGAGCGCGAAACTGGTCCGCCAGCTTCTCGTGGGCCACTTCAGTTTTGGCGGCCACCAGCAGTCCTGATGTGTCTTTGTCGAGCCGGTGCACGATACCCGGCCGAATTGCTCCACCTTGCCTTGAGAGCTGTTGAAAATGAAACGCAAGCCCGTTTGCCAGCGTGCCCGAATGTATGCCCGAGGCCGGATGGACCACGAGCCCGGCTTGCTTATTGACCACGATCAGGTCGGAATCCTCGTAGACGACTGCAAGCGGAATGTCTTCCGGAGCAAAGGTAACTGCAGGCGAAGAAACTAGTTCTACTTCCACCTCGTCATTTTCGTGCAGCTTCTGTGAAGACTTCGCAGGTCTCCCATTAACCAGGACTTCTTCGCCTTCAATCAATTGTTGCAGTCGTGCACGGCTCCAGCCTTCGATGTGAGTGGCAAGATAAGTGTCCAAGCGCGAGCCCGTGTCAGCCGCGTTAACGCGCAAAGTCACAAACTCATTGTCAGAAGAAGACTCTTGCTGGCAGGCGTCCATGAAGCTGGTGTAGGGGCGTCCCTCCGTGGGCGCCCCCTTGGTCGGCCACCTGAGGCCCCCTCTGTGTGGGCACCCCATACCATCCGCAGATTACGCAGATTACACAGATCAGAAGAAACCGGCTGGCTACAAAGGTTTTTGACTTCGTCGTCTTACTGCCTAAGTGTTTCTGCGTAATACGCGTAATCTGCGGATAGTAGGAGGCGCCCACGGAGGGACGCCCCTAGAACTATTCATCCGTTCTTTCGCTCAAACTCCTTCATAAATCCGACCAGCGCCTCGACGCCCTCTCGCGGGAAAGCATTGTAGATGGACGCTCGGACTCCCCCCACCGAACGGTGTCCTTTCAATCCATCCAGGCCCTTGTCAGTGGCTTCGGAGGTAAACTTCTTCTCGAGTTCCTCTGATGGCAGACGGTAGGTGACATTCATTAAGGAACGAGAGTCGGGATCGGCGTGTCCCCGATAAAAGTCGGTCGAGTCGATCGCATCGTAAAGAAGCTTGGCCTTCTCTTCGTTCTCTCGCTGCAAAGCTCTGAGGCCACCTTTGTCTTTCACCCACTTGCACACGAGACTGAGAATGTAAATGCCCCAGGTGTTCGGAGTGTTGTAGAGCGACTTATTCTCCGCGTGGGTGCGGTAGTCGAGCATAGTGGGGAGTCCCTCGGGGATCCGCTTCAGGAGATCGTCGCGGAGTATCACGAGTGTCACGCCGCTGGGTCCCATATTTTTCTGCGCACCCGCATAGATCAAGCCGTATTTCTCCATCGGAATCGTGCGCGACAGAATGTCGGACGAAGCATCGGCCACGAGTGGAACATCGTTTACATTCGGCTCTTGTTTCCATTCCACGCCTTCAATGGTTTCATTGGTAGTAATGTGAACGTACGCTGAATTTGGATCCAGAGTGAGCTCGTTATCGGTGGGAACCCGGGTGAACCCGCCATCCGCCATGGTAGCCGCGACCTTCACAGAGCCTGAGCGCTTAGCCTCTTTCAATGCCTTCTTGCCCCAACTGCCGGTAATGACGTAGTCAGCGCTAGCCTGTCCCGCCAGAAGATTCATAGCCACCATGGAAAACTGCAGGCTCGCACCACCTTGCAGAAAAAGCACGTGATAGTTCTCGGGCACGCCCAGTAAATCCCTGATGCCGGATTCGGCACGGCTGAAAATCTCGTCAAAGGTTTTAGATCGATGACTGATCTCCATCACTGACATGCCCACACCGGGAAGGCCCAACATGTCGCGCTGGGCCTCCTCCAAAACAGGCAACGGCAATACTGCAGGGCCGGCACTGAAGTTAAAAATCCGATCAGTCATTCTTCCTCCCCGCTGACGACAGATTGCTTGCTCACCATGTGGTCTACGCCAGCGCGTCCGTCTTGTCACCGGTTTCCTTTATTTACGTCGCCGAAGTATGGCCGTAAGACTCGCCCAGCCATCCTGGCGACGAAGGAACGCGGCACCAACCGCTCTGCTTCGATCATCAGAAGATTTGTCCAACCTGAAACTATGTGACTCTTGCTGCGCGCCAGCCCGCGCAACGCCGTGTCAACCACGTCTTCCGGGGTTTGAGTCGCGCGCATTGGGGGCTTTTTAACCTGAGCAGCCAAAAAAAAGTTTGTTTCGGTCACGCCCGGGCAAAGCGCCATTACATGTACTCCGTGAGATCGATTCTCCTCCCACAAAGCTTCCGAAAAGGACAGTACAAACGCTTTAGTGGCGGCATACGAGGCCATGAAGGGCACTGGTTGAAACCCCGCCGTAGAAGCGACGTTGATAATTTTACCCTCTTTACGAGACCGCATCGGCAAAAGAAATCGATAGGTCAAATCAACCAGGGCCTTCACATTCAAGTCGATCATTTCAAGCTCACGGGCCAAATCAAGCCCCGTAAATTCTCCCATTGAGCCAAATCCAGCATTGTTGATCAGCATGTCAATGACGAGTCCACGCTTTTCCGTCTCCGCAAACAAACGTGCCGGCGATTCCGGTTGCGAAAGATCCATAACCACATACTGGGCCCTGATGCTGTTGATGCTACCGAGTTCATTGCACAATGAAACAAGCTTGTCTTCAGATCGCGCCACCAGAAGAACATTGCGGCCCAGCGCGGCAAACCTTCGCGCAAAGGCTTCGCCAATGCCACTCGAGGCGCCCGTAATGAGGGTGGTATTCATCCGGGGCTTAACTTCAGCAGATCGAGTTCGATGATGTCAGCATTTTCGGCGCCTAAGCGCTCCAGCATCTGCGGCGATGGCGCGTTATCGAGATTGATGCGTGCGACAGCGGCAGCAGCCCCCTCGAAGACGATATTCTCCATTTCCTGAACGTTGATCTGTTCGGCTTTGATTGCATCGAGCACCCCCGCCAACACCCCCGGACGGTCCAGATGACGCACAACAAGTCGGTGAGTTGCCGGCGTTTGGCTAGCCAGGTTCACGACGTTTGGAACCCTACCTGTCTCCTTGAACTCCCTAACTATGCGAACTGTCTCCGCGGCGATGGCCTCCTGCGCTTGATCAGTTGAAGCCCCAATGTGATGAGTGCCGTAGAGATTTAGCTCCTCTCGAATAGGATCGCTGAACTTCCCCGTTGCGGAGGTAGGCTCGTTCGCGAACACGTCAAGTCCCACTCGCAAACCGCGAGTCCTCATAGCTTCAACCAGCGCCAGCTGATTCACTACTTCACCTCGAGCGGTGTTGACGAAGTAAGCCCCTTCACGCATCGCGGCAAAGAATTCGGCATTAATGAAATCTCTTGTCTTGGGATTCAAAGCCAGGTGAAGGCTTATCACATCAGATTCTCTGGCAACGTCCATGGCTTGCGTTCGATATTCGACTCCAATCTCCGCCGCGCGCTCCGGAGTTAGACTGCGACTCCACGCCATGACAGGCATGCCGAATGCCCGCGCGCGCTGGATCATCTCCTGCCCGATTTTGCCGAGACCAATCAGGCCCAGGGTGCGACCATATAGACCACGCGCCTTGGAAAACTCCTTCTTGTTCCATTCACCGCG
>JBPCMM010000042.1:0-30549 GCA_051002255.1 Pyrinomonadaceae bacterium
GGTAAGGTGTATGTCACGTTTGAAGAGGGGACGCAGGCGAACTGGCTGCATGAAGTAGTGCGGCCGTTGGTAACGGAAGTAGTGGTCTGTGATCCGCGACACAACAAACTGCTGCAAAGCGGTAATAAGAATGATCGGGTGGACGCGAAGAAGCTGGCGGAGTTGTTACGCAACGGGGCCTTGAAGGGAGTTTATCACGGTGACAACGGGGTGCGGACTTTAAAGGAGTTGGTGCGCACCTACGACTGCCTGGTGAGCGACTCGACGCGAGTGATGAATCGCCTGAAGGCCATTTTTCGGGGGCGGGCGATTGCCTGCGGGGGCCATGAGATTTACCGGCAGGATGGGCGCGGGCAGTGGCTGGAGAAATTGCGTGAGCCGGGAGCAAAACAGCGGGCCGGCTTGTTATATGAACAATTGGCGGCGCTGAAGCCGTTACGGCGTAAAGCCAAACTGGCGATGGTCAAAGAAGTGCGGCGTCAAACAGCCTATCTCTGGCTAATGAGTGTGCCGAAGCTAGGGTCGGTGAGCGTGGCGCAGCTGATCGCGGTGGTGGGCACGCCGCACCGGTTTCGGAGCAAGCAGCAGTTCTGGAGCTATGTGGGACTGTCGGTGGTAACGCGGAGCACTGCTGACCATGAGGTAGTGGCGGGAGTGTTGCGCCGCAGTCAGCGGCCGGTGTCGACGCGGGGTTTGAATCGCAACCATAACCACCTGTTGAAGAGAGTATTCAAGAACGCGGCCACCAGCGCTTGCCATAGTGGGCCCTTCAAAGCTGGTTATGACGTGCGGGTGGCGCGAGGGATGGCCCCCAGTTTGGCGCGCTTGACTATCGCCCGACAGTTGGCGGCGACCACTTTAGCTATTTGGAAACGTGGGGAGCAATTCGATCCAGAAAGGAAGAAATAGCAAGCGGCTTAAGGAAGCAACCTACAGAGACTCACGAAGTGAGTGCTGATTGCTAACGCGCGCCGCTCTGCTGCACCGCCAAGGCTTTGTGTGCCAGATGCAGGGGTCGTGGGTGAGTATCAAGCGAGCGGATGTTCCAGCAACTGCTGAGGACCAGTCGCTACTATAGCCGGCCCGCTGTTTCGCTCCTGGCTCACGCAGTTTCTCCAGCCACTGCCCGCGCCGATCCTGCCGGTAAATCTCATGGCCCCCGCAGGCAATCGCCCGCCCGCGAAAAATGGCCTTTAACCGATTCATCACTCGCGTCGAGTCGCTCACCAGGCAGTCGTAGGTGCGCACCAACTCCTTCAAAGTCCGCACCCCGTTGTCACCGTGATAAACTGCCTTCAAAGCCCCGTTGCGTAACAACTCCGCCAGTTTCTGCGCATCCACCCGATCATTCTTGTTACCGCTTTGCAGCAGTTTATTGTGCCGCGGATCACAGACCACTACTTCCGTTACCAACGGCCGCACTACGTCATGCAGCCAGTTCGCCTGCGTCCCCTCTTCAAACGTGACATACACCTTGCCGCGCAGCTGCTTGAGAAAGCCGCGCACCCGCTCTGCTCCAGTCTCAATCACAGATTGCATCACTACCTTGCCAGCTCCATTCAAGACCACTATCACGACGCTTGCTCGATGCACGTCCATTCCAACATAATACGTTTTCATAGGGCTCTCCTTTGGTCTCCACTTGAAGTCTTAGATCAACTCCAAGCTATCACCGCTGGGGCGCCCTTTCATATATAGAGTAGCGACCGGATCCGAGCACTCGACGCCCAGTAAAACTGCAGTTATTATGATTGAGTTTAGGATCCGGTAGCTACCGCTCGCGATTCCGTAGACGGCGTTGCTGGCGCTTAAAGGTGTTCCAGTTTTGACACAGCCTCCTTTAGGGCGAGGTCAGATGTTGTCAGGTACTGTCTTTAGTTTAAACTGAGAGGTTCAGCTTGATAGGGCCACTCAATTACTCTCAATACTCTCAAATTTAGACACTACCCTTTCGAAAGGTATTCCTATCGACTGTTAAAGGTGTTAGACTACGCAGGCATTAACCCGGTGGCAGCCGGTGCTTCTCTCCCCAGTACAATACAACAATTAGTGCCCATTTCAACGCCGCACGGATGCGCGAATCTCCTCGCACAAAAATCGCTCCGAGCGACCTTTAGCCCGAAAGAAGGTCAGTTATGAATGTCCCTCAATTCATCGCCGGCAGGTTCCGAATCGAATGTGAGATCGGACGAGGCGGCATGGGCACGGTTTATCGCGCAACACACCTGGGACTGGAACGTCCCGTCGCTGTCAAAATTATCAAACAGGAATTTGCCTCCGACCGAGACGTGGCCGACCGCTTTCTACGGGAAGCCCGCACAATGGCGAGACTGCGCCATCGGCACGCAGCGATGATTTTTGACGCTGGCAATCTGCCGGATGGCCGCCATTTCATCATCATGGAGTTTGTGGAAGGCACCACGCTCTCGGAAGCTTTGGTCCGCGATGGTCGTTTCTCCCCGGAACGAGCCGTCAAGATTGCGGTGCAGATTTGCGATGTGCTGGAAGAGGCACATCAGCTTGGCATCATCCACCGGGACCTCAAACCCTCGAATATCATGCTCAATGAACGAGGCGTTTGTGTTCTCGACTTCGGAGTAGCAAAGGTGCTGGTGACGTCGGCGGAATCAACAACCACTCACGCGACGACCGGTTCAGGTCAGTTAGTGGGCACGCCGCGATATATGTCGCCCGAGCAGTGTCTGGGCCAGCGCGTTGGCGCGCGCAGCGATCTTTACAGCCTGGGAGTTGTGCTATATGAGATGTTGGCAGGCCGCCCGCCTTTTATAGATCCCTTACCATCGGCGGTGTTAGTGAAACAGGCAACGGCTCCGGCGCCACCCTTGCCGCAGCTGCGTCAAGACATTCCCAAACAACTTGCGATCGCGGTGCACACTCTGCTGGCTAAACGCCCAGAAGACCGACCTCGGACGGCGGCGGCCGCGCGAGCTATTTTGGAGAAGAGTTTGGTGCGGCAAGAGCTTAGGCCGGAGGCGGATCCACTCTCCTCCACCATGGCAGTACTTGCTGAACGGAGCAGCATTGTATTTCGCCTAGCAGCGCCGCTGGCCACGGTTATCTTCTTTGGTGCTCTGCTCTTTGTTTGGGGACACAGCGGCGGAACCTCCACCAAGTCTGTACAGGACTCTTCCGCAGCCCGATTGGTAGCCAGCGCGGTAATTCCGAGCCGCAGTGTTCTTGCAAAAAAGGAACCCTTGAGCGGGGAGGTCGATGCTAACAGTACGGACGCCGTCCTCTCCGACGCGATATTAGTTCCGGCTCTGACGCTGGACCGGGCGCGAAAGATCGCTGCTAGCGGATCTCAAGGTTACGTCGGTGACGTCCAGATTCTGCGGACAGCATCTGGAGCGGCGGTGGCCGCGATTCAGGACGAACGCATTGTCGGCGCCGCTCGTTTCCTGGTGATGGAGAAACTGGGAGGAGTGTTTCGCGTTTCGGCCCGCGGTCAGCTTGATACCAGGAGCTTTCGCAATGGTGATTGGACCGCGGAAACTATTCATGCTAACACCGATGAGTACGAAGACGTTCTCTTTACCGGGACTGAAACAAAGAGTGTCACTTCCCGCCACCGACTCGTCCTCTACGTGCCCTCAAATCGCGAAATGTACGTTTTCCAATTCGAAAACAATAACGTAACGGGTCGGCTTTTGAAGGCGTCCTGGTCGAAGAGTGTCTTTTCCGCGAATGGCTCGACCTATGGCAGGGTACTGAGAGAAAAAGCTAACAGACTAGTTGCCAAAATGAGAAATCGTTAGGCCGTGAGCTTGTAGGGGCGGCCCTTCGTGCTGGATGATCCGCTGCTATCCAATCTTCCAAGGCTGGCGGAAACAAAAACGCAACTCCATAATCCGCTCTCTTCATCTCCGCCTTCTTGATCGCAGTTTGTTGCTAGTTTTGAGACGGCCTCACGGAGGGACGCCCCGTGTTGCGCTGAAAAAGGCGTCGCGAGTTCGCTCGACGGAGGGGGCGTCCAGGAAGTGACGCCCTACAACTAACTCGCAGTTTGCGGCAACCCCTTGAATACCTACTTGTTTACCCCTCACCCCCACCGTCATTTGTGAATTTTGCGCTGGAAAGCTAACCTCGGAAGAGCTTGACTGGGTTTTGTCGCACATCTACCAGGACAAACCCATTTGGGCTGACATCTAAATGTTGCCTGGTCACATCGAACGTCTTTCTGAAAATGGAACAATAACGGAGCTTTTGTGAAACGTAGTCTTCTACTTCTTCTCCTAATCAGTTCTTTGCTGGCTCCATCGACGATTTCCGCCAGCCAAGGTCAAACTCAGCCACGAGCTACGGCGCCGCAAACACCGGCCGCGACAGCAACCGCTCGCATACCGGACGCAAAGATCCAGAGCCGCGTGCTGGCAAACGGGTTGGAAATTCTCGTGTTGGAAGATCATTCAGTGCCGCTTGTGAGCGTCGAGCTCGCTGTCAAAAACGGCTCCTATACTGAACCGCCGGAACTGAATGGCCTTTCACATCTTTATGAACACATGTTCTTCAAGGCCAACCGCGCCATCAAAGACCGGGAAGATTATCTGCAGTCGATTGATCAGCTCGGCATCGTCTATAACGGGCAGACGCACGAGGAGCTAGTCAATTACTACTTCACAACGACCACACCGAACTTTGGAGTGGCGATGCGTTTTATGCGCGACGCAGTGCGCTACCCGCTCTTCGACGAGCGACAGTTCGAACAATAGCGCTAGGTAGTTATCGGCGAACTCGATCGCCACAAAGCGAACCCGTTCGGTTATTTGTCGCTCGAGATGAACAACCGCCTCTTCTACAAATACCCGAGCCGCAAGAACCCGGGTGGCAACCGTCAGACCGTGGGCGCGGCGACAACCGAGATGATGCGGCTCATTCAGGGTCGCTATTACGTTCCAAACAATTCCGCCGTAGTAGTTACGGGCGATGTGAAGTCCGACGAGGTCTTCCAGCTGGTCAGCGATCTCTTCGGCGATTGGACGCGTCGCGAGAAGGAACCGTTCGTTGAGTTTCCGCCGGTCGAGCATCCATCCCTCGAAAAGAGTGAGGGTATGGTTATTCGCCAGCCCGTCCAGAATGTGATCATCATGATCGGTTGGCATGGCCCTTCGATTGGTAAAGACAATCCCGGCACCTACGCAGCAGACGTCTTCTCCTTTATTCTGCGCCAGCCGAACTCGCGCTTTCAGCGCGCGCTCGTTGACACAGGGCTCGTCACCGGCGTCAACCTCGGCTACTACACCCAGCGCAACGTCGGGCCGATCAATATCATTGCGCAGACTACACCCGACAAGGCTCGCGCTGCGGTGCGGGCTATCTACAACGAAATCGAGCACTTCAACGACCGCGACTATTACACCGATGAGCAGTTGGAAACGGCCAAGGCGCTCCTGGAAGCCGAGGACTTATTCGACCGCGAGAAGGTGAGCGAATACACGCACACGATCAGCTTTTGGTGGGCGTCGACCGGTATCGATTACTTCCGAGGCTACTTGGGTAACCTGCGCCGGACCTCGCGAGCCGATATTAGTCGCTACGTTACGACCTACCTTCAGAGCAAGCCGCACGTCGGCCTCGCGCTCATGTCTGAAGAGTCGCTCAAGCAATCACAGCTTACGCAGGGAGATTTGATCGGCGATAGGAAACAGAATGCAACTACCGCAAACAGATAAAACATTGCTCCCTGCTTGCACGGCGGGAGACCTATTGGAAACAGGAAAACCTTTGAACACGGTCTTGCGGGTTTGGGCGCTGGGCCTCGCCTTACTGCTTTCGTTAACTCCGACGGCTGCACAGACGCCCCACGACGCGGCAAAGGCCACCGTCAGGGAGCGGGCGGCCACTCCTGTAGATCCGGTCTCGCTCGTCACCGAATTCGACGTAAACGGGCTGAAGGTCCTGGTCAAGCGCCGCGGCGGAACACAGACGGTCTTCGCCGGTCTCTTCATCAAGGGCGGGGTGCGCAACATCACGGCCGAGAAGGGCGGCGTTGAGAATTTGATGCTCGACACCGCGTCGGAGGCGACTTTGAGCTTCCCACGCGAGCGTATGCGCATGGAGCTTTCTCGCATGGGTACGACGGTAAGCTCCGGCGTTAACTACGACTATTCCGGTCTGACCATGGCGTCGACACGCGCGAACTTCGACCGCTCGTGGGAGATATTTACCGACTTGGCTATCAAGCCTGCTTTCACTCCCGACGACGTCGGACGCGTCCGCAACCGAATCGTAGCTTCCTTGCGTGACGACACCGACACGCCTGACTCATACCTGCAACTTTTACAGGCGCGCGTAGCGTACGCCGGTCATCCCTATCTCAACGACCCACGCGGGACCGCCGACTCCGTGTCGCGACTGACCTCAGCAGATTTGCGTCGATATCATAAACAGGTGATGGAGACGTCGCGACTGTTGCTCGTAGTGGTTGGCGACCTCGACCCGCAGATGCTACGCAGCCGCATTGCCGCCAGTTTCGGTAAGCTTCCGCGCGGCGACTACCATCCGGGTCCGCTGCCGGAATTGTCATTCGGCGCGCCCTCGGTTCAAGTGACGGAACGCACCCTCCCGACCAATTACGTGCAGGGCGTGTTCACTGCACCCAACTTAGCGGCGCCGGACATCTACGCAATGCGTGTCGCTTCGACCATCCTGCAGAACCGCGTCTTTATTGAAGTCCGCCACAAACGCAATCTCTCCTACGCACCCGATGCCTTCCTCTGGAGTCAGGGCGCGAACGTCGGTGGGATCTACGTGACCTCCGTCGACGCTAATCAGTCGGTCCGCCTAATGCTGGACGAGATCACGCGACTTCAGCGCGAGTCTCTCCCGCGGGAGGAACTTGAGTCGACGGTGCAGCATTTCTTAACGCGTCATTACTTGGGCCAGGAAACCAACGCCGCTCAGGTCAGCGAGCTGGCGCAGTATGAAATCATCGGTGGTGGCTGGCGCAACGCTTTCGTCTTCTTGCCACGCTTACGCGCCGTCACGGCCGAAGACGTGCAGCGGGTGGCGCAGAAGTACATGCGCAATATCCGCTTCGTCGTGCTCGGAGATCCCAAGAGCGTCGATACTAAGTTGTTTACCGGCCAAGCTGGGGGATGAGGCAGCGTTGGTTTCGCGCGCAGCGCTATTGCAAGGTAAGCTGGAATTCATTTTCACTTGAGAATTCTCAGTCGGCCGTCTGCCTACCTCCTACCGCCCTTCGTCTCGCTTAGGAACTTCTCGTAGAGCTTTTCATCCAGTAGTTGGAGGGCGCGAGCATTAGACAGGGCCAGTTGCTGATTGCCGATCTCAAAATAGACGAGCGCGAGGTTGTAGAATGCCTCTGCTCTCGCAGGATGCAGGCGAGCAGCTTCTTTGTACGAATGGATAGCGTCAGGTAATCGGCCCGCATAGTAATAAGCGTCACCCAACTTGTTTAGCACCTCTTCTGAGCTGGGCTTGAGTTGCAAAGCTTGTTGGTAGGCTTTAATGGCTTCGTCGTTTTTGCCCTGCTTCACTTTGCAGTAACCTACTTGAATCCAGGCGTCCGTGCGTTTCGGGTTTCTATTGACGGCATTTTCGAAATAACTAACAGCATGGTCGTAGTTCCCCAGCCACAGAGAATCGAGTCCCGTTCGATAGAGTGCCTCACCAACGTCGAGTATCTTGTCCTTTGCCGGTATCTCAGCCAGACTGCGCAAAGCACCCGGCTTCAGCTCCCGCACGCGGTCTGAGCTGATCGCCAAACTGATGTTTTGCCCGTTGGTAACCTTGACGCTGATGACTCCGACAACTTGACCCCTCAGATTGAAGATCGGACTGCCGCTGTTTCCATGCGATATCGGCGCGGTAGTTTGGATTATCTTGCCAACGCCCGGCACTTCACGAACCGCCGACACGATACCATCACTGACCGAACCTTCCAGCTTTAGGGGATTGCCAATCACGAAAACCGGCTCGCCCTCTTCCGGCAAAGCCTCAGCTATTTCGCTGGAGCGCGGGCGTTCCGGTGACATGTCCACTCGCATCAGTGCGAGGTCGCCCTCTTCGTCGACGGCGAGAAGCCCGGCAACTGAATACACTCGACCCTTTCCGTCCAATGTTTTGACATCAGTGCGATGTGCCCCTCGAATAACGTGCAGGTTGGTTACCACTTGGCCGGGTCGGATGAAAAACCCGCTGCCGGTCGTCAGGGCATCGCCCTTCTCGTCGTAGGTAACGATCGCAACGATCGCGGGCTTAACACGTCTAACCAATTCCGGAAGAGTCTCTTGGGAGAAAACCTCGCTAATTGAAATAGAAGCAATAGCGATCAGCAGCAACTGGGGGAAGATGCGTTTGTACATGACTTGCTCGATGACGCGCTTGCACTGCGTCCATCCTTTTTTCGGGGTAATGGGTTGCCGGCCAGTTTAAGTCGGCGTTTCCAGCGGGAAAGATCGTTCTGAGGACCGAGAGAGAGGCAAGGTGCGGGCGCAACCCCTGTTGTCATATTACCCCCAGGAAACCTGAAGGTGATAGTAGTTTTTACCAGATGGCAAAAGGCCGCCCAAATGGCGGCCTTTTTATACCCTCTGCCAGTGTTAAACAGCTGTCACTTACTGATCTCAACCACCCCAATCGTCTGGCCGGTGGGCGTGGTTACCTCGTTCTCGGCGGTGACCAGTAGACCGAAATCCTGCAGCGCCGTCTCTGATCGGATTTCTGCCTCGTTACGTCCGCGAGCGTTAACTATCTGTCCGAGTTTGACGAATTTATTGTCAGGCGAAACCGCCCATACCACGTAGGTTTGTCCGGCAGGCGCGTCCTTTAACTCATGAAACCGCATTTTGATCTCGGACGGGCCATCCTTCCGTGGGGTGATGATGACGTTCGCGCGTGCGCCGGTCATCTCACCTGAGAACTTTATTTTCATCTCTGTGTCGGTTCCTCTGCGGAATCCGGGAATGTTCAGCATCGGAACCTTGTAGGAGGTTGCCGGAGTGGCTCCCCCAGTGGTGGTCGCCGACACACGCTCACCTACAGCGGCACCATCGCGCTCGCCATGGCTACCAAGTGGAACCACTGCAAAGCCGGAAGGCACCGCGCTTCGAAAGAGGACTTTTGTGTTCGGGTCGTAGGTCGCCAGACTTGCTTCAGGCGACGCAACCAACATGAATTTATTTAGCGGAGTTGACGTGTTGAACGTGCCCAACCCATCCGTAATCGTGATGGGCCCCAGCAGAGTGACAGCACCGGCCGGATCGATGGCGTAAAGATTGAGGCTGGTGACCTCTTTGGGGACACCGGTCAGGTTAACTTTGATTCTCGTCCCGTCAGCATCGCGCAGGATCGTTGCGGCGCCGGTCGCACCGGTAATCGTAACCGGGTTTAGCGTAACCATCGTTTCTTTGCCCACCGGATACTCGATCACCGTGAATGTGCCGTCAGGATGCTGAGTTGTCTTAGTGATTGTTGTTGGTGTTTGAGTGACTGTGGTGGTTGTGGGTTGGGTTTGTCCGAGAGCCAACGAAGCCGTTGACAGCCCCAGTACCACAACCGCCAGAACAATACCTGTGGTCTTAATCATGAGTCTACTGATCCTCCTTATAATGTAATTGCAATCTTTCGTCTGGGGGAAAAAATTCGGGGATGGACTATTAAAATCCCCTATTCAGGGTGGCAAAATCTATGCCACGGCTGTCCGGCATCTAGTTCCAAGAAACTATCACTTAGTGCCATAGAAGGGGCCTGATGGGTAGGGCGAGGGGATCGAACCGGGGATCGGGCGACGCGGAACAATACACAGGTGTACGCACTATCGCCGGCAGCAGGGTGAGCGGGAATCAATAGGCGTGCAGTTCGGAAATCGCCTTGGCAACGTCCGCCACCTGAGGGAGGATCACATCTTCAAGCTGAGGTGCGTAGGCTACGAAAGTGTCGAACGCCGCGACTCGCCGAACGGGGGCGTCGAGATATTCGAAGAGCTCGCTGGCAATCCGAGCGACGATCTCCGCCCCGTAGCCGAAAGATAGCGAGTCTTCGTGAGCGACAATCACCTTGCTGGTTTTCTTCACGGAAGCCACAATCGCATCCCAGTCGTAGGGAGAGAGTGAACGGAGATCGATGATCTCGGCATTGATTCCCTGCTGCTCGGCCTGTTTGGCCGCCACCACCGCTCGTTGCACGAGCGCGCCATAGGTGACGATCGACATATCTGTTCCCTCACGCACTGTCTTCGCCTTGCCGAAAGGGACCATGAAGTCGTCCGGCGGATACTGCGATTTGTTGTACGCCTGCCGGTAAAGATGTTTGTGCTCGAGAAACAGGACTGGATCGTCGCAGCGAATGGCGGTGCGCAACAGACCATTTGCATCTAGCGCATTTGAAGGATAGACGACGCGCAAGCCTGGAATCTGCGTAAAAGTAGAGACCCCGGACTGAGAGTGGTAAACGGCGCCACCTTTGAGGTAACCACCAATAGGCACCCGAATCACCAGGGGGGCTTTCCATTCGTTGCCCGAGCGCCAACGCATCAGCGCCAGCTCATTGCGAATCTGGTGCATGGCCGGCCAGATGTAATCAAAGAACTGAATCTCCACGACCGGTTTCAGACCGCGCGTGGCCATGCCAATCGCGCGTCCGACGATATTGGCCTCGGCGAGAGGAGAATTGAACACTCGCGCGCCGCCAAACTTTCTCTGCAGGTTAGCCGTTACCTTGCAGACCCCGCCTTTGCCTTTGACCGTTTCGAGATAGCTGTCACGCGAACAATCGGCAACGTCTTCGCCGAAGACCACAATCCGCGGATCCCGGGCCATCTCGATATGCAGGCAGCGGTTGATAAGGTCAACCATCGTTCCGGCGTTCCCGGAAAGCTCGGCGCCTGCTTCTGTATCAAACTCCTGGGCGCGCGGATCGACATCGGGTGAATAGACGTAAAGCCTGGCCGTCTCGGGAGCGGGTTGCGGACTCTCCAGCGCCTGGTCGGCAGCCTCAGTCACTTCCCGGTCCACCTCGTCCTTGATCCGCTGTAAATCATCCTGGCCGGTAAGGCCTTCTTCGATCAGGAATCCGCCAAAACGTTTGACGGGATCCCGCTCGGAATCTGCCGTGCGCTCTTCGTCGGGACGATACAACCGTTCGTCATCTGAAAGTGAGTGGGAATAGGGACGGATTACCCTTGCATGGACCACCGCCGGTCCCTTGCCGGCGCGGCAGTGCTGCACCGCACGTTGCATGGCAGCGTACGACTCGAGAACGTCGGTCCCGTCGCATCTTTCGATATGGAGATTGGGAAAGTTCTCCAGGAGTTTGGAAACGTCACCACCCGCCGTCTGCACTTCAACCGGGACACTAATCGCATAACCGTTGTCTTCCAGCAAAAACAGCACCGGCAGTTTTAGATTACACGCGCTGTTCAATGCTTCCCAGCACTCGCCTTCGCTCGTCGTGCCGTCCCCGAGCGACACATACGCTACTTCATCCGCATGAAAGTCTTGGGCCCGGTTCTTCAGTTCCTTGATCAGCTTGACGCGATAGCCGGCTTCCGCGCAGCCGACCGCTTGCAGCAGTTGCGTGCCCGTGGGTGATGACTGTGAGACGATGTTGAGCTTTTTGTGGCCCCAATGTGACGGCATCTGGCGACCGTGTGAGTTTGGATCTTTCTCGGCGCCGACCGCTGAAAGCAGTTGTTCTACTGGCGTCATGCCGAGCTGCAAACAGAGCGCGCGATCGCGGTAATAGGGATAGAACCAGTCGTACCCGGGTTTAAGGACCATTCCCGCGGCGACCAGTACAGCTTCGTGTCCCGCACCGCTAATCTGAAAAAAGATTTTGTTCTGACCCTTGAGCTGAATCTCTTTGTCATCAATCTTGCGTGACAGATACATCGTGCGATAGATCGATCGCATCTGCTCACGGTTAAGTCCGTGGTATTCGTGGTGATCTCTCGCTGCCGGAGCTAGACGGGCAGGGTGAGTGGCAGCCTGGACCTGCGGAGTTGAGGATTGGGTAGATGGGGAGACCGTCCTCGTCACTACTGGGGGCTTCGTTTGTTCGTGCGGGACGGCTTTCGGCGCAGGTGCCGGCTGTGTGTCGGCCCCCTTAAAATCGCCGGTCGCTGCCTTGGCCTCAGCGGACGCAGCTTCAGTCGCGGATGGTGATTCCGTTTTTTTCACGAGCTTCAAAACTTTCATATCGGTTTTCATACTTCACTTCGCGCGGCTATCAATTCACTTAGTCTCATACTCACTCGCTAATGTTTGTCGATACTCCTCGGCCATTGAGGGATGCCCGTGGGCGAGAGCGGCTTCGATGCCTCGTTTATAGACTTCCCGTGCCTTTATTCGATCCCCCGA
Source organism: Pyrinomonadaceae bacterium (assembly GCA_051002255.1). Classification (GTDB taxonomy): domain Bacteria; phylum Acidobacteriota; class Blastocatellia; order Pyrinomonadales; family Pyrinomonadaceae; genus PSRF01. Next base: position 12,339 of record JBPCMM010000042.1, read on the forward strand.
TTTTTCATATGCGGATGCCAACATGCCGAAGGCGTTGCCCTCATCGTCGGAACTCGCAAGGTACCGGTTCAAGGTTTCCACAAGTTCCTGATTCAATCCGGCCTTCTCGTATTCTTTCGCCAGGCCGAAAAGCACATTGCCATTGCCGGGATCAGTTTCTAGGATCTGTTTGAAGATTTCGATTCTCGATGACGACATTCAAAGATAAACCTCTTTACTTGCTTCCTATAATCAGCTTGGCGATCGTTTGCAACTGCATGTTGGAGGTGCCTTCGTAAATCGCGCCAATCTTGGAATCCCGCCAGAACTTCTCCACCGGATAATCCTTCACAAAGCCATATCCGCCATACAGCTCGATGGCAAGTGAACTAATTTTCTCCGCAGCGCGCGAGGAATAAAGCTTGGCCATCGCCGCTTCCTTAACGAAGTTCATCCCCGCATCTTTCATGCGCGCAGCGTTATAGACCAGCAAACGCGCTGCCTCCAGTTCGGTGGCCATTTCGGCCAGTTGAAACTGAACTCCTTGAAACTGATTAATCGGCTTTCCAAATTGCTGCCTCTCCACAGTGTAAGCGAGGGTTGCCTCCAGCGCACCGCGCGCGATGCCTATCATTTGGGCCCCGATTCCTATGCGCCCCTCGTTCAATGTTTCGATGGAAACTTTGTAGCCTTTGCCCAGTTCACCAATTACGTTCTCTTTGGGCACCCGGCAATCTTCCAGAACCAGTTCCGTGGTTGAAGAGGCGCGAATCCCCAACTTGTTTTCCTTCTTGCCCACTGAAAAACCATCAAAGCCCTTCTCGACGATAAAGGCCGTGATCCCTCGATAACCGGCTTCCGGATTGGCGTTGGCGAACAGAACAAAGATTTCGGCCTCGTTCCCGTTTGTGATCCAGAGCTTCTGTCCATTGATTAAGTAGTGGTCGCCTTTGTCCACGGCGCGTGTTTGCATCGCAAACGCGTCTGAGCCTGATCCGGCCTCGCTTAGCGCATAGGCTCCCACCCGTTCATTTGCAAGCTGCGGTAGGTACTTCTTCTTTTGTTCTGCATTGCCCCAATGAATTAAGGCGTTATTGACCAGGGTGTTCTGGACGTCAACAAAAACCCCCACCGAAGCATCGACCCTCGAAAGCTCTTCGACAGCCAGGATGGCGGTGAAGAAAGAAGATCCGGCGCCACCAAACTCTTCCGGGGTTTCAATGCCCATCAACCCGAGATCGAAACATTGTTGGATCAGCTTAGGATCGAATTTCGCGTGCTCGTCCATCTCTGCGACGCGCGGGCGCAGCTCACCTTCGGCAAACTCGCGCACACTGGCGCGAAACATCTGCTCGTCTTCCGAGAGCGTGGTCAGCGGAAACCCGGACTTCTGCTCAACTGCTGGTTGAATTTGACTCATCTTTACCTCTGGCACGAGCCCCGTGGTCGGCCGCACATCACTTGGAATCGTTCCGGGATTTTTTACTTGAACGTCTAGCATCATATCAACGGAAAAGTTAAAGGCAAAAGGCGGGAAGCTTAATCCGCAGATTACACAGATTCCGCAGAGGCAGAAATACAGTTAGGCTGAGTAGTAGTTTCCCGTCGTTATCTGATTCACACCGCGGCTCAGCCCGATGTCAAAGCAAGTTCCAACACCTGGAACCGTTTTGACGTGTTTTGAAAGTAAGCGGGCTGCGAGGATATGAGCGCATCTGGTGTCTTGCAGGCGAGTGCTCCTTAACTGCCTAACTTCCAAATCCGTGTAATCTGCGTAATCTGCGGATTCTACTGCTTCACCTGTTCGCGCAAGTTCAAGTTTCGGATCAATCGATGAAGATAGTTGGGGTGAACACCGAGTAACTTGGCGGCTTCGGTATAGCTACCTTTTGCCTGGTCCATGGCAGTCAGAATGATATGTTTCTTTGTCTGGGTAACGGCTTCGTGATACCTGGGTGCCGGGATGGTGGTGGCTGCAGCTTCGCTTTCCAAAATGGCTTCAGGCAGGTCTTCCGGCAGGATATGGTCGGTTGCGCCCAGTACCACTGCGCGCTCAATTGCGTTTTCCAGCTCACGAACATTGCCGGGCCACTCGTAACTGATTAGCCGAGCTTGTGCTTCGGGAGATACCCCCAAAATTTTGCGGTTACATTTTTCTCCGTGCTTCGAGGCGAAATAGTTTGCCAAGAGCGGAATATCCTCCGGCCTTTGCCTGAGCGGCGGCATTGCCAGTTCAACCACATTGAGACGGTAGAAGAGGTCCTGGCGAAAAGTTCCGGCGGCAATGGCTTGTTCCAGATCTTTGTTTGTGGCTGCCAAGAGTCGGATATCCACTTTGATCGTCCGGGTGCCGCCGACGCGTTCGAATTCGCGTTCCTGGAGCACGCGCAGGAGCTTCACCTGGAGCGACGGTGAGAGTTCGCCAATCTCATCGAGAAACACCGTGCCACCGTCCGCGACCTCTAATCGACCCTTTTTCATGGTTATGGCCCCGGTGAACGCACCTTTCTCGTGCCCAAAGAGTTCGCTCTCAAGCAGAGTCTCCGCCAGCGCCGCACAGTTAACAGCCATGAACGGCAGCTTGGCGCGCTTGCTGTTCTGATGAATAGCTCGCGCCCCCAGTTCTTTTCCGGTTCCGCTTTCACCGGAGATCAGAACTGTTGAATCCGTAGGCGCAACTTTCGAGATGAATTGGTAAACCTGTTTCATGGACGGGCTCTCGCCCACCATGTTGTGCTCGACATTTACGTCGGCGAGCAGTCGTTCATTTTCACTCTGAAGCCATTCGATGTGGCGCGAGTTTTCAATGGCGACTGCCGTGATGGCCGCAATAGCGGAGACCAATTGCAGGTGATCCTGGTCGAAGTGAACATCTGGCGCATTCGTATCGAGGTAGATGAGGCCAAGCGGTCGCTCGAGCATGAGCAGCGGCACACACATGAGCGAACTGGGCCGAGATTGATTGAGACTGTCGGAGCCAATTCCCTGCTTCGCTGGAGGATCGCTGATTAAAAGGGAGGTCTTCTCCTGCAGCACCTGTTGAGCGATCGTCCGGCTAACTTTGATGGCTTCATCAGGCCCGCGGGCCCGGTCCAGGCCAAACACGGCAGCATCTTCCAACCTGTTTCCATGACTGAGCAGAATGGCGCCGCGCTCGGCTGGCACGACCTCGAAGAGGAGTTCGAGCAAAGTCTTCTGCAACTCTTCCAGGCCCCGGATGGCGTTGACAGTGGTGCTGACCTTCATCAGCGCGCTCAAATCGCGGGCCATCAAGTAAACAGCATCGTTGAATTTGACCTGGATCGTTGAACCGCTGAGCTGACGGTCCTCAAACTGGACCTTACTCGATTTTGATGCCGGGGAAGCCTCTCCGTCATGCAGCAGAAAGAGAAACTGCGAGTCGCCGATGCGAACGCGATCTCCGTGCGCTAGGGGCCGTCGCTTCACGGGCACGTCGTTGATAAACGTGCCGTTGAGGCTCTCAAGGTCAGCTATCACAAACTGCCCACCCTCTTTCTCGATCTGAGAATGACGTCGTGACACGGACGGATCTGCGATGCAGAGGTTGGCGGCCGTTTCCCGTCCAATCAAGACCGGAGCTTCGGTGAGCGGAATAACCGCGCCCTTGAGTTTTCCGGCGATAGCTGCGAGTCGTGGGTTCATGTTTAGAGATGTTCCGGGAACTGCGTGTGGCAAGTGTACGCGCCCAAATATGTCGCGGGCAACAGCGTTATCAAAGAACCAGACCGGTCGCCGAGAAGTAGCCAGGTCGCAAACGGCATAGGCCGTGCGTCGCCCCCGCACCGACAAATTCGCGGCAGCTGTAGGGGTGTCCCTCCGTGGGCACCCCAACGTCGCATTAGCATGGCGTTAGTTGCGTGCGGCAGGGTGTCGCCCCCAAGTGGCCGCCGTACGGAGGGGCGGCCACCACGGAGTGTTGCCCCCACAATTCCGCCTCGGCTCTGGCGTTCTCGGAGCCTTCATCACTCGTCACCCGAGTCTATCCGAACAGATACGTGGGCTATCCGATGAGATAGGGTTTCCTATGTCGCGGGTGGGTTCTACGGAAAACCGGAATCTTCGATTGACCGCGCCTAAATATCGCTGTGGCCCCAGTTTACTGCACCAGATTTTCTGGATTACCAATGGTTAATGTGCGTGGCATGCGAGTGGCTATAGAAAGCACGGCTCCCGAGGTTGAAACAGGTGAGCCGCCACCGGTAAGAAGTTGATCAAGCGATCGCCCACTTACTACGTTTATCGAGGTCGAACCGCTTTCGGCCATCGCCTGGAAAGGCAAGAGGAGAAAGTATGCAAAGGCAAATTCTAAGAGGCCTCACGATGTTAATGCTCATAGCCGCGGTTGCGTTGATGGCGGCACTAGTTTCTGCCCACGCTCAATCCCGCTCAGTCGTTGCCGATATCCCGTTCGAATTTGCCGTTGGTGGCAAGTCGCTAAAGGCCGGTGAGTACTCAGTGCGAGCGTTCACAACAAAGGGTGACGCACTGCTGATCAGCAACCAGGACTCCAATGACAGCGCGATCCGATTGACGCACTCGATCCAGGCACGCATCGTCCCGCAGCGGGCGAAGCTGGTATTTCATCGCTACGGGCAACGCTACTTTCTTTCCGAGGTCTGGACTCCCGGCGAGGGAACAGGTTGGCAGCTACAGAAGTCTGGTGAAGAGCGGGCCATCGAAGGCCAACTGGCAGCGATTTCTTCGAAGAGCGAGCTTGCCCGAAGCACCTATGAAAGGGTCGAGATCGTAGCGATGGTTCGCTGAAGTCTGTTGAACCCACCCCCGCGTCAGGCGGCGAGCCCCCCGTCTCACAGACTCGCCTCCCCTGACTGTAGTAGCCAGAACGGCAACCGAAAACCCCTCCGGTTGCCGTTTTGGTTTTTTATAAGGAAGACCTTTGGGCCGCGGGTTTACGCGGATAAAACGCGGATCTGAAAAAGCAACGGACGACTGATTGAGTTGGATCGCGAACCTAAACGATCCACGAAATCACACTAACCGTCACGAATCTTGTTTGTGCCATTTCGTGTAGCTTCGTGGATCGTTTCTTATGTTTCCTCGGTTGCTCTAAGGGCCAGAGTATTAGGACGCTACTGATCAACTGATCAGACTTGTACTCAGTTCTGATCCGCGTTATCCGCATAAATCCGCGGCCAATTTCTCTTCTAGGGTGCGATTCTCCAGTTGTTGGTCGGCTCGGTGAAAATCATCTTGTGACGTTCGACCCAGTCAATTATCAACTCACGTATCTCTTCACTCGATCGATAAACTACGGGAGCGTTCTTGTACATCGTGTAACCGCCGCCGCCGTTGACCCGGTAGTTGTTGGTAGCCAGCCTCAGTTTCTGACTAAGATCCAGAGGCTTGCCCCGGAAACGAAGATCTTGAATTCGTTGGCCCAATGGCTTGGTGATGTCCAGAACGTAAGAGACGCCCTCGGCGATATCGAAGTTGTATGCCGGGATTTTTTCGTTAACTAACTCGGCAGCGGTCTTTCCCGGTTCGTAGGCACGGAAATATTTCGCTGAGTGTTCGAGCGCATCTTTCAGTTGCTGGCCGGTAACCTCCAGAACGACAAGCGTATTCTCGTAGACGTAAAGTCCGGCGATGTCCCGCACCGTAACCGGGCCTTTATGAATGCGCGCGTCTGGATTGAAACTCGCCACCATTGAAACGTCCGCGTTTCCTGCGTCCAACTGCACCCGCTGGATCAGATCGAGTATGGCGGTATCACGAAAGCGCGCTTCGCGCGCAGTCAGCTCCGCTGCGGACTCGCCGATAACACGCGACAGCCATGCTTGAGTCTCCCTGTCGTAGGGTTCAGTTAGTTTCAAAATCTCCGGATCCCCCTCGACCTTGTCATCAACTGTAATCGTGCGCGCAGACTTAGCGTAAACCTGCCAGCGATCGGCTTCCTTTTGCAGGTACAAATCGGCGCGTGCCAGATGCCGGCCCCAGTGGTTGGCTTGGGTCAAAAGCACGCCGTTAAGGAAAAGCGCCGGCACGTCGCGGTGCGTATGGCCCATGAAAATAACGTCAACGCCGGCAACCTGTTTCGCGATGGATACGGCCCGATTCTCATTAAGGACTTGCCCGGGATTGATTTCTCCGGTGCGTAAGTCTTCCTCCAGTCCCATGTGCATGGCGATCACGACTACGTCGACGCGCTCTTTCTCGCGCAAGACCGATACCCATTTCCGGGCTTCCCTAACTGGTTCACGAAAATCCAGACCTGCGTAGTTCTGTGTGTTCTCCCAGACCGGAACGCCGGATGTCGTTAGACCGAGGATACCGACACGAACACCTGAAACTTCTTTGACTAAGTATGGTTGGTAATGTGTCCTGTCGGTTCCTTTTTTGTAGGTGTTACTCGCGAGCCAGGGAAACTTAGCTTCGCTGCGCGCCTTCTCGAGCACCTTCAACCCAAAGTTGTATTCATGATTGCCTACTGCCATGGCGTCGTACCCGAGCGCGTTCATTGACAGCATCATTGGGTCGGTAGGGGTGTTGTTTTTCTTATTATGATAGTACTCGAGTGGCGTACCCTGAATCGTATCGCCGGAATCGACCAGCAGTGTGTTGGGATTCTCTTTGCGTGCACGTTTTATAAGAGTTGCGACTTTTGCAAGACCACGGTTGTCTGGTTTGTTTGTGTAGTAGTCAACTGGGTAGATGTTGCCGTGAAGATCTGTAGTCCCTAAAACAGTAATTTGAATTCGGTTTGCCGCTCCGCTTTTTGGGGCCGGTGACAGGAATGCAAAAGCCAGCAAAAGCGCCGATAAGCAGAGCAAAAGAAGCAGCCTTCGGTTTAGTTTCATGTTGAGCAGATTAGCTGATGTCAAAGGTCGGATGCCAGCGGGGAAGGCGAGTGGGTAGTCAGATCAAGGGTGGCTCAAGCCCCAATAATTTGCAGGTTGGGAAGGGTGGCTTGCCCCCGCTCGAGCGCCACCGACTGGTTACTTCAGCGTTAAGACTCTTTCACTTCCTATTGATATGCCCGTTGAGATATACCCAGCAGGCGCGCCGTTGACGCTCATCGGGGGCAAGCCTCCCTTCCCAACCTGCAAATTACCCTAGTCCCTTTTGGTTTTCAAACAGTCTCTACCGTCAGCGCCTACTTCGGTTCGTTTACAAATACTTCTGCTGCCGTGGCATCTTTGATCTTAACCTCGTAGACCTTTTTAAAATTGGCCCGAATGAAATCGATCTTATCCCGATTCTCAAAATATATCCGACCACGTTGGACGATGATGTAGGCCGGAGCACCGAGCTGCGCCGCATCGAAATCAGCGCTCGAAATTACCTGCGAGTTGAGTTCTGGTCGAGAGAATCTTTCCAGGTAGTATCGGGTTACCGCGGGAGTTTCATGGGCGATGATCGCATGCTGAGGAGCAACTTCGCTTACAAACTCTATCGCCTCGCGCAAACCATCATCGTAAAACTCATCGTGGGGAAAATAATAACCAGCTCGCCCGGCACCCAGAGCATTAGTGTAAAGAGCGTAGTGCGGCCCGCGCGCATAGGCTGTCCAGCCCGGGAGCAGGGTAAAGGCGATAAGGGCAGCCGCGGAAACTATGTCGGACGCCTGTCTTGAGGCTTTCAAGAACTTCGACAACAACCCGATCAAGGCAATGACACCCACCGCAGCGATCATGTAGACAAACGGCATAAGTGAGAGCGTGTAACGCAACCACTTTCCCCCGATCAGCGAGTACGGCACTATCCAGAAGAGAAACATGAAAACGACGTATGCATGTCCCGAGTGCCGCCACCGTTTCAGAGAAACAAAAAAGCCCACCAGGAAACTCGCCAGAACCAGCAAAGGGATCTTGATGGCCATGAAAAGAAGATAGAAGTACACGGGCGTGCCCCAGAAGGGCGTGCTCGACATGTTGTTCTTATAGAGCTGCTCGCCGAAGAGATAGCCAGTATGGACCAGCAAGCGCTCGCCCGTGTAAGCATTCAGATAATCCCAGACCTGCGGCAGCAACACTGCGGGATTCGCGACCAGAAAAGCGACCAGTATTAGAACGTAGAAGATGGTTGGCGTTTTCCCACTTGGTTCACCTGGCTCGCGCTTGCGGACGTGAAACTTGTGATGAAACAGAGCGTTGAGCCCGAAGTAGTGAGGAAAATATTTCGAGGCGAGCATTAAGCCAAACGAAATCGCGCTGAGAATATAATTCCAGCGTTTCGCCACGTCGTCTGGGGGAGAGATCTGTTTTGCCCGCACATAGAAATAGAAAGCGAATAGCATGAAGAACACCAGCAGCGTGTCTTCTTTGCCCACGCGATTGAGGGCGATAGCGTTGATTCCAAAGGCCCAAAACCCGGCAGCTAATAGCCCTGTCCAACGATTGAAGTAGGCGGCCGTTAGTAAGAAAAGCGGAATCGCGGTAAGCGCGCCCACAACGGCATTCGGGAGGCGCAAGGCGGATTCATCACTAACTGCGCGGCCCGTCAGGTTGTGCCAGGCGGTCGCGGCTTTCACGGAAGCGAACATGAGCGCCTTCATCAGCATCGGGTGTTCAGCGTTGGCGCTGATGTCGCCCCGCTCGTAAGCATGTACGGCATTGAGCTTGTTCATTTCGTCTTCCGCGAACCCGATCGCGCCGAGGTTGCTTATTCGCAAACCAAGCCCAAGTACGACACAGATGGCCAGAGAGCCAACTACGGTCCAGTCCAGACTTGCCAGCAGACCGCCATGACGATCGACCTCAACCGCAGGCCAGGAACTCTTCCGGGGAGCAATCTCGACTGCCGGCGCCGAGGAACTAAACTTGATATCGCGTGCCAATATCTAAATTCCTTTGTGATTGAATGGGCCAATTATAACCGAAAGCATTGTGATTGCTTACGGCAATTGTCCAGCAAAGAAGCAGAAGCCTCTGCGGCGGTTGTTGGCTTTCATCCAAATGCCTTAATGTATAGCTATAGAAAGATAAGTTGTCAGAACTGTGTGACAGGTGTCTGTTTCTGACATCAAGGAAACATGGACAATCTGATTCGTTCAAACATTCGTCAGCGCCCTGTTCGCACGTTGGTAAGTGTGGCCGGCATCGCTCTCGGTGTATGCCTCGTCATGCTCTTTACTGGATTAGCGCGCGGAATGTCTAACGATTTGCAGCGTCGTGGGTCAAACCTGCGAGCGGAGATAATCTTCACGCGACCTGGATCGATGCAGTTGACCTCGTCGACCGCAAACCTGAGCACGAAGTATGCCGAATTACTGAAGGGGATTGAGGGCGTCGAGGAGGCGCTGCCTGTGATTGTAAATGTACTTCAGAGCAATCGCGGGTTTGGACTGGAGCGAATAGAGGGCGTCGATTGGGAACCGTTTTCCAGGATGAACGGCATCCACCTTGTCGCTGGACGCGCGCCGCAGGGGAATGATGAGGTCGTGATTGACGAGACGAAAGCGCGCAACAACAAACTGAGTGTCGGCAGTGAATTGAAGCTAATTGGTGACAAGCCATATCGAGTGGTAGGCATCTACTCCCCCGAGTCAACTGCTCGCGTAAAAATGTCGCTGGCAGCTATGCAGGAAGCATTTGAAGCGCGGGATAAGGCTACTTACATCATGGTGAAAGTTCGCAGTTCGAGTGACAAAGCCGAGGTTGCTAAACGCATCGCCGAACGATTGCCTGGTAACAAGATCCAGTTTACGGAAGACGTTTTCACAAGCATCGAGCAGAACATCCCATATCTCCCCGTCTTCTTGCGCATTCTGGTCGGGCTGGCTGCGGTAGTTAGCGCGCTGGTCGTGATGCTGGCTATGTATACGACTATTACCGAAAGGACACGCGAGATTGGAATCCTGAAAGCCCTGGGTGCGTCGCGCGGTTACATCATTGGACTCATTGAGAAGGAAGCGCTACTGATTAGCCTGATTGGGTTGGTCGCGGGTTTTCTGCTCTCGCTTGTTGCCGGTTACTTAATTCATCAGTTCTATGGTCTGATCTTCGAGTTTAGCTGGTCCTGGGCTTTGACTGCAGCGGCGATTGGGATCCTGGGAGGCGCGCTGGGAGCGCTCTATCCGGCAGTTCGCGCATCGAATCTCGACGCCGTAAGCGCGCTGGCCTACGAGTAGTTGTTAGGGGCGTCCCTCCCGTGGGCGCCCCTGCCTGCGCGACGACGGAAAGCCACCTTATCATTCGCTTCACGATCCACCGGCCGGTAAGGTAGGCGCTGCGGACGTCTCTATCCCAATGTCGTCGGCAATATCTTCGCTCTGATTAGCCGCTGCCCGCAGCGACAGTCCTCGCCGAACGATCAACAACACACCAATTGTCGTCCAGAAAATGTCTCGGGCCTTGCGGACGATCGCCAGCGTTACACCGGTCGCTCTCGTAAAACCCAACACCTTCGCGAGGGCTCCGGACCCATACTCATCCACGCCCGTGCGGAACGGCACGAACTTGAATGCCACGTTGATTACACGATTGACCGATTCCAGAATGAACGCGGTTAACAGCGTGGGCGCGACGGTTTCACTAATAAATGAAAGTGTAGTGTAGATCTCCGCCACGCCCGCTAGGTGAAAACATACTTCGAGTCCAAGTATGGGAAGAAAGCGCGCGCTATTTCTTTCGTAGAAGCCGTAGATGCGTTCCTCCAAAGTTTGCGCTCGTGCATTGGCCACTTCGATCCAGCCGCGTCCCCCGGTGCGATTACCCAGCCACGTGAAGGCACCGCTTAAAAACTTCCATTGCCTGCGAATAACCAGATAGCCTAGGGGAGCAATTACGAGGATTGTTACCAGGGAGGCAATGGCCGCATAACGCAGAGGCTTTGGCAGTGGGAAACTCAGCAGCAAAGCTGCCATGCCGGAGAAAATAAAGAGTACGACCGAAAGACTGTAAAAGATATTCTCAATGGCCAGTGCTGAGAGGCCCGTCATCAGTGGCACACGGTGTCTTACAAATGCGGCTTTCGATGGCTCGCTCACAGCCATGCTGGCGAGTGGAATGACGTTGCCCAGGGCGTCGCCCATTAGCCTTGCCTCCAAGGCGTCTCGAAAGCGAAGCTCATGGGGCGGTTCAAAGCATTTGGTCCAGGCAATTGAACGGACGACGTGGCGGATTGCGGAAAGCACGAGGATGAGGAGGAAACCTGCGCCCAGTCGCTGAATTCCGCCGACGATCTGAGCCACGCCGGCTTTCCTAACTGTGTAGCCGAAAAGCAGCAGTCCCAGTATCGCGAAAACTATTCCGACCGGAGCGAATTTTTTGGTTCTGCTGTTGCTGTTGAGGTATTTGGACATTTCCGTGCGTATCATGCATATCAGCGTTGTGCCGGGCAAGCTACGTTTCCGCAGGACGATTCGCAGAATGATCTTGAAATGATCCGCAGATTACGCGGATTTCGAAGCCTGGCAGCTAAGTAGCACTTGGCACCAAGGCAGCTGAGCTTGATTCTGCAGCTGCGGAATCCGTGTAATCTGCGGATAGCTATTTGAAGTAATTAGAGACAGCTTCGTAGCGGAGCCTTGCTTGTGCGTGCTATAGGGACGATAAAGTTGTCCAACTCGCCCTATCTCCACCGCAACGCCCAGGCTGGGTGTGCGCCCGGACCCGAGAGTCTGGGAAGCCCGAACCTGAAGAAGTTCTAAATCCAATCTCCTAAACCGGCCGCACCGCCGCGGCTTCGGAATCCGATTGGCCAGCAGCTTGGTCCCGTATAGTTAAAATCGGCGGTGGATTAGCGACCAGCATCTCCAGCGCCACGTCAACTACTTCATTGACTCTTGATATAAAGACGATCTGCAAATCCGTACGCACATCTTCCGGTATCTCTTCGACGTCAGCTTCGTTGCGCAAAGGAAGAATGATGCGGCGAATGCCGGCGCGGTGAGCGGCCAGCACCTTCTCCTTTATTCCTCCCACCGGAAATACCAGACCTGACAAAGTGATTTCACCGGTCATCGCGGTGTCAGGACGCACCCGACGGCCCGTGTAGAGCGATGCCAACGCGGCTGTTATCGATACTCCCGCACTCGGTCCGTCCTTGGGAATGCCACCGGCGGGCACATGCAGGTGTACGCCATAGTCCCTGAACATCTCTGCACTGATGCCAAACTCAGCAGCGTGTGACCATAGATACGACTGGGCTGCCCGCGCGGACTCCTGCATCACTTCACCAAGCTGCCCGGTAATCGTTAAGCCCTTGCCTCCGGGCAGGAGCGTAGCTTCAATGAAGAGCACCTCGCCGCCCATCTCGGTCCAGGCCATCCCAGTCGCCACGCCGGCGGGCAATTCTTTGCGGGCCTGCTCTGGATAGAATTTCGGCGCGCCCAGATAGCCTTTGATGTCGGCGAAGGTGACGGTAACTGATTGGACCTGCCCGTTTGCAATCTTCAGCCCGACCTTCCGCGCAATGCTGCCGATGTTCCGTTCGAGCTGACGCACGCCAGCCTCGCGCGTGTAGCGTGCGGCGATCAACTCAATCGCCTCATCCTCAATCGTCAACTGACTTTCGTTGAGTCCATTCTCCGTAATCTGGCGGGGAATCAGGTACCGGCGCGCAATCTGTAGCTTCTCCGGATCGCTATAGCCGGCCAGATTAATCACTTCCATGCGATCTCTCAGCGGCGGTGGAATTGGACCCATCTGATTGGCGGTCGCGATAAAAAAGGCTTTTGACAAATCGAATGGCAGGTCGAGATAGTGATCGCGGAATGTGTTGTTCTGTTGCGGATCGAGAATCTCCAGCAACGCCGAGGCGGGATCGCCGCGGAAGTCGTTGCCCAGTTTATCAATCTCGTCCAACATTAGGACGGGATTATTCACACCTGTGCGCCGGATCGATTGAATGATCCGGCCCGGCATCGAGCCGATGTAGGTGCGACGATGTCCGCGTAATTCCGCTTCGTCGCGCATACCGCCGAGCGACAATCGCTCAAATTGCCGGCCCAGCGCACGCGCGATCGAGCGACCCAACGACGTCTTACCAACTCCGGGCGGTCCCACGAAACACAGAATGGGACTCTTGGTGTCAGGTCGCAGCTTGATCACGGCCAGAAACTCGAGGATGCGTTCCTTCACGTCTTCCAGGCCATAGTGGTCTTCGTCGAGAATCTTCCGTGCTTCAATAAGATCGAGCTTGTCTTCAGACGACTTACGCCAGGGCAATTCCAGAATGTAGTCGAGATAGGTGCGGATGACGTGGTAATCCGGCGCCGCCGCGGGCAGTCTTTCCAGCCGCTTTAGCTCGCGCTCAGCTTCCTTCCTAACCTCCTCCGGCAAGTCGGCGGCCGTCAGCCGTTCGCGCAGCATTTCAGCTTCAGCGTGCTCGCCAGTTTCATCTTCACCCAGCTCTTTTTGGATCGCCTTCATCTGCTGACGCAGAATGTAATCCCTTTGGGCTTTGTCCATCTCCGATTGTGCTTCGGAAGTGATCTTCGAACGCAACTGAATGATTTCCAGCTCGCGCGCAAGATACACATGCGCCAGGTGGAGCAGCTCGTCGGCAGTTTCAGCTTCGAGCATCTTTTGCTCTTGCTCTACGCCGAGGTTGAGAATCGACCCCAGGAAGTAGGCCAGGCGCACAGGTTCAACTGAGCCCAGGATCGCCACTCTCACTTCTGGCGGGACCCCGGGCAGCAACGCCAGCGCCTGTTGAATCATTGCCTGCACATTGCGCTTGGTGGCTTCCACTTCTTCAGGATCGACGATCCGTGGTTCCGGGAGGATCTGAACGATCGCACGCAAGTAAGGATCTTGTTGTTTCCATTCGACCACTTCTATCCGCTCAGTTCCCTGCGCGATGATATGCATGGTGTCTTCGAGACGTTCCATCCGCTTGATCATCACGAGGGTGCCGACGCTGTACAGTTCGCTGGGTGTCGCGTCTGCTCCGGCGGTGCTTTCCGGCCGAACGGTGATACATGCAATCAACTTCTCCGGAGTTGCGAGGGCGGCTTCAACCGCTGCAACCGAATGCGGTCGGCCCACGGCGAGCGGAAATACCGTTTCGGGAAAGAGAGTTGTGTTTTGCAGTGCCAGGACGGCTAGCTCGAAGGGCTGTCCGGGCTTCTCGTTAGATGCGGCTTGCCCGGGAGGTTCTTTTGACTCGCCCTGCTTCCTGCCTGGCAGAGTTTGCGGGCTGGTGTCTGACTTTTCCGAGCTCTCGGACATTCTTCTTAATCGACCTTGATTTTATTAGACCCTTACTTACAACGCATATTGATTATTAAAAAACCGTCGCGATAATCGTGTGTGAGGGAAGCTGCATCAATCGAACATGGGAATTCAATCTGCTTTTCAAAGCGGCTGTAGGTGATCTCCATCTGTTGGTAGGTGTAACCTTCTCGATAGAATGTATCGCGGCGGCAGCCTCGAACTATCAGATGCGAATCGGAAAGGACTATTTCCAGATCATCGACAGAGACACCCGCCAGATCCACCTTCACCACCCAACCGTCTCCCGCGTGATAAACATCAGCCGCGGGATTCCAAAGTCGTCCGGATGGCCTCACCTGATTACGAATGGCCATCAAATGAAACGCACGATTTGGGTTTGGCATGGCTACAGCTTAAGTGAAAATTTAACAGGTGAAAAGGGTAGGTACCGCAGGTGATAACCCGCGAAGCGGGCGGCCATCGGATCTAGAGCCCGCGAAGGGGGTGCTTCGCGGGCTCCAACACCGATTTGCCCGCTTCGGGCCAGGTGAACCGCTTAGTTGAAGACCCGATCCCAGAATGACGACTCCTTCGAGATATCTTCCAGGGCCGCGGCGAGTTCGCCATCTGCTTCAGTCTCGACCGCGATGTCTGACATGGATATGATTCCGCGCAGAATACCGTTCTCTCCCACAACCGGAATCCTCCGCACCTGCTTGTCACCCATCTTGCAAATCACATCCACGACACGATCATTTGGTCGGGCAGTATAAATGTCGGTCGTCATGATCTCCTCAACGCGGGTAGTCGCGCAGTCCTTATTCTCTGCAACCGCGCGCACGACGATATCCCGGTCAGTGATCAGCCCCACTAACTTGCCGTAATTGAATTTTCCGTTTGCCCTGGGAGTTTCGCCGGCAGTTTTGCCACTCCCGGCTGAAATTTGATACTCAACTACCGGAATCACCCCGGTGTCTTCTTCTTTCATCATCAATGCCACCTCATACAAACTGGTCTCGCGCGTGGCGACTGCCAGATCGCGAGTCATGATGTCACGGCAGCGTAATCGCGAACGTGAACGTTACTCGTTTCCGTCCGGTCGTCTTGATGGATATTCTCGATGGGATTCGCGTGACGGTCTTCCAGAATCTCCCTCACGAGGGCGTTCGGAGTAGTTTAGGTACCTAGGTTCGTTGTAGTCGTATTCAGCACGTTCTCCAAAGCGTCCGCGAGCCTGATCTCCGCGCCCGTAGTCGCCCGCCAGCGAGCGACCGCGCCCAGCGTAGGGATCGTCATAGCCCCAGGGCCTTTCGCTTCGTGAAGGTTCATTTGCCAATTCGTACTCTCGGTCGTCGTTGCGGTCTCTGGCCATTGCTCGTACCTCCCTGTGAAATAAAACGTGGCCCCATCATAGAAAGACGAGGCAGTATGAGAGCTGTAAGGGGCTTAATGCGGGCGCGGGGTCGACCGCAAAGGGACAGCGTTGGGGGCAAGGGTTCTGTCTTTTACTCGTCGCTAAAGGCTAGATTATTTTCCATTTTCCATCAGTCGTTGGGAAGCAGAATGTGACGCGCTAATTGCATGTGAGCTTCCTCGCAAGACGGGCGCATATGTCCGCGTCTTGGCGCCCGGTCATCCGCCATCTACCTCGGCAATCAACTGCACTCGCGATGTGATCTCCAGCGAACCCACTTCAATCGGGGTTTGAGCAGCGGCCATCCGGGTCATTTCCATTTTTTCATAAACAGGGACGGGCGGTCTGATCGTTCCCTCTTCATGCACTTCAACGATTCGCACCAGTCGTCCGCCGAGTGCCTGTGCTATCACGCGCGCCTTGCCCATTGCTTCCTGAGTCGCTTGGGCCAAAGCCGCGTCGCGCGCGGGCCGGTCCCGTCGCAGGGTAAATGAAATTCCGGCGATGTCATTAGCGCCCGCCTGCGCTGTGGCATCAATTACAGCACCCACCTTGCTCAGGTCACTCAAGGTCACAGTCACGGTATTGCGAGCCTCGTAGCCGGTGATCGTGGGCGGTTGGTTCTCGCGGTAGACTCTCTGCGGTTGCAGGCTGTAGCCGCTGGTTTTAACTTCTGCGCCGGCACCGGCCGCAGCCTTGAGCGCTCGCACTACCGCATCGCTCTTTGCAGCGTTTTCCTGCTGCGCATCAATCGCCCGTTTGCTCTGCGTCACCACTGAGACCGTGATAATCCCAGTGTCTGGCTGCGCCTGGACAATCGAGTCGCCCGACACTGTAACGCGCGTGAGCCACCTTGTATCGCCTCCGCTGGCGGCTTGACTTCCGCCGCCGGGGCCCTGCGCTAAAGGGCGCATCGACCGCACCTCAAACGGTGTCCCTTCCATGTATGTGGTCATCACATCCGACTTTGTGTCACCACTCACCTCAACTTCAGCGGTCTCTTTAAACCAACTCTCCTTCCGAAATCGCTGCGCGTTTAAAAGCAAGTATTTCTGCCCGTCGGCAACGATCAGCCAGCCACCCGCTTCGACGGTTTTTTGCAGCCGACCGCGAACCGTAAGCTGGTTCGCCCCCGCCTCTGCCAAGCCCTGCTGAGTCGTAAACAGCGTGACCAGCCAGAGCACTCCACAAATTGTAAATAGTTTTCTCATTTACCGTCTCCCTCCAAAATCCAGTGTCCATTCTGCGCCGTGAGAGAGAAAAGTACTAGCGCGGATCCAATGAACGTTTGGCCGCCCCATTTCTTGCTCCTTTTCGTCCTTTGATACTGTTTTGTAACGATTCACGCGAGTACAACCATCAATACACTTTCCATACAAAGCCAATAAATCGAGCAGACTGCGACGCCGAGGCAAACCACGTCACTGGTTCGATTAGCTGATTATGCCGCAGGTAAAGACTGCGTTTTATAAGATGGGTGGCGAATTCTATGCCAGCGGCAGGTAGATTTTTGATTACTGATTTTTGATTTGGGAGGGTGCCTTCTTCGACCGTGTCCGAGTAGATTCCTGAACCGGAAATCCAAGATCTAAAATCCTTAAGATTCGCCGTCAGTCCCGATTGCTTCTACGGGGCAACAGGAAAGCGCTTCGTCACAAGCTGCTCGCTCTTCCTCATTTTCCGGTTGCCTGTAGACAAAGGAATAACTGTTTTCGTCAGAGCGCATGAAATTGTCTGGCGCGGTGTCGCGGCACACATCGCAATCTATGCAGGAGGAGTCGACATAGTAAGCACCCGCGACGTTCTCTTTAACCTTATCGTTTCGATCAGGCATAGGTAGATTTTAGATTCTTGATTTTTGATTTGCGATTGGTGCTTTTTTCGGCCCGAAGGCTGGTAGATTCCCGGACCGGCAATCTAAGATCACAAATCTATCTAAAATCCTTCAAGGGTGCGTCATCTCCTCGGGCTTCACATACTTGTCAAACTCTTCAGCTGTCAAAAACCCCAGCTCGACGGCCGCCTCCCGCAAGCTAATACCTTTTCTATGTGCGTGCTTAGCGATCTTCGCGGCTTTGTCATATCCAATATGAGGATTCAACGCCGTCACCAGCATCAGCGAGCCCTTAACGTAGTCGTCAATCTGTTCGCGGTTGAGCTCAATACCCGCAATGCAGTACTCAACAAACCCGTGGCAGGCATCGTGAATCAGCCGAATCGAATGCAGCAGGTTGTGAATCATCACCGGCTTGAAGACGTTCAGCTCGAAATTACCCTGCGAGCCGGCAAAGGTTATGGCCGCATCGTTGCCAAAGACCTGCACCGAGACCATGGTCATGGCTTCGCTTTGCGTCGGATTAACTTTGCCCGGCATGATCGATGACCCCGGTTCGTTTTCCGGCAGCGTCAGTTCGCCCAGACCGCAACGCGGACCAGATGCCAGCCAGCGAATGTCGTTGGCAATCTTCATCAGCGACCCCGCAAGTGTCTTCAAAGCGCCACTGGCGAAAACGATTTCGTCGTGGGCCGAAAGCGCGGCGAATTTATTCGGGTGCGATTTGAACGGCAGACCAGTCAATTCAGCAATCTTCTGCGCCGCCCGCTCGCCGAATTCAGGATGCGAATTGATGCCGGTGCCCACAGCCGTGCCACCAATTGCCAGGTCAAGAACGCCGGG
>JBPCMM010000043.1:0-5502 GCA_051002255.1 Pyrinomonadaceae bacterium
GCGACCCGATGGCCCGGTGACAATTCGCGCAACTCCGGATCTATTCGCGCACATTCGTCAATGGCAATGGGGCAACGGGTGCGAAACCGGCAACCGGAAGGTGGGTTGATGGGAGTAGGCACGTCTCCTTGCAAAACGATACGCTCGCGTCTTCGCTTGGGATCCGGAACTGGAATCGCCGAAAGCAAAGCCTGCGTGTACGGGTGAAGCGGTCGCAAGTACAAATCTGCCGCACTGGCAATTTCTACAATCCGCCCGAGGTACATCACCGCGACTCGCGTTGAGATGTGCTCTACGACCGCGAGACCGTGCGAGATAAAGAGATAAGTGAGGCCAAACTCTTTCTGAAGATCCTGCAGCAGATTGACGACCTGGGCCTGTACCGAAACGTCGAGCGCCGAAACCGGCTCATCTGCGACTATCAGCTTTGGATTCAAAGCTAACGTGCGAGCCACACCGATCCGTTGGCGCTGCCCGCCCGAAAACTCGTGCGGGTAGCGCTGGCGGTAATCAGGATCCAGTCCCACGCGTCGCAACAGCTCACCTACGCGTTCGCGCCGTTCATTCTTCGTTCCGATTTTATGAATTACCAGAGGCTCTCCCACGATGTCGCCAACTCTCATGCGCGGGTTCAGCGAGGCGTAGGGATCCTGAAACACGATCTGCATCTCCCTGCGCAACTCTCGCAGGTCATTCCTTTTCAACGAGAGCACGTTGCGACCGTCGAAATCAATTTGGCCTGCCGTTGGTTCAATGAGGCGTAGCAGGCAACGACCTACAGTAGACTTTCCGCAGCCTGATTCTCCTACCAGGCCCAGAGTTTCCCCGCGCAGGATTTCAAATGACACACCGTCGACTGCCCGAACAACATCGTCGCTGCCTTCGACCGGAAAGTGTTTGACGAGTTGTCGGACGTTTACAAGCTGTTGATAATTATCAGTGCTCATGTGGTGGCACGGACTTTAGTCTGTGATGCAGGTTGAGTTGCTTCGCTCATTACTGAATCAGGCGGCTTCAGATCACAGACTGAAGTCTGTGCCACGTTGCGATTCCGCCTGGTGGTCGGCTGTCACCGCTGCCGCCAGGTCAAAGAGTACGCAACGCACCCTCACCCCGCCTTCGAGGTCATAGAGCGGGATCTCACCTTCCGTACAACGCGGCATTCTATGTTGGCAACGAGGAGCGAAATGACATCCGGGTGGTAGATCTGTAGGACTCGGAACCACTCCTTCAATGGTCTCCAGCCTTTCTTTTTTCGCAACATGCTCGGCGGCTAGTTTGGGGACTGAGCGAAGTAACCCTTCCGTGTAAGGATGTCGGGGCCGAGCGAACAACTCCTCCACCGGAGACTCTTCCACAATCTTCCCCGTATACATTACGGCGACTCGGTCCGCCACCTCAGCTACCACGCCCAGATCATGAGTAATCAAAAGCACGGCCAGCTCCCGCGACTTTCGTAACCCATCCAAAAGTTCCAGGATCTGGGCCTGAATGGTGACATCAAGAGCCGTGGTGGGCTCATCAGCGATCAGGAGTTTGGGATTACAGGCGAGGGCCATAGCAATCATCACCCGTTGGCGCATACCCCCGGATAGCTGGTGAGGATAATCATCGGCACGGCGAGCAGGATCTGGAATCGCAACTTCGCGCATTGCGTCGATGGCCGCGCCACGAGCGTCTTTGCGCGAGAGTTTGCGATGAAGCCGGAGTGCTTCCGCAATCTGTTCACCTACCTCAAAGACAGGATTGAGTGACGTCATCGGATCCTGAAAAATCATGGCGATGTCGTCACCGCGAATCTGCCGCATATCTTCTTCCGACAGTTTCAGCAGGTTCGTACCGTCAAAAATAATCTCACCGCCGACAATCCTACCGGGCGGCGCAATCAACCGCATGATTGAAAGCGCAGTTATGGATTTGCCACAACCCGACTCGCCCACCAGCCCGAGTAATTCACCGCGGCCCAGATGGAAACTAACGCCATTCACCGCCCGCACCAGTCCGGCGCGGGTGGGAAAATGGGTTTCGAGATTTCTGACTTCGAGTAGATGCGGCATTGAATCGAATGTTCGATTCCCTATTAGCTCCAGAGGAGCCCAATGTTTATAACTACGGAACGCAATTTAACGTTTACGCAGCTCGGAGAGAGCGAAATGTTGCTGCCGAGAGCCACTTTCAAACTAGGTTCCGCTCCTATTGGAGCTTGGAGCCAATAACTAATGTAGCGTTCTATAAACATTTCATCCCTACGAGATTGATCCATAGACCGGCGCGCTCAAGAAACCAGCGACTGGAGAGTGCTGCTAGAGGAATTCACAGCCCCAACTTGTCCATCTTCGCCTTCTCATACTGGCTGTCTTCGCCTGGATAACGGAGGAGATTGTCGAATTTGCCAGTCTCTTTTACCAACGCCCAGATGATGCTTTCGCCCGCCGGCACGATCATTGGCGCTGCTTGAAACACAGGATCCTTAAAAGCCTCCTGGGCATGAATTAACTTCCAACCCTTACTCTTGAACATGTCGAGCAGGTCTCCCAGGAACAGGGCATTCAGAAGATTGTAATGCATGAGAATCGTATGCTTAACGCTCCTACCGAGCACCTTGCGCGCCAGATCGTCATAATATTGAGCGCGCTCCCACATGTGGCTCAGATAGAAATCCCGGTAGGGCTTCACCTCCGCCGCAGGATCTTTGGTGAGCCGGGAGCTGAGACGATCTTCGATAGCCCAATCCGAGGCGTCGATGGTGACATGACCGGTGCGATATCCCTGTTGCGCGAGAAATGCTCGGACGGCATCACGCTTCGCCGCCGTATCGCCTTCTTTCAGATACGGAAAACGAAACAGTTTCTGGAAGCGCGGGTAACTCCGGATTATCTCGTCGCACCTGGCAATGTCCGCGGTAAAAACTTCCGCGGTAACTTTGCTGCTATTGAGGTACTTGTGCGAGAAGGAGTGGTTTGCGATTAAATGACCAGCCTGGTCCCACTCGCCAAGGAGTTCCCTGCCTTTTTCGCTATCAGCATTTCTGCAGGCAACAAATAGCGCTGCTTTCAAATCGCCATGCGAGCGCAACGTTTGCAAAATCGCCTGGTTGCGTTCGTCGGGGCTTAACCTCAGCGACTTGTTCCAGTTGAAATCATCGATAGTGATAGCGATTTCTGGAGAGCGCTTAACGGCGGAAAACGCGATTTCACCAACGCCCAGTGCCACCGCTCCCATTCCCAGCGCTGTGGTGAATTCTCTTCGATTCATATAACTACACGGTAGCAGTTTCGCGATACTCGCCCCACACACGACGCAAACGGTTACTGATCTCGCCGACGGTCGCATTGGCCTCAACGCATTCAAGAATCCTGGGCAAGAGGTTTTCCGTTCCGCGAGCGTCCTGCTCAAGTCGTGACAGCGCAGTCTCGACAGCTCGGGAGTCGCGCCGGTCGCGAAGTGCACTTAGCCGTTCCACCTGCGCCTGTTCGACCGCCGGATCTACACGAAGAATGGATACGGCGGAGTCCTCTGCAACCTGATAGCGATTAACTCCTACAACGATCGCATCCTGAGTTTCGATGGCGCGCTGATAACGATAAGCCGATTCCTGGATCTCGCGCTGAACATAGCCCAACTCAATTGCTCGCAGCATGCCTCCCATCGCATCTATCTTTTCCAGATATTCTGTGGCGCGGTCCTCAATCTCGTCGGTGAGTTGTTCGATTGCATACGAGCCAGCCAGCGGATCAACCGTGTCGGCAACGCCAGATTCGTGCGCAATTACCTGCTGTGTTCTAAGGGCCAGGCGGGCCGCCTGTTCAGTAGGCAAGGCGAGGGCTTCGTCCATCGCGTTTGTGTGCAACGATTGCGTGCCGCCCAACACCGCCGCCAGCGCCTGAATCGTCGTCCGCACTACGTTAACTTCGGGCTGTTGAGCAGTCAGTGATGAGCCGGCCGTTTGCGTATGAAAGCGAAGCATCAATGAGCGGGGATCGCGCGCTCCAAAGCGTTCTCGCATGATGCGGGCCCAAAGGCGCCGGGCCGCGCGGAATTTGGCAATCTCCTCCAGCAGGTTGTTGTGAGCATTGAAGAAGAAAGATATACGGGGCGCAAATTCATCGACTTTCAGACCCGCCTCGCGAGCCGCTTCGATATACGCAATCGCGTCGCCAAGGGTGAACGCTACTTCCTGAACCGCAGTGGAGCCGGCCTCTCGAATATGATAGCCGCTGATAGAGATGGTGTTCCAGTTCGGCACTTCCCGAGCGCAGAAGGCAAAACTGTCGGTCACCAGACGCAGAGATGGCGCTGGGGGGTAGATGTAAGTGCCGCGCGCAATGTATTCCTTGAGAATGTCGTTCTGAAGCGTTCCCTTAACTCTGTTGAAGGTGACGTTCTGTTTCCGCGCCACCGCCAGATACAGACAGAGCAACGTAGAGGCGGTCGCGTTGATCGTCATCGAGGTGGAGACACTATCGAGCGGAATCCCTTCAAACAGCCGCAACATGTCTTCCAGCGAATCGATTGCCACGCCCACTTTTCCCACTTCGCCGGCAGCCAGGCGATCATCGGAGTCTAAACCGATTTGGGTAGGTAGATCGAAAGCTACCGAGAGTCCGGTGGTACCGTGGGCGAGCAGATATTTGTAACGCGCGTTGGATTCTTCGGCAGATGCGTAACCGGCATATTGGCGCATGGTCCAAAACCGGCCGCGATACATGTTGGGATAAATGCCGCGTGTAAAGGGAAACTTGCCGGGGGCGCCCAGGTCTTTGTCGTAATCCAGCTGTGCGGTGTTCTCCGGATTGAAATCGACGGGCAGCTCTATTGCCGATGACGTTTCGAAGCGCTCGCGACGCTCAGCATCAGTTTTTGTCGCCATGGCCTTCGGTTTCAGATCGAATCAGTCCGTTCCGGAGTCAAAATGCGAAGCGCTCGAAGCCTAACATAGTGCTTGGGGGCTCGCAATCGAGTCGGCTTTACGATCGGGTGTGTCAAACTCAGCCCGGTAAGGAACGCCTTTCAGTGACGGCAGTGTCGTCGCTCACTACAGAGCCGCGAGCGGTGGCGACGGTGTGAAAATCCCAAAGGGTCTACTATAACTCGCAGGTCGGGAAGGGTGGCTTGCCCCCGCTCGAGCGCCAACGGCGCGACTGGTTGGGTAATATCTCAACGGGCATATCATTAGGAAGTAAAAAAGTCTTCAACTGAAAACACTCGAGAGTGAGCGATGGGGCTGTAAGTTGAAGCTGAAGTAATCAGTCGCGCCGTTGGCGCCTCGAGCGGGGGCAAGCCACCCTTCCTTACCTGCAAATTAGCGGGGCTTGAGCAGCAGCTCAAGCTGCACCGGTTTCAGACCCCAAAATCTACGCTGCCGCCTGAACGCGAACTCTGCAGCAGATTGTGAGCACTCAACGATGCCCATCGGAACTGCTTTTCACGAAAGAACCTTTCAGCTCTGCGAAAGCCTGAACTATCGCGAGTGGTCTGGATATTACGCCGTCAGCTCCTACG
>JBPCMM010000044.1:0-10725 GCA_051002255.1 Pyrinomonadaceae bacterium
GCGCCACGTGGAGCCTCTGCATTGAAAAGATGCGAAGCGGAGACTACGACATGCTTGTCTTTGACGAACTGGTCTATGTGTTGAGCTACAACCTGCTTCCGATAGAGGAAGTTCTTTCAGAGTTGCGCGCAGTCCGGGCCGCCCAGCCTGCTTTGCACCTTGTGGTTACTGGCCGTGACGCGCCGTCAGAGCTAATTCAAGCCGCAGACCTGGTTACTGAGATGAGGGACATCAAGCATCCATTTAATGCGGGAATTCGCGCACAGCAGGGGATAGAATTCTAACCCATCCCTAATCGACGGGGCGCCAGAGGGCGTGGGAAAACACACTGTTTGTGGCGTTCAAAAGGTGCTGCTGCAGTTTGTAGGATGCTGTGAAACCGCTCGACAGGATCCGAGGCGCGGGACCGAGGGCGCAACCGGGCAGAGGGCTTGGGTGGTGGAGCGACCGGGGTAGGTGCGGCGTCACTCACACCTGGTGGAACAGTGAATTCTTGTTTCGACTCTATTATGAGCTGACCCGGTCGCTACTGCTCCTCGGTTCTGTAGTTGACTAGCACCGCTGATTGGGCCAACCTACATCAGTACCCGAATTCAATAGGAGATTGGTAGCGCTCAGCCGTCATGCCCTGGTTTAGCAAAAAGAGTAAAAGGATTGAGACCGTTCGCCCTGAGGAGCGAGTGGTGAAGACAGAGAATGTCTTCGTTAAGTGTGACGGATGTGAAGCGCACCTCTACACGGGCGAACTTGACGAGGCCCATCAGGTTTGCAAGCACTGCGGTTATCACTTTCGCATTGGCGCCCGAGAACGGCTCGGCATGCTCTACGACGAGGGGAAATTTGAAGAGCTCGATGAGGAAGTGATATCGATTGACCCGCTCGAGTTTGTCGACAGCAAACCTTATCCAGTGCGCCTAACACAAGCAAAAAAATCTTCCGGCCTTTCCGAGGCAATCATCAACGCGCGTGGCAAAGTCGGGAATCATCTCGTTCTTGCCGGAGCCATGGACATGGCTTTCATCGGCGGCTCAATGGGCTCCGCGGTGGGCGAAAAAGTTACGCGTCTCATCGAGCGCGCGCTCAAAGAACATGGCGCGGTTGTCATCTTCTCGGCTTCAGGCGGCGCCCGCATGCAGGAAGGCACGCTTTCGCTAATGCAGATGGCAAAGATCTCGGCAGCCCTGGCTATACTTGACGAGGCCCATCTTCCCTTTATCTCCGTGTTAACTGATCCCACAACCGGAGGAGTGACCGCGAGTTTTGCAATGCTCGGGGATTTCATCATAGCCGAACCGAAAGCGCTGATTGGTTTCGCCGGACCGCGGGTGATTGAGCAAACGATTCGCCAGAAACTCCCAAAGGATTTTCAGAAGTCGGAGTTTCTTCTGGAACACGGCATGCTCGACGCAATCGTGGATCGACGAGAAGTGCGTGATTACATAATCAAACTGCTCAACTTTACGATGAATCCTGAAATTTACGAGCCCGTGATCGAGAAGGCGCGAACCGGCACGGTTTCCGGAAAGTGATTGCCTCCCGTCATCTGGTCGGGCAAACATGAGAAATCTTCATGCAGTTTGACGAGGCGCTCAAGTATCTCCTGAGTCTTGGGGTCGAAACCCTCACCATAAAACTCGGTCTCAGAAATACTGCATTGCTCCTCGAGGCCCTCGGCGATCCTCAGAAATGCTTTCCAGCCGTACAAATCGCTGGGACAAACGGCAAAGGATCCACCGCCGTTGTCCTTGATTCAATCTGCCAAGCCGCCGGCATCAAGACCGGACTCTACACTTCACCGCATCTCATCTCCATCACCGAGCGCATTAAGGTGGAGGGCCGGGAAATGTCAACGGAAGATTTCGCCCGTCGCGTAACCCAGGTACGCAGCGCCGCCGAAAAGCTCGTCGACGAAGGACAGATTGAGGCGCTCCCGACTTTCTTCGAGCATGTGACAGCCATCGCCATGCTCGCTTTCCGGGAAGGTCAGGTGGAATTAGCAATACTCGAAACCGGACTGGGTGGGCGGCTTGATGCTACCAGCGTGGCGGGAGCTGAGTTAGTCGCTATAACTCCAATCGACAGAGACCATGAAGAATATCTCGGCAAAACGCTCGAGAGTATAGCGGCGGAGAAAGCGGCAATCATTCGCCCTGGCAGCACTGCGATAATCGCGCCTCAGCCTGCCCAGGCACTAGACGTGATTCTGCGCCAATGTAAGCTTGTTAACGTTCAACCGAGCGTCGATCAATGCAGTGCAACCGTGGAAAGCGTGACGCAAGATGGTCGTGTTCGCGTGACCGTCGAAACGGATGAGGACCGTTATGAAAATGTTCTACCCGGTTTGCGAGGACGCCATCAGATCACAAACGTGTCTGTGGCGATCCGGCTAGCGGAATCCCTGCGTGCTCGCGGCTTCGCCATCTCGGGTTTGGCGATCATCGAAGGGATAGAAACAGCCAGCCACGCGGGAAGACTAGAACTATGGGAAGGGCGTCCGGCTTTTTTGTTCGACGGGGCGCACAACCCTTCTGGAACCATGGCTCTCCGTGAATACCTGGACGAGTTTGTAGACGCGTCCGTGACACTCGTCTTTGGCGCAATGCGGGACAAAAATCTTGAGCAGATGGCCGGGAATCTCTTCCCTGTCGCTAACAGGTTGGTGTTGACCAAACCCGATAACCCGCGTGCGGCAAGCCCGGACGAATTGCAGAAACTAGCAAGGCGTATGGTCGAACCTCAGAAAATCTTTACGGCGAGTTCGCTACGTAACGCTATTCGGGAAGCCCTCGAAGGCACCCCGCCGGATGGACTGGTCTGTTTCAGCGGCTCTCTCTATCTGATTGGCGAGGCCCAGGAGCTGATCAAGGAAATGTCTGCGGCGAAAGTTCCCAGTTAATAACAAAAACTCTTAAGCGAGAAACATCATGGCATCATCGCAGAAACAGGTTCCTCAACTTCTGGAAAGCATCGAGATTTTTCGCGGCCGCATTTTTGGTGTCACCGTCGACACTGTACGAGAAGGCGACCAGACCTACCCCCGCGAAGTGGTCCACCATCCGGGCAGCGCGGTCATTATCCCGGTTTTCGAAGACGGTACTGTCGCGCTGGTGCGCCAGTATCGCCATCCGGCGGTGCGTTATCTTCTGGAAGCACCCGCAGGAACCCTGAATCGAGGTGAGCGCCCGGAAGAGGGAGCGGTACGGGAGTTGGAGGAAGAACTTGGCTTCCTGGCCGGCAAACTAGACAAGTTGTCGGAGTTTTTTGTGTCGCCCGGGTTCTGTGAAGAGAAAATGTGGGTCTATCTAGCTACCGAGATGACGGAGACGAAACAAAAACTGGAGGACGATGAGATTTTGGATGTCGTGCATCTTCCGTTCGCGCAAGCATTGGAAATGATCACGGCGGGCGAGATTGAAGACGCCAAGACCATAATCGGTTTGATGCTGGCAGCACCCCGCATTGGTCCTTCGATGTTGGAGACTGAATACCCGGCGGTTTGACGCAACAAAAGGAAGACTCGACGCTCGCCATGCTTTCATGTTTGACCCCTTGGGATCATCTCCCATACACTCGTCGATACCGTGCCCACAGATATCCAGTCAACGTTTCCAATAGCGAGTGAGCTTACGCCTAGTGAGCCGGCGAGGTCGGTCAGTCGTCGTGTTAATGAACCTGTCGATCCTAACAATCCACCCTGGGGACTTGGGGGCGCGTTTCTGGTTTGGCTTGCGAGCATTATCCTACTCGCCGTCATCCCCTTGTTTTTCCTGATTCCCTACTCGTTGCAGCGCGGTCTGGATCCCGGTTCGACAGAATATGTAAACAACCTGGCTTCACTCGCGCTGACTGACAAGACTGCTATTTTTCTTCAAGTTTTGGCCCTGTTGCCAAGTCACCTGCTCACATTCGCTTTGGTTTGGGCATTGGTGACGCATTTCGGGCAACGTCCTTTCCTCGCTTCTTTAGGTTGGGGCTGGTCGGGGCGGCTACGTTTTTGGGGAAGTGTGGGACTGGGAGTCGCACTCTTTCTTGCGGGCACCGGAATCGCAAAGTTGCTAGGCGCCGACCAGCCCACCCAATTGGAGCAAATAATCAATAGTTCACCCGGGGCACGCTATCTGATTGCCGCGCTCGCGGTATTAACCGCACCCTTCGTCGAAGAGTTCATTTACCGCGGTGTGCTCTATGCGGCATTACAAAGGCTTGTCGGCGTGGCCGGAGCTGTACTGATCGTGCTCGGCTTGTTTACGCTTATTCATGTACCGCAGTACTGGCCAAATTTCGGCGTTATCGCTGCTGTGGGAATGCTTAGCGTTTCGCTGACCATCATTCGGGCTTATACCGGGCGGTTGCTACCCTGCATCGTAATTCACCTCGTCTTCAACGGAATCACCTCCATTCTTTTACTCATCGAACCTCATCTACCGAAACTGGGGCCGGCAAGCGAGCAAGCGGCCGGCGCTGTATTGCTGCTTACTAACCTTTGGTTGTCAGTCTCTGGGCTATGACGCATGAGGTAGTCGTAGTGGGTGGCGGCATCGGTGGACTCACCGTTTCGGCGTTGCTCGCCGCTCGGGGCGTCGACGTTTGTTTGCTCGAGCGGCAATCGCGCCCAGGTGGCTGTGTAGCAGGTTTCAAAAAGTTTGGTTACACCTTTGACTCAGGCGTCGGAGTTTATCCACTGTGGCAAGCGGGCGAGATTCACGATCAGATTTTTTCAGAGCTTCCCGTTGCAGCTCCCGAAGTATTCGCTGCCGACCCCGCCTACCTTGTGCGTCTCCCCGATCAATCTGAGGTTCCAATAACAGCAAACACGGAACAGTTCGAAGCGGCGCTGGTGGCAACTTTTCCTGAGTGTGCCGACAGGGCGGTAGCTTTCTATCAAGAAAGCGCAGTCGTTAGTGAGGCTCTACGGAGTGCTCTGAGGAGAGTGCCGAACCTGCACGCCGCCAGCAGCATGAAACAGATTTATGCTCTGTTCCCGGACATCTCTAACGCTGGGAGAATTATCAAGGCAAGAAACCACACAACCCTGGACTATTTGGAAGGCACCTCATTCCGTTTTCGCAGGTTCGTCGACGCACAGTTGCAACTCCTGGCCCAAGCAAGCAGCCAGGAGTGTGAATATCTGTATTCGACCCTTGCCCTCAACATTACGCGGGGAGGGAACTTCTCAGTTCCGGGTGGCGCCCCAGCTCTGGCCGAGAAGCTAGCGGAATCAATAAAAACGAGCGGCGGCAGAATCCGCTTCGACACGCCCGCACTGCGTCTTGCCTACGATTCGACCGGTCGGGCTATCGGGGTCGACCTGCTGAGCGGGGAGAGGGTGAGTGCATCGAGGACTATTGTCAGCAATCTCACTCTGTGGGACACCTATGGGAAGTTGATTGGGCTCCACAACACTCCTTCTGAAATTAGAAAGAGCTTGACTAACTTGCGAACCTGGGGAGTTTACCTTCTCTATCTGGGCATGAGCGAAGCTGCCGCTACCAGGATTCCCAACAACCACATCCTGGCAGTCACGGATTGGCAACAGGATGTAAGTTACGATCCCGAAGTGTCTCCGTTCATGTTTGCTGCGGCACCTGAAGCCGACAAGAGAGCCCCACAAGGGATGCGAGCCGTGACCATGCTTACCTTCTCCGACGTCGATCAGTGGTTTACCTACCAGGAAAATGAAGAACAGAATGAAGAAAAGGATCAGTCAGTACTGGGAATTTGGTGGCGACGCCTTCATCAAGCGTTGCCTGAGCTAGGCGGCGACATTGAGGTGATCGATACGGCCACCCCGCGAACCATTTATGAGCTGACCCGTCGCAAATTAGGCATGGTCGGAGGTCTTGCGGGAACATCTACCGTATTCGACTCGAATGTGATGAACTGTCAGACTTCGCTTCCAAACGTCTTCAGGGTCGGGGACACCACATCCCTCGGCGGCGGGATTGCAGCGGTAAGCCACGCTGCTCGACTCCTCGCCAATCGACTAACTGAGTAGTTTTCAACAATCGACTTGCCGGCCCTTCGCTGACAAAAAATTAGCTGGACAGCGATAATTGTCTAGTGTATAGATTCACCAGACATTCTTGGTAGGGCTGTACATATGTATATTACGATTGACGAGCGGGACCGGCGGCCGATTTACCGGCAAGTAGTCGACGAAATCAAAGGGCTAATTGCTCGGCGCGAACTTGAGGAAGGATCATCGCTGCCACCGGTACGTCAGGTAGCGGCGGATCTGGGTGTTAACCTAAATACAATCGCCTTTGCCTATAGGCAGCTTCAAAAGGAGGGTCTCATCAAGGTCAGGCACGGCTCGGGAGCGATCGTGACGTCAAGGGTAGTTAGCGGGACTGATGAGCAGCTACGCGTCCAATTGCGCACTGCGCTGACGCAGCTCGCCCTGGCCGGATTAAAGCACTCCGAGATAAACACGATGGTAAACGAGGAGCTTAGTAGCCTACCGAGCCCTCACTAGTTTGAAATCCCTATTTCGGAGGGAGGGGTTGGTGCGGACGAAGCTCGCGAGTGTCCATACCCGATTGATGCATGGGAGGTCGCACGGGAGCACTGGACGGTGGTGGCGTGTATACCGGTGTATTGCCGCCATTCGAGGGAGGAGGTGTTGCTCCGTTTGATCCTACGGTTGACCCTCCATTTACGGGTCCCGTCCATCCACCAGAGTTCGAACCGCGACCGCCGAAACCGTACCCATAGAAGGCGTTTGAATAAGCACCGCCGTATGGTGATCCCCAGGATCCCCAACCAAAGTAATACGGCAGGAACGTATAGCATTGAAATCTTGGATTGAATACCCAGACGCCGGAAAAACCGCTTGAAAAGCCACGAGACCAACGATCGGTAAAGCTGGCAAGCGCCATATTCAGATCGCCGGATGATATTCGACGATTTGCCTTCGCCACTGTCTCCGCGCGCTCTTTGCTCCAGTTTTCTATGGCGTCTTTCTCTTTGTCAGCCTTTTCCAGCTTCGCCATAGAGAACGTATGCCCGCTGAAAATCAATTTTCGCCCGCCTTTAACCTTGATTTGCGAGTCAGAGAGCAACACCCGACCCTTCCTGACGATTAGTTCAGTCGCGTCCCCGGGAACAACGTTGACGCGGTAAAGGCCTCGCCGGACAATCGCCATTTTCGTGTGCGGCGTCGTGATATTAATCATCAACTCGGTGTTCTCGGTGCCGGTGGCCTCCACGATCGCCGTCCCTCTGATCAACCGCACTTCCAGATTTTCTAAAGAGTTATTGGTCAGTTCGAACTCTGAATTCTCGCCCACCCGCAGGTACGCGCCAGGATTTAGCAGCATCTCAACTCTGCCATCTATCCCGGTCTTAACCATATCTCCAGCCTCAAGATTGTCCTTGATGGTAAGCTGTTCCCATTCAGTGCTACCCTGCGCCTGAACCCCAGTTCGTCCACTTACGACATTGATGCCCCCAGCCTTCGCGGAAATGACAAACCGCTCTCGATTCTGCGCCTCCGCCGCGACGAAACCCGCGCACACCAACAGCGTTGCAACTAGAAGGCGTACCGAAGGGGAGGCTTTTCTCATGGAAGGTTCTCCTTTTACCGCAGCTAGACTGTATATCGTGGGGAGGGACCGCCTTCGCATTATAGTACTCTGCGTGTTATTTACAAGCTCACCCGCGGTTAGGGTTCTGCCTTAGCAAAATACCCGCGTTTTGTGGTAGCGATAAGGTCCTGCCGGCCTATCAGCTGGACGCCAACTGAGCGCCATTCCCCATCGCGCAACCTGTTGCTGGGCTTGTAGCCAACGCTGTAAACCATCGACAGATCTCTGATGACCTGATCATAAACTAGAGTGAGATCCTTGAGCTTGTTTGCACGGTACATCTTTGTACCCGAGGCCACGGCTAGCTGCGCAAGCTGATTGCGAGCCAGAGTATAAGCCTCTTTGGGCACTCGACTCCGTTTTACCGTTTCGGCTTCGGTGTCCAGATAGATGGGGAAAACGATAGTATCTGAACGGCCTACCCGGTCCAGCAGCTCGGCGAAGGTCGTTCGCGACCCTTCACCATAAACATCCGGCAACGCATTATCGACGCCGTCGGTCATAACCACGATCGCAGTCCGGCGTGGGGACTTCTGTGAGGGAATAACCGTTGTCATGGCGTACAGCAAGGAATCCCAAAAGTTCGTGCCACTCAGCGGTTTCTGAATGTCCTTAATTGCATCTTTGAGGAGACCTCGATCCCAGGTTAAGGGAGAAACGATTTCAAGAGTGTCTGTGAATGTGACGATCGCAACGCGGTCCATGGAACGCGTAGATTCGACAAATCGCTTTGCCGAGCTGCGAATCAACTTAATCTTGTCTTTACTCGAACCTGACAGGTCCAACAGTAAGACGAGATCAAAGGGTGCATCTTCGCCGGCAAAAAACACGATCTGCTGCGGCTTTCCGTTCTCGAACACCAGGAAATCCTTCTGCTGCAAAGCGGAAATGGGATTTTCGGGGTTCAGTCTAACCACGCTAACTCTCAGGTCGACAAGATCCGAATCTACCCGAATCGTTTCTGTGGGTTCTTCGGTTTGAGCAATGCAGATCTTCGGATATGAGACAAAAATGGCGAGCAGCACGGTAAGTAGTTTTGCGCAGGCGAAACGAATCTCAGTTTGCATAGTACCCACGTTTTCCGCGCGCAATAGCCGACGCTCGCGTCAGCGTTACTCGGACTGCACGCCACTTGCCGTCTCGATTCTTGTTGGTGGGCCGATATGCCAGACTGTAAACCGTACCCAGGTCGGCCACCACGCGTTCGTAAGCCCCTGCGAGATCCTGGAGGCGTTCCACCTGGTAGAACACTCCGCCGCCGGCTTCAGCCATCTCTTTCATCCGCTCATACCCCATGTCGAACGCTTCAGGCTGCGTATCAAGAGGATTCAGCGCTTCATATTCTGTATTGAGCCACAAGGTGTACAGCACGCCATCAAACTCGCGAACCCGACTAAGCATCTCGCCGTAGGGAAGCATTGAACCATCGCCCTGCACTCCCGGGATACTTCCGTCAAGTCCATCACTCATCATGACAATTGCTGTTCGACGCGTGTTCTTCCTAGCACTCCACGCGGGCTGCCCGCGTGGGGACCACGCCGTGTTCTTTAGGAGCTGGGTAAGTGAAAAGTCTATGGCATCGTAGGCCTTTGTATCTCCTGTTGCTGTGTCAATTGCATTTACCCTTTGACGCAAGACTTCCCGGTCTAAGGTGACTGGTGAAATGACCGTCGGATGACCGGCAAACGAAATGATTCCGATGCGATCTGACGGTCGCGCTGCGTTCACGAAACGCAGTGCCGCCGCGCGAATCAATTTCACAACATCACGGGTCGAACCCGAAACATCAATTAGTAGAATCAGATCAAAGGGGGCAGACGCCGATTCAAACTGGATTAAGCGCTGTTCGATTCCGTCCTCAAATAGCCGGAAGTCTGACTGCGTCAAGCCCAGGACCCCGCGGTTGGTATTTCGATCTATGACACTGAGATTTAGAGTGGCAAGTTGCGAGTCAACGCGAATGACGTCCCCCTCGCTTATTTCTTCAGAGTCGCTCGGGTTCGCAGGTGTTCCAGCCCCTTTCGAAATGTTTTCAGAACCCAACAGCCTCGGTGATCCGGAGACCTCGGCCGTACCATCATTCGACGTGCTGTCTAAAGCGAGTGTGATTTCTCCCCTCTCCGTGGCGATCCTGAGAACATAATCGCCAGTACCTGAGCGTGTTTGTAAGACGTGACCACCACCACTTAAGGGTGCCCCTAGCTCTGACTTGATAGTTCCATTCGTTGTCCTGGCGCTGATATCCACGTTGAGAGAATGTGAAAGCTCTGCGCGTATGTCACCCGAAACCGACTTTAGAGAAGCCGACGCCAGTACCCCTCGCATCGAAATTGAACCAACCCCGGTGATAATCTCGGTATGGGAACCCTCAGGAAGTTTTACTGTGAGCGTAATGGCCGCCCGAGGGTCAACCGGTGTGCGAATGACGGAGATTACGAGCAGCTTCGCTCTGTTCTCTATGACGATGGGTGACCGTATGAATCGGGCCCCCGTTCCTTCAATGGAGGCAGATACAGAAACGTACTTTCCCTTCCAGACTTCCGCAGCTACCGGTCCAAACTGATTCTCAATCCGAACTCGGGCAGCAGCGGGCACGTCAATGCGCACTCCGTCATCTGCGGCTCTACTCGACCCGGCTCCCAAAAACGGCAGGCACGAAACGAGGCCCAGCAAGAAAACTCTGAATAGCAAGGCGCGTTGAGCTAAAAACATAGACCCAGGCTTTACGGAACGAAAAGTTCTTCCAATCCGGGAATTCGCACCGGCCGAAGTTTCCCAGTCAATTCAATCTGAGGTGGGCGGCCTGGCGAGAAGATCAGAACGCTTACTTTGTCTGAAACGCGCCGCATTAGCCGCAGCACGTCGATGAAGTTGGGTGGTGCGGGACCACTCGTCTGAGGACTTGGAATGTTTGGTAGAGTGCTCATTTTCTAAGGAACTTTCCATTATTCGCGACGTCAAAAGTTATAAGCGTCCGTGACCGAAAAGAAACGTCTGGTGCGAACAAACGCAAAGGTGGTCGCGTACATCAAAGTGGTTGTTGGGGGACTGACGGTTCGCGGAGGGTCATCCCAAACAAAGAGGGAGGCGCTGAAACATGGCAACTCACAGAGATCCTGTTCGATGCTTTGCACCACTT
>JBPCMM010000045.1:0-3423 GCA_051002255.1 Pyrinomonadaceae bacterium
GAGGTGGTCGAAATCGCCGGTATATCGGATACTTCGCGTTCACCAAGCCGCATGATTGAGCCTTTGCCAAACCTCTTTTCAATATTCAAGAGCGCGGCTTCGACTGCCTTGCCGCGATCCACGCTTATTCGATCATCAGCCATGACATACATCTCTTTCTTCCGCTCCTTTTCTCACCAGTCATGTTTAGCGCTCCCCGAATGAGCGGGGAGCATAACACACCTGACGCGAGAATGGAACAGTGTTTCACACTTGCAACAGCAAATTAGTTACCGGAGGGTTGAGACCTGAGAAAATACCCTGCGTGCTACGGCAGCCCTCTCTGCGCCAGTCTGTCGGTGAGGCGGCACGCAATTTCCAAATAGCGGATCAGTTCAAGCGGCCCTGGTTGTTGTCAATTAACTCTTGAACTGAGCGACCCGTACGCTGCTCGACTTGTTCGTAAAGGGAAGGGATTCCGCCCGCAGCCTCGTCCCGCGAAAGGCGCTCAATACGCCACATGGGGAAAAACAGATCGCTGAGGCCTATAAACGGTTCGTCATGCGCGACGGCCCGCACCCAATCATCAAAAGCATTCAAATCGAGACCACGCAAGAATACTCCAGCAGCGTTGATCTCGTCGAGTATTCCCCAACATTTTTCCCGCGGACTATGGAGGACAAGGAGGACCGGGTCCCCGCCCTGGATACGCGTTCTCTTGCTGTCGGTATCATTCATTACTTGAGACTTGATCGGCATGGGTCATCACCTTCCAATATTTCACAACCTCTTATCAAGGCTAGTTCTTCAATACTATTTAACTCTAAGTGGCAGCCAACACACATTTAGCCGCGGATCTCGCGGATAAGCGCGGATCTGAAAAAGGACTAATCAAATACTTCGAGTGAGTTGTCCTTATCTTGGTTTTCGCTCTGATCCGCTTAGATCCGCGGCTAAATGTGTGTTGGCTCCCACTCAAGGCCGACATGAAGTGTTCTCACTTTCCTAAGTATGAACCAGAGCGCGCGCGAATTCGCCGACTCGTTCCACGATGTCAGGCGCGTCGGCGCACCTTTCAATCTCAGCGACAATAGCCGATCCCACGACTGCCGCATCCGCATAGGCCCAAGTTTTTGCCACTTGTTCCGCAGTCGAGATCCCGAAACCAACTGCCACCGGCAGATCGGAGCATCGCCGAACACGACTAACCAGATTTTCGGCTGCGGCGCTGACATCCGCCTGCCTGCCGGTAATCCCCGCACGTGATACAGCATAGATGAACCCGGTCGCCTTTGCAGCAATCGCCTGCAAGCGCTTTTCGGTTGATGTTGGCGCCACGAGAAAAATCAGATCAAGTTCTTTTGCTCTTAGCGCGCTGGTAAACTCGTCCGATTCCTCGAGGGGTAGATCGGTGACCAGGACTGCGTCAATCCCTGCTTCCTTTGCGTCGCGGGTAAGGTTCACCACTCCATATTGCATCAGCGGATTGTAGTAACTGAAAAGAACGATCGGGACCTTCGCTCTCTGCCGCACTTTAGCTGCCGTTTCAAGTACCGCCGCCAACCCGAAGCCGTGATGCAAAGCGCGCTCCGAAGCTCGCTGGATAACTGGCCCGTCGGCCATCGGGTCGCTGAAAGGCACGCCTAGTTCAATCACCGTAGCTCCTGAATTAGCCAGTTCGACTATGAGCTCGCTGGTTGTTTCCAGATCAGGATCACCCGCTACTATGAAGGGAATAAAGCCCTTCTTCCCTTCCCGCTTGAGCTTTGCGAATACCTTCGCGATGCGACTCAATGCAGACCCCGATTCAAAATGAGTGCTGACAGTATAGAAATGGTTTTATCGACGTGGGTGTAACGAAGCCGCGTTATGTTACCGACTCGTTCCACGATGTCCGGCGCGCCGGCGCATTGTTCAATTTCGGCGACAATAGCCGATCCCACGACCGCAGTCGAGTATAACAAATGGACAGAGGGGTCAATTCCCATGACCGGTTTTGCACCGGATAGACGCGCGATAGGGGCCACGACGGAATCACACAAACCGACACGAAGTCTTGTAGGTGTCAATGTAGGTTACAGATTGTAAAATAATCGGCAAACATTCGTTGATTTGGTGCTTCGCTTGCCGTCGGTTTTCACCACCAGGCTGATTCACACGTAGCGCCTCCTGCCCAACTAGAGTACCCTGATCTCTCCTCATCTTCATCTTGACCTCAGGTTGGCACCGCGCTTCATCATTAGGAGATCTCTATGGTTCACCGTTCTCCGTCAGCAAGCAACAGATTTGGTAACAATCTGGTGGCCTCACATAACTTCCATTTACTCTTGCCCGTATGGCGACAGGTATCATCACTGATACTCTTAATGTCAGTCATATGCGCGCCCATCTCTGGCATCGCGCAATCGAAAGAGCAGGAGAAACGAGGGATAGGGGTGCCGTCAGTTCCCGGGCAAACACCCGCATCCGTGACACCCGCAACTCCGGGCGATAAACCGGAGTTGATTCTTCAAACGGGACACACGAGATCCGCTAACGCAGTAGCCTTCAGCCCCGACAATCGCTGGCTGGCCTCGGGTGGCAAAGACAACGTTATAAAAATTTGGGACTTGGCGACGGGAAACGTACTACGAACGCTGTACGGTCATACGAGCAACGTTAACGCCCTCGCCGTCAGCCTCGATGGAAAATTGTTGGCCTCGGGGAGCGGGAATGTTAACGACAAGCGAGATTTATGGACCTTCACTCAGGGAGGCGTTGTTGGTGGGGCGGTAGACAATACAGTAAGGATCTGGAACGTTCAGACGGGGCAACAGTTGCTGGTTCTACGCGGGCACGGACTGCCAGTCGGCGCCGTCGCTTTCAGCAACGACGGCCACTCTCTAACCAGCGTGAGCGGGGATGCGGTCAAAGTCTGGGACGTTGCGGCCGGCACGGAGTTGCGTTCCCAGGGGACAAAATATGGGAAAAGCGGCATGGAAAAGCTCGACTCCATAGACTCATTTGGCTGTCTGTTCGGTTGTGCGGACAAGCAACAGAAACAAGAGGCGCAACGCCTAAAGAATTTCAAACTGTCGGCGTCGAAAATAGCCGTTAGTTCTAACGGGCAACTCGCCGCCGTCGGGCAACCTGACAAAGCAGTAAAAATCTATGACGCCCAAAACGGGCGCGAGGTGCGGGAATTACCATTCAAGGCGATCCCCGAGGCGGAAAACTCAAGTCTCGCCTTCAGCGCTGATGCGCGTCTCGTTGCCTTCGCCAAAACAAGCGAGACGGTCAGCGTCCAGGAAGCGGGGACAGGGCGCGAGCTTTACAGTGTCAATACAGGATTCAGCAAATCGCCCCAGCGTGTGCAATTCAGCGCCGACGGACGATTCCTCGTTACGTCGACCGATCAAAGCACTGGCGCCGCGATGAAGTTGTGGGACGCCACGACCGGTCAAC
>JBPCMM010000046.1:0-4162 GCA_051002255.1 Pyrinomonadaceae bacterium
TGAGCGACAACGTCAAGAAACACGCAACGAAGCTCAACAAGGCGAACGCCAACCCCCACTAGGCCTTTTCCGAGACAGACCTCCAATTTGAGCGGGACCTGCCGTTCCATTTTACATCTTTTTAATTGGTGAGTTCGGGTAGGGTTTTTTTCGACTTTGATACCCCGAATTTATGAAAGATTCCCAAGACACTGCGCCCTCGTGCTTGCTTCTCCCACCGCTCCCCTTGCTCCATCAGAAAGTTTGACTGCTGCCGGCTTTCATTGTTTCGCTATTTGTGACGCACTACACTAGTGTCGTGTCCCACCTCACTGTTGACACTTTCGCGGCCGTACCTAATAGCATAGATGTTCCTTCGAGATCGGCCGCCGTTGTAAAGAAATTAGATGTGACGGCACGCTAGCGGTGAGCGCTTGGATCCGGTCGCTACCGCTCGCGGTTCTGTAGTTAGCCGCCTCTCCTCGATCACGCTGCCCGCGCCGCATGTCCCGTCGCGCAAGCCATGACGGCTTCCGGCGTTGCAGTCGCGCGAGTGAACTCGCCGGTCATTCTTCCTTCATGCAAAACAACGATACGATCGGAGAGCCCGAGCACTTCGGGTAATTCTGACGAAACGAGCACAATCGCGAGTCCCGTCTTCGCCAGGGCGTTGATCTGGGCATAGATTTCCTGCTTTGCCCCCACGTCGATGCCGCGTGTCGGCTCGTCTAAAAACAGAACCCGCGGATTGGTTAACAACCATTTGGCCAGAACCACCTTCTGTTGGTTTCCGCCTGACAGGGTTCCGGCGATGGTGAAAACCGAGTTCGCTTTCACTCGCAAGTCTTTCATCGCGCGCTGACCGGCTGCCGATTCGGCGTCGACACTCGTGATGAAGCGGCCGGAGATGCGTCGCAGCCCGGCGAGCGTCATGTTGCGAAGAATTGTTTGGTCCAACACGAGTCCGAAGCGTTTGCGATCCTCGGTCACAAAACCGATGCCCTGTTTGATGGCGTCGGCCGGATCCGAAATCTGAACAGGTTTACCTGCCATCTTTACCACGCCCGTTCTGGAGCCGGCGTGAGCACCGAAAATAGCCATTAGTAAATCGCTTCTCCCGGCCCCCATGAGACCGGCAATTCCCAACACCTCGCCGCGGCGTACAGAGAAACTAACCTTCTCGACCAGCTTTTTCCCGGGAACGTCCGCGTCCCCCACCGACATGTTCTCGACTTCAAAAACAACTTCTCCGTGAGCGTGGTCCACAGTAGGAAAAATATCACCCACCTCGCGTCCAACCATCCGAGCGATTACGCTTGCCTCAGTCCATTCAGTCGTCAGATTAGTGCCCACAGTTTTGCCGTCCCTGAGAACCGTGATTCTGTCACTAAGCTGAAAGACCTCTCCCAGCTTGTGCGAAATGTAGATCATCCCCACACCGTTGCTGCGCAACCGGTTGAGTATCCCGAATAGCGTATTGACCTCGGTATCTGTTAGCGCCGCGGTGGGCTCGTCAAGCACCAGAATCCTGGCATCCTGTGACAGCGCTTTGGCGATCTCGATCAATTGCTGCTGACCAATTCCGAGATTGCGAATAGGCGTGTGTATATCAATATCAAGATTCAGACCGTCCAGCAGTTTCCGAGCTCGCCGATGAAGTTCCTCCCAACGGATAAAGCCCCATTTTGCCGGCGCGCGTCCCAAAAAAATGTTTTCCGCGACGGTCATCTCCTTTACTAAGGATAGCTCTTGGTAGATAACCGCAATGCCGGCCTTTTCCGCATCACGAACACCGTTGAAGCGTATCTGTTGACCTTCAATCAGGAGTTCGCCTCCGTACTCAGGATGAGGGTAAACGCCCCCCAGCACCTTCATTAACGTCGACTTGCCCGCCCCATTCTCACCCACGAGGGCATGAATCTCACCCCTGTGTAGACCAAAGGTAACCCCATCGAGCGCACGAACCCCGGGAAAGGACTTCGTGATGTTCGACATCTCTAAAAACGCGTCTTGAGCTGTTTCGTTCATCTTGCGAGATTTGTCCAATGTCCAACGTCCAATGTCCAACGTCCGCAAGTTCAGCAGTATTTGCTGCCGCGAAGTTCCGAGTCTTTCAGGTACTTCATCAATCCAGAAATTAGCTCACTAACCTCGGTAGCCGTTTTCAAAAGAGTTTCAAAGCTCTCTAGCGAGAAGTAACACTGATCAAGCGCCACATAGAGCTGCGCTCTAACCTCCCCACACGAGCCTTTCGCTACCGCCAAGAACTGAATAAATTCTTGGTCACTTCCCCTTTCAAAACCCTCCGCAATATTTGAGAGAATAGAAACCGAAGCTCGCCTG
Source organism: Pyrinomonadaceae bacterium (assembly GCA_051002255.1). Lineage (GTDB taxonomy): Bacteria > Acidobacteriota > Blastocatellia > Pyrinomonadales > Pyrinomonadaceae > PSRF01. Next base: position 2,323 of record JBPCMM010000046.1, read on the forward strand.
ATCTGATCTTTGAGACCGAAGTCCCGTCTGAAGGAACCAATTGAGGTTACTTCGTAGATTTGCTTTGTTAGCGTCCGTGCTTTCTTCCAAGACTTGATGTCCTCAAAACTTTCTGATTTTTGCCATAACACCCTCCTTAGGTGAGAATTGGAGTTTAGATCCCATGCGACCTTGGACTTTGGACATTGGACGTTGGACTTCTTGGCTACGGCTTCAGGCATTTCTCCGGCGGCAGCCCCGCGCAAATGTTCTCGAGCGTTTGATAGCCGTCCTTCACTACAGTATCGAGAAGGTTGTTGCGATCCACGGCGACGGGCGCTAAGAGAATTGCCGGAACCTTCTTGAAACCGTTGTCGATCGTCTCCGCAGTTTCCACTTTCTCCCCGCGCGCCAGCTTGATAGCGGCATCGACCGCGCCGTTGGCCAGTGGTTGAATTGATTTGTAGATCGTCATTGTCTGCTTGCCCTCAACAATCAGCTTGAGCGAGGCAAGGTCGGCATCCTGGCCCGACACCAGCACCTTACCTGCGAGATTCTGCCCCTCCAGAGCCTGCACCGCACCTCGCGCCGTGCCATCATTCGAAGCCACGACGGCGTCAACCTGGTTGTTGGCCTGCGTGAGCGCGTTCTCAACGATGTTCAGCGCCGCGCTGGCCTGCCACTCCTTTGCATATTGATCGGTCACGATTTTGACGTCGCCGCGGTCAACGGCCGGCTTAAGAACATTCATCTGGCCCTGGTGCAGAAGCAGGGCATTGTTATCTGTTGGCGAGCCACCTACGATTACAAAATTCGCCGGCTTCTTGTTCACGTGATCCAGCAGGTACTGCGCCTGCATCTCACCCATCTTGACGACCTGATGTGAGATGTAAAGATCCACATCGGAGTTTTTGATCAGGCGGTCGTAGGCTATTACCGGCACGCCTTGACGATGCGCTGCCTCGACGATTGAAGCGGCAATCTCGCCGTTGTGAGGCGCAACGATCAGCACATCAACACCTTGCGTCAGAAGATTTTCCGCCTGTTTGATTTGAAGATTGTCATCTCCATTCGCGACTTGTACATTAACTTGCATTCCCAACTCTTTCGCGCGCTTCTCAACCAGATCCTTGTCGCGCTGCCAGCGCTCCTCTTTTAAGGTGTCCATCGAAAAGCCTATTACCACCGGCTCTTTCGGGCCCTTCTTCTTTCGAGCGCCTCCCTTGTTCGTCTGTTGGGGGCCGGAGACGCAGGCTCCGGCAAGCAGCGCCAGGACAATAAAGCACGACATTATGGTTGCACGTCGCATGGGCTGAAAATTTCCCTTCTAGGTGTTCGGACGAGTTTAGACTAGACCAACTATTGAGTCGCCTCTCCGAGGACGAATCAGTCGTCGGCGAATATCAAAAACCTGCGCGCCTGATTGAGTGCGTAAGCTTATCAGACTATCTTCTGAAATACATTATTGAAGTTTTCCTAGTTTCAGAGCATTATATCTGGCAGTTGATTGTCTCCCCTAGCTTGTTGTGCTACCGCACATACAGGCCGCCTTAGACAGTTTAGGCTGTCGCGCCTCCAACAGGTAATGACTGAACCACCTTCGGGACCTTCGAGGCAGACAAGCAGTGTAGGTGTGAGCTAGTTAGAAAGACTCGGGGCACCAGGATTGATTCAGCTCGGCTCTCTTGGCCTTTGCAGAAATCAACGTCCCACACGCCGTTCGGTCGGCAAGGGAACTACAGTGTATTCAAGTTGTATAAGGAGCATACAATGAATCGAACTCTCTCTCTCTTGATTCGCACGCTAACTTGCGGGCTTTTTCTCTTGTTTGCCGTAATGACGGTCAATGCCCAGTTTAAGG
>JBPCMM010000047.1:0-19205 GCA_051002255.1 Pyrinomonadaceae bacterium
TTGCGGGGAAAAGCAACTGTTGGTGCATTAGCCATGGTGGCAATAGTCGCATTGAGATCGGGAAGCTCGCGGCTGGTGGCAGCATTCTCCTGCTGCGGTTGAAGTGGTGGCGCCACATCGGCAGCGGTGGCCCGGATGGTGACATTAGGATCAAAAACCGGATCGGAAATCAGGAGGCCGCCGTCAACCGTACAAAACTTCTGGCTCTCATCTGGAAATGTTCGACTGCATTTCGGACAACGCTTCATAAAGGACCTCTCTTGTTGTGTTCAGCTCTCGGATCAGCGCGACCGCGCCTTTGAGAGTTTCTGCTCTATCTCTTTGTTGCCAGGATCAAGCTCCAGCGCCCGCTGGTAAGCTCGAACGGCGTTGTTATGTTCATTGGCTTTGAGATAACCATCGCCAACGCCCTGGAATCCGAAAACTCCGGCGAGTTGTTTGCGATCTCCTGCGGGGGCAAACGCTGCCGCCCGTTCGTAAGTAACCTCCGCTTCCGCGTAACGTTCCAGGGCCAGGTATGTGCGGCCGAGTAAATTGAAAGGCTGAAAAGCCCGGGGACTAACTTCCGTGGAAGTTTTCAAATAAGGCTCGGCCTCCCCATACCTCTTTAAGACGACCAGCATTCTGCCCATGAGAAGCACCGTCGTAGAATTACGTTCGTCGAGTGCCAAGGCGCGTTTTAGTACTGGGCCAGATAGCTCCCACTGTTGCTCAGCTTGCAGTGATTCGGCAATCAGATTCAGCGTGGCCGCGTCCTTCGCAAGACTGATGGCCTGGTCGTAAAGCGGCGCCGCCTCACTACTACGACCCAGCCGTTTCAAGACGCGTCCCAGGTGAACGTAGGCAACGGCAAACTGAGGGTCAAGCTCAACCGCATGGCGATAGGCGAGCTCCGTTTCGGTCGTGAAAGATCCTCGCGACTGCAGCGCCACACCCAGTCGGTCCCAAGCCACTGCATTCTTTGGCTGCAACTGCACAGCTCGACGAGCGAAGGCTTCGGCATCTGCAAAACGTTTGGCGTTATCCGCCCCCGTTCTGGGTTGAACCAGAACCACGCTGAGCGCCACGAGCGCATCAACATTGGAAGGACTCCACTGGGCGGCATTGCGATAAGCCGTCTCGGCGTTTTCCCAGCGTTGCTGATCTGTGTAAACGTTTCCCAGACCGTAGGCGGCTCGCCCATCTCGTGGCTTAATTTTGAGCGCGCCCTGATAGGCTTCCTCAGCCTCGGCGAAACGCCTCGCATCGCGGAATTCGTTGCCCCTGGCCAACAAGTCTTCGACTCGCTCCTCAGCCGCCGCCGCCGCGGCTGCGCCCCGATCACTGCGGGGAACCGGCTTGGTTGAAGGTTTAGTTACCGGCGTCATCGGTTTCGGCGCGCCTTTCTTGGTCTCGGGATTCCGAGGTCGAAAGATTCCCGCGCCCCCACCCACGTCCGCACCCACGTCCTGCCCAAACGCTGCGGTGCCGGTCAACAGCAAGCCGAAACACAAAGCAACGAACGTAAGCGTCGCGCGAACCATTGCATAAGCTTTCATCGGTCTTCTCCTACAGTCTCACCACGGTGAAATATATAGCCGGAGGTAGATACGCCGAACTCGGGTTGTTTAGGCTAACTCTCATCTTGACGGAAAGTCTAACGGGGAACAACTGACGGCGCGGATTGTAGATCAATCGTGGTTGGATAATCTAATGGCGTTTTTAGGTGAACCCTGACGTGTTTGCCTCACTGGGGGGTCCGCACAAGGCGGAAGCCCAAACTGGGATGCTTGAAAGTAGGATCAAACCAATCGCGGTACGTCGCTGAAATGGGAATTTGCCTGTCGTTTGGATCGCTTAAATACGCCCCACCCCGCGCTACAACCCACTCTTTGGTAGCGGCGGGAATCTGACCGGCGTTATTTCCCTGATAGAAAGACGCCTTCGAGGAGGTCCACTCCCACACGTTTCCGATCAAATCGACAACCCCCCAGCGATTCGCGCCCTCGGGGAAAGATCCGACCGGCTTCGCGTCAGCTTCTTTGACTACAGCCCGCTTGTCTTCCCAGCGGTCTCCCCACGGGTAAAGTTTGTAAATGCCGCCACTGCGAGCTGCATACTCCCATTCCTCTTCGGTCGGCAAGCGGTAAGCCACGCCATCCCGGCTTGAGCGCCAGCCAGCGAAGGCTTCAGCATCGCGCGGGGATACATTCACAACAGGCCATTTCTCCTGTAGGGGTAAAGGCTTGCCTCGCAACCAATGACTGGGAGTTTCATACATCCTGTCGCTGACAAATTCTGAGTATTCCTCATTGGTAATTTCCCCTCGGTCCATCAAAAACGTCTGGACCGTAACTGCATGTTGCGGCCGCTCCTGTAGTGTTCCATCATTGCGGCCCATTTGAAACGTCCCGCCTGGAATCTCAATAAGATCGGCTTCGGATTTAGGGGTGTTAGGAGTTGTTCCCTGGTTGTTGGTTATCGGTGGATCGGGGTTCGGTTTCAGTAGCACGTAGCCGCCAATTGCGCCGCCGACTAGTATTAGAGCTACCACCGCCGCGCCCACGAAGAGCATCGGGTTAGTCTTTGGCTTCGGTGCGACTTCGACGAACGCCTGCAGGCTTCGCTCCATAACCGCGGAATCGGTGGAAAAACTATTGTTGCCAACCGACGCGCGCTTGGTCTTCTGACTTATCTGCGTGGCTTCAGGATCAATAACCGTTGCCTGAGGTGGCATGCTGGTGGCCAGCCGCGCGAGACGTTCTTCCAGGTCACTTGCCTGTCGCGCAACACGGTCCAATTGTTCTCGATGTTTTCGCTCCTGTTCTTCTCGGTCTGCTTTTTCCTTTGCTAAGCGATCCTCTTCCTGTTTTCGTTTTCGGACTCTTTCCGCTTCGATCGTGCGGCGGGCCTCTGCCTCGCGTGCCAATTCCTCGCGCGCAACCGTGTCGCGCTGTTCTTGTTCCCAGCGATGTGCCTCGGCGGCGGTTGAGATTTCTTCCCGAGCTTCCCCGTCCAAAACCGCTGAACTGATCGTGCCGGCCATGGAATCAAATGCCGGCTCAGATAAATTGGTCTGTTCGGTGCCGGGTGGGGTTGTTGTCGGTGATAGCGGTGAAATAAAGGTTTTGTTAGGATCTATTGAGCCGGTATCGCGACGCGTCCTGGGTGCGCCAGATGAATTTACTGCTGCACTCAGCTCGTTGAGGAATTCACCGACCGAAGAAATCCTAGTTTGTACTTCTTTCTCGAGGGCATGGCGCACAACTGCTTCGATTCTGGGCGGCACCTGGATACCTAGCGATTGGAAACTGGCCGGCGGCATCGTCAGGTGCTTCTTCATGATTGAGGGGATTGAGGAACCCTTGAAGGGAACATCACCCGCGAGCATTTGATAAAGAATGATACCCAAGCTGTAGATATCGGCACGCGAGTCAGGTTCCTCATCGGACCATTGCTCGGGCGCCATATAAAAAGGCGAACCCATTAGACCGCTGGTCTTGGCCTGAACAAACGAGCCCAGTAGCTCCCCGGATTTGATTTTGGCCAAACCGAAATCGAGTATCTTCAACCCCTCTGAGATGGGCAGGTTGTTCTGCGTCATGATGTTGAGGGGTTTTAAATCCCGATGGACAATATTTTGTCTGTGAGCCGCCGCCACGCCGGCGCCAATCGCGCTAATAATCTCCAGCGCTCGCGCAGGCGGCATCGCGCCTTCCTCAGCCAGCATCTCTTGAAGGGATTTGCCATTCACAAACTCCATCACTAGGAAAGGCATTGTGCCTCGTACGACTCCGAAGTCAGTAACCGCGATGATGTTCTTATGTCGGATAGCAGCCGCGGCCAGCGCCTCCTGACGGAAACGCGTTACCAGCATCGGATCATTGCCTACTAGGTCCGGCAAGATCACCTTGATGGCATGTGCGGTCTTAAGAAAAATGTGGCGGGCTTGAAAAACGACACCCATGCCTCCCTGCCCCAGTCGTTTCTCCAACTGGTAGCGCGCATCAAGGATGGGCTCGCCGAGCAGCGAGTGTGTTGTCACATCGCCGTCTTGCGGACAGTGATTGATGTCGTCGGGGAAACAACGCCTACAGGCTGGACATTCTTTCATTGAACGACTCGGTAAGGTCCCTCGACTACCTGGTGCAGCGGCTTCGGTCGGTGAACAAACTCTTTCCGATTTGTGCGGGAAGTATTAGAGACTCGTACCCTGAGAACCCTGGCGCGCTTATTGTGGATACTGATAACACAAGGACGCCCGACACACCTTCCCCTCAACTGGATGGTTAACACGCTGCCTGATTCTAACTAACTGTAAGGCAGCAAGCAACTTGTCTCTCCAAAGGTCACGGCGGGAATTTCGAATTTCGAATTGTGTCCTTTGACAGCGTGTCGATTTGACCTGACCGCGAACAACAGAGACGCTGCAACCCTCGTCAGACGAACTTCGCAATTCGAAATCCGAAATCCGAAATTCCTAGCGCACAACTATATTGACGAGCCGCTGCGGCACAACAATAATTTTTAAGACTTCGCGACCTTCCGTAAAAGGACGCACCTTTTCATCAGCCACCGCCGCCGCGCGTAACTCGTCTTCGGTTACCTCTGGCGAGGCCAATACGCGAGACCGAAGTTTTCCGTTCACCTGAATGGGAATCTCGAGCTCGGTCTTTCGAGCAAGTTCAGCATTCGCTTTTGGCCATTTTGGGCCCTGACCACGCCTATCAATAAGACCTCCCGTGTGGCCCAAACGTTCCCATATTTCTTCCGCCATGTGGGGACTAAAAGGTGCGAGCATCAGAGTTAGGGATTCCAGAGCCTCGCGCACGACAAAGAGGTCAGCTACTGATGCGGTAGCCGGCTGCGCGTTAAAATCGCTCAGCTCATTAAAAAGTTCCATCAATGCAGCCACGCTCGTGTTGAGATGCAGATGTTCGAAGTCGTTGGTCACTCGCGCAATGGTCTGGTGCGTCTTTCGGCGCAAAGCTAAAGCCCGTGGACTCAATTTCTCGGCGCTCGGGGCGTCCTGTCTTTGCGACGAATCCGAGAGGCGCTCGTGCCAACGCCATACCATCAAATATATTTTTCGCAGAAATCGAACTGCCCCTTCGATTCCCGTCTCAATCCAGCGCAGTTCGTTTTCCACCGGCGCCGCAAAGAGAATGAAAACGCGCGCTGCATCGGCACCAAAAGCGGCGATCATTTCGTCCGGGTCAACTCCGTTGCCGAGACTCTTGGACATCGCCTTCCACTCGTCCGTGCCCTCCACGAGATTCGTTACCATTCCCTGTGTAAGTAGTTTCTTCACCGGCTCATCAAACGAAACCAGACCGATATCGCGCATAAACTTGGTCCAAAAGCGCGTGTAGATCAGGTGCATCACCGCGTGTGAATCCCCACCAATGTACTGATCGACAGGCGTCCATTGGGCAACTACTGCCGGATCAAATGGTGCGGAGCCGTTGCCTGGATCACAATAACGAAAGAAGTACCACGATGAATCGACAAAAGTGTCCATTGTGTCGGTTTCCCGGCGCGCGGGACGTTTGCATCTGGGACATGTTGTATTAACAAACTCGGCCACCCCGGCCAAAGGCGATTGACCGCTGCCCGTGAACTCCGCCGTCTCCGGAAGGACAACTGGAAGATCCTCGTAAGGCACGGCCACGGCGCCGCAATATTCACAATTAATGATTGGCACCGGCGCTCCCCAGAACCTTTGGCGAGAGACACCCCAGTCGCGCAGCCGGTAAGTAACAGCCCCACCTCCGAATTTCTGCCGCTCTGCGTATTGGGCCATCTCGCGTGTCGCCACTTCTGAAAGTTTTCCGCCCCACTCGCCGCTATTGATCAGCACCCCATAGTCCGTGAATGCCTGGTGCATTTCGGCAGACTGGTCCGTGCCAGTTTTTGATACCGGCTCCGCTGTTGGCTGACCGTGAAAAACCGGAGCAATGACCTGTCGAATCGGCAGAGAATATTTCTGCGCAAACTCAAAGTCGCGTTCATCATGAGCGGGCACGCTCATCACTGCCCCCGTGCCATAGTCCATCAGTACATAAGTTGCCACCCAAACAGGGATGTTCTCGCCACTGAACGGATTAATGGCCAGCACTCCGGTGTTGAGTCCTTCTTTGACTTCTACCTCCGTCGCGTCGGCGCGTCTGGCCCGTGCGGCCGCCACCTTCTCCGAAAATTTCTGGACATCACTCTTCAAGGCTGAGTGGTCTAGCAGTTCCGCGATGAGCGGGTGATCGGGCGCGAGTACGATTGCGGTGGCGCCGAAAATCGTGTCGATACGCGTCGTAAAGATACGAATCTTTTTGTCGGAGTCTTTGACTGCGAAGTCGATGTAGGCGCCTTCGCTGCGACCGACCCAGTCGCGCTGGCGTTTCAGCACCTTCTCCGGCCAGGTCGCTTCGATCTGTTCGATCTGACCCACGAGTTGTTCAGCGTATTGGGTGATACGTAGAAACCATTGTTCGAGGTTGCGCTTCTCCACCGCCGCGCCACAGCGCCAGCAGACGCCCCCCGACGACTGTTCATTCGAGAGTACGGTTCCCTCCTTGGGACACCAGTTAACCGGCGACTGTCTCTTGTACGCCAGGCCGCGTTCAAACATCTTCAGAAAGAACCACTGGTCCCACCTGTAATAGTCAGGTCTATGCGCTGCAATCTCGCGCGACCAGTCGTAGCTGATGCCAAGCCGCTTGAGCTGGCCGCGCATATACGCGATGTTTTCTTCGGTCCAGGCACGCGGATTTACACCGCGTTTGATCGCGGCCTGTTCGGCCGGCTGACCAAAGCTGTCCCAGCCGATCGGATGCAGCACGTTGAAACCTTGCAGACGCTTGTACCAGGCAAGGGCGTCCCCGATTGAGTAGTTGCGCACATGGCCCATGTGCAGGAAGCCTGATGGGTAAGGCAACATTTCGAGACAATAGAACTTTGGCCGCGGGTCGTCGTTGCTGATCTCAAACACACGCCCTTCGTCCCAACGCTGTTGCCATTTCTTTTCAATTACTTCCGGAAAATACTTTTCGTCCATCGCTGTTGTCTCCGTGCTAATCTACCTGGATCACTAATTCGAACGAACGCAAAAGTTCGTTTTGAGCATTGGTGCGCCCCAATCGAGCCGGCCCCCGGTCTGCTGCTATTTGGTTGTAAGGATTCGCCGCTCCGACAAAACTGCGCTAGAACGCGCGTCGCGGAAGCGGCACCGTTAGGAGGAGTTTGGTAAGTGGTCTGTATCTGGTCATTGCCGATGTGTCGTCAAAACCTTCTTGAGTCAAAAGTCATAATAACCCGACGAATCTGCATTGTCGACCTTTATTGGAATCCAGGTACTGGGGCAGTTTGAAATCACCCTCTTCGAAACCGTGCGGAAGTTCCATGTGCTCTAAATACGCTGAAAGCGTACTTCCTAGTACTGATGATGTTAACGCACATCTTGCATCAACGCTCGACCTTCTCGCTCTCTTCTTCAGCTACTTCTTCGCCGGACTTAGCTGTCTCAGCTTTTTCGCCGGTTTCCTGTTCTTGCGGAGTCCCGAATTCGACGTCTTCAAAGGGAGCGTCAAATCCTTCCGGGAGATCTACATCGATATCCATCTCGCAGTCTTTGGGCCAAATCAAGGAAGCGGCAACAGAGCTGAGCAGTACGACAGCCACGAACATGAGTGAGAACCAGATCGGAATATGCACGTCCAGGGCGACGACCAGCATCTTAACCCCAATAAACGTGAGCACGATCGCGAGTCCCATCTTGAGGTATTGGAACTTCTCCACCACTCCCGCCAGCAGGAAGTACATTGATCGCAGGCCGAGGATGGCAAAAACGTTTGAGGTGTAGACGATGAATGTGTTGGTGGTGATGGCAAAGATAGCCGGAATTGAATCCACCGCGAAAACAAGATCCGTGACTTCCACGATTATCAGAACCAGTAGCAACAGCGTGCCCGTTAGTCGTCCGTCAACTCGAGTGAAAAATCTCTGCTCTTCGTAATGACGAGTGATTGGGACGTAGCGAGTCACAAGTCTCACCACCGGATTATCTTCAGGCTGGAGATCCAGTTCTTCCTGCCTGAACATCTTTATGCCCGTGTAAACCAGGAAAGCGCCGAAGATATAGATAATCCACTCGAAGCGCTGGATTAGCGCAGCGCCAATGAAGATCATCGTCAGGCGCATTACCAGCGCACCCATCACGCCCCAGAAAAGAACCCGGTGCTGGTATTTGGCCGGAACCTTGAAATAGGCAAAGATGAGTAAAAAGACGAAGAGATTATCTACCGAGAGGGAAAGCTCAATAAGGTAGCCTGTCAGAAACTCGAGGCCGCGTTCGGAGCCCTGGTAGTAGAAGACCAGCCCGGCAAAGATCATTGCCAGGGTTACCCAGACTCCACTCCAGGTTGCGGCTTCGCGGTATTTTATTGTGTGGGCTTTGCGATTCAGGAGTCCGAGGTCCAGACTCAGCATGAGCAGGATAAATACCGAGAAGCCGATCCATAACCATGTTGAGTTGCCCATCGGGTTCATTGAAGGCAGTAAAATAGCATTGTTTGGGGTCAGGTGTCAGGCGGCCGGGTGCCGGGTATCAGGTGCCGGGTTCCGGATTCCGGGTGTCGGGCGCCAGCTGTCGGGTGCCACCTGTCGGGGTGCCACCAGCTGTCGGGGTACGCAATTGACCGCGAGTTTGTAACCGGTAACGAAATTGTGCACCCTCGAATATCCCCGACCCTCTGGAACTGACACCTGACACCCGGCACCCTTCTTCAGTTGCAGAGGCACGCCCACTCCTTTACAATCCGCCATTTGCTGGAAAGATATAAATTATGCTCAAACAATTAGGACGCCTCGAACGGACGCGCAGCATCATTATTGTGGGTTTCGCCTTCATGATGGCCGTCAGTTTAATAGTCTTCTATGGGCCTGGACGCTCCGCTCGATCTCTCGACCCTACCAAAAACACCGAAGTGATCGCCAAAGTTGCCGGTGATGAAATTACTGTAGCGGACCTCGCTCGCCTCAGGGAGAACTACCAGCAGATGCTGGGCGGCCAGATAAGCCTCGCCCAACTCGGAGGGAATAAGCGCTTTCTTGACGGTCTGATTCGAGATCGCGTGATTGCGCAGGAAGCGGAGCGCCTGGACCTGGCAGCCAGCGACGCAGAAGTGGCCGAAAGAATTCGTAAACAGTTTACTGATGCCTCGGGCCAGTTCGTGGGTCTTGATAAATACAAGGAATCCATCGTGGCCCGATACGGTGATGTGGAAACGTTTGAAAGGAATGTTCGCGACGCGATTGCCCAGGAGAAGCTCAAGGCATTTGTTACCTCGAGTGTGAGCGTCTCTGATGATGAGGTGCAGGAAAACTACAAGCGCGAGACAACCACAATGAGCTTGTCGTATGCGCTCTTGACCCCCGAAAAGCTGGCGGAGAAGACTCAAGTGTCGGACGATGAGCTGCGCAACCATTACGAGCAACACAAGACTGACTACCGCATTCTCGAGCCCCAGAAAAAAATCCGTTACATCTTCATTAATCAGGAAAAAGCTGGTGCGAAGCTCCAGGTTAGCGATAAAGAACTCCGCGACGAATTCGAACAACTGCCGGCGGAGAATAAGCAGGCGGGGGTCAAGGTCCAACAGATTCTTCTAAAAGTTGCCCGCAAAGATCTGGATCTGCAGGTGGAAGAAAAAGCCAAAGACCTAATCAAGAAAGCCAGGGGATCGTCAGGCCAGTCTACCAAAGAGACGTTTGCCGAGCTGGCTCGGGGCAACTCCGAAGATCCGGTAACAGCAAAAAACGGCGGCTTTCTGAGTCGACCGGTCAAGAAGAATCCGAATAAGCCTGACCTTCTCTATGATCGCGCCGTTGACATGGAGGTGGGCGAGATCTCGGACATCCCTATTAAACATGCTGGTAACTGGTACATCTTACGTCGAGACGACTCGGTGCCGCAGACCTTCGAGGAAGCCAAGCCTACCCTGGTGGTCTCGTCGCGCAACCGTCGTGCCTATACAGTTGCTGCGAAGCTTGCTGAGCGGGCGCAGGCACGTTTGAAGGAAACCAAGGATCCGAAGAAGGTGGCGCAGGAATTGGCCGCTGAAGCCAACATGAGTCCTGCAGAGATGGTCAGAGAGACTCCTTACATCAAGCCGGGAGACGACGTTCCGGAAATCGGAAGCAACCAACAGTTTGAGGCAGCGATTGCGCCTTTGAATAATCCCAATGACGTAGGCGAGCGCACAGGCGTGAAGGGCGGCTTTGCGATTCCGATATTCGTTGAGAAAAAAGAGCCGCGAATTCCGGAGCTGGAGGAGATCAAGGACCGGCTTACACAGACCCTAAAACACCAAAGAGCGAAAGAGCAGCTGGAACAAAAGGCCAAAGAAATACTCTCAGCCGTGAAAACTGTCGCTGATATCAAAGCAGCGGGTGAGAAGGCTGGTTTTGAAGTGGGAACTGAAGAAGATTGGAAGGTTGGCAGCGTGATCGGCAAGGCCGGAACCAGTTCGGCGCTGGAGGAAGTAGCCTACGCATTGAAGGCTGGGGAGATAACTAAGACTCCGACCAAAGTCGGAGAGAATTGGGTGATCTTGGGGGCTACCAAACGCGTCGACGCGGACTTGGCTGCGTTTGCTTCACGGCGACCGCAAATGACCCAGACGCTGCTAACTGAGCGTCAGACGCAACTTTGGGACGACTACGTCACCAAGGTCCAGGAGGAGATGAAACGAGCGGGCAGGATTAAAATCTACCAGAACGTACTGGCCGCTCTGGAAGAGGACGAGCCGTCTGCCGCGCCACCTCAGTCGCAATTTCCGTTTCCCGTAAAGTAGGCGGAACAGTCCCTCAGACTCTTAGTCAGCCTGAATCACAATCCCCCCACCAAGGGGCCAACATCTGACTGAGCGACCGTGGTGCGGATCTTAAGCTCATTGCCTTGAGTGGTGATCTTCAAATTTGCCAATGCGCTCCTGGCCAGAACTCCTTTCATCCCGGACAGCCTGTTAATGAAGAGAGGTCCTAACTGTTTCAAGCTTTCCAGGGTGTCCCCCAGACCGCGTGCTGAACCGGCATCCACCGTGCGCGCAGCAACCAGCAACTCCAGATCCTTGTCAGTCATGGCGAGTGATCCGTAAGCCTGCTGCACGGCGGCCAGATCCCTCGCGATTGCTTCGTTACCGATCCGAAGATTCTGAAGCAGCTCCGCGGAAACGTTTCCCCCGAAGCCTACGATAGCGTTTGGATCCAGCGTCGCCAGGGCAATTAACTCGGCGTTGACGAACCTCTTTCCCTTGCTGGCAGCGATGGTATTACGAACGCGACCCGCCTCGCCCAGCGCCAACGTGTTCGCATCCAGGGGAGTAACCGCGAGTTCCTTGATCTTCAAGTCCAGCAAGCCCAGAAGTTTTACCTGCTGGTCCAGAGTAAAGATGTAAATGGTCTTGCCAAGATATTTTTCCTCGCGATATTTGCCGTTGGCCGCTACTCTTCCAGCGACAACGATGGCCCCGGTATTGAAGGTTCCGCGGGCCACTGCCACGGTGTCGATCTTAGTAATACCTGCCGAGGGATAGCTATAACGCATGCCCAGGGCAAGTTCATCGAAGGAACGCAGATCGAGACTTGTGCGACTCTTAAACTGCTCGATCTGAGAATTAACCTCTGCCAACTTGGCTGCGTTGCCGGCCAAGAGTTTGGGCAGAGCTTCCGAGAGCACACGCTTAACGTTGACTTGAGCCACTGCGTCCGACGTCGGAAGTTTGGCCAAAAGACTCTGACGCGCCGTCGCCGCAACTCCACGTCTGGTTTGCGCGAAACCTGCACTCGACAATCCCGCCAGCAATAAGTTAACGACGAATAGGCAGCTGAGAATTCTAATTTTCACTTTTAAGAAGCCTTTCTTGAAGCCGGATAAGAAGGCCGGCACTCGAAACAAAAACTTTGTTCTAGGGGAATGCCCTTCGGATCACGCTACACCGCTTGGTGTGCGCCTTTCCGATGCCTTGAGCATAGGGTGAGGTTGGCTTATTTCTCGTCTTGTTTGGGGATCGCCCCTTTTCCGTCCTTCCGTATCAGGTCAAATATCAGCCCCGCCTCGACCTTTCTATAATCAGATGGCCAGGAAAACAACCTCTCGTCTACCTCCAGCTTTACGTCCTTCAGTTCCATCGTTACCTTCGAAGAGTGTCCTGTGGACTTGGACGTCGTCTCCGATCTGACTGGCATACCGAGGCCTTCATCAACCCAGATTAACGTTTCATTTTGTGAGTCAGCTCCGGTAAGCACGACGACGCGGTATTTGGTCGTCATGCGCCCTTCCAGCGTTTCGATGCCCAGTTTCTCGTAGGTCGCCGGCGCGTGTGCCTCATTCAAGAGTTGGTCTGGCGAAAGAGCAGAGGAATCGTTGAGAGGATTACCTGGATCAGTTTCATCAGATGGTGTATTGAGGTCCGCATACCGCCTGCCGGCAGTCAGAACAATGAAACGGCCGGCAGGGATTTCGAGATACACAACCTGGCCGTTCGCTCCAGCAAAGTACTCTTCTCTTCGCTTCTCCCCGTCGCGAGCGATTAAGACGTGTTTGCTTTGCGAGAAGTGCGAATTCTCTGTACTCCCTGTTTCAGTGAAGCTAGTGATGCGGACCGCTTGATAGCGTTCAGGTTCTTTTGTTGAAAACGGCGGTGTTGTGAAAGCGGCTATTCGAGTATCTGCGAATCCACTATTGGAATTCGCCGGCCCTTGCGAGCTTCTGCAGGCTGGCAGCATGAACCCGCAGTCGCAGACGAGCAGCACGATCAAGAAACGCGCTCGTAAGACTCGAAGTAGATTGGCGCTGGCGACGTATTGCCGTTGCCACGGCTGCGACCCGAACATTTGGTTGGAATTGCTCACACGCGTTCCACAAGCAGGGCTAGTCCCATACCGCCGCTGACGCAGAGAGTCGCGAGACCGCGTTTTGCGCCCCGTCTTTTCATCTCGTGGAGGAGAGTGGTCGTAATACGCACGCCAGTGCAGCCGATCGGATGGCCCAGCGCAATAGCACCGCCGTTTACATTCAGCCGTTCCGGGTCGAAGTGAAGATCTCGATCGCAGGCGATAACTTGAGCAGCGAAAGCCTCATTCAGCTCAATCAAATCGATATCAATTAGTCGCAGCTTCTGCCGGTCCAGCAATGCGCGCACGGCCGGAACCGGGCCAATCCCCATGATGTCCGGAGCCACACCAACGACTTCATAGTCAACCACGCGCGCTTGCGGTTCGGCGCCGGAATGTTTTAAAGCCTCTTCCTCCATCACCACCAAAGCCGCCGCTCCATCCGTAATCCCAGAGGAGTTTCCCGCGGTAACTGTTCCTCTCTCTGAAAACACCGGGGCCAACTTACTGAGATCCTGCATGGTTGTGCCGGCGCGGTAATGTTCGTCACGGTCAAAGATAATGGTTTCCCCCTTGGGGCCTTTAATTTCAAGGGGCGCGATCTCATTGTGGAAACGCCCGTTTTCAGCGGCGCCCTGGGCCCTCTGTTGTGAGCGCAAAGCATATTGATCCTGTTCCTCTCGCGAGATTTCGTAACTGCGCGCGAGATTCTCCGCCGTCTCGCCCATCACCAGTCCCGATAGCGGATCGTTAAAGCCATCCCGATACATTCCATCGACCAGTTGGGTGTTTCCCATGCGCATGCCCCACCGCGCGCCCTCGGCGTAATACGGAACCCGCGACATGCTCTCCGTGCCGCCCGCTAATACTATTCCCGCCCGGCCCAGCATAATCTCCTGGGCCGCAAGGATGATTGCTTTGAGACCGGAGCCACACGCTTGATTGACCGTAAATGCCGGCGATGTCTCCGGCACTGCCGTGCGATAAGTAATCTGACGCGCGACGTTTGGCCCGCCTCCAGCCTGCCGTGCACAACCCCAAATGGATTGTTGGACCTGGTCGGGCGTGATTCGAGCACGTTGCAGACTTTCTTTAGCTGCAGCTACACCCAGGTCTGCCGCGGTCCAGGTAGAGAGCGTGCCTCCAAATCGTCCGATTGGCGTACGCACTGATCCGGCGAGGTAAACATTCTTCATTGTTAGCTGGCTTAACTACTCTTATTTGGTCGGAATTTAGTTGACCAGAAATGGTAGCACACGGTAGAAGTAACGACGAAAAGTAGGCGGCACAGACCTTGATTGTTCTCATGCGCCGCTTTAAAACTTCGACTCGGCTTCACATTCCCGAGTTTGCCGCTATGTTCGAGCGTCTCACAAATTCAATTCTTGAAACCGCAAGACAACGTATTGCCGAACTCTTTGATGCCCACGCCGAATGGTTCTACACGGTCAGTGATGGAAACACACAAGCTCTTCGCGGCAGCGAGCTGGATATCAACATTACCCAGAACCGTCTAATTCTTTCCTGTTGGACCGACAAGGGAACTCGCTTATGGCGAATTCGGGGATGGAATTGGACCGGTGAGAAACTGGAGCTGCAAGCTTCCCGCCGGATGGGCGCTGAGCGACCGGTAATCGAGCTGACTCCGCGAGCATCGGCAAGTGCGATCGCAGCCACAGTCAGGGCAGCTAGGCAAGCCCGCTGCCATCAACTAGCGCTGCTCGCATCTGGTTTGCAACCGGGGGCTAAGATCGAGCGGGCATCATTAAGCCCTGGGATTCGTCGGGGACAACCCGGACGCTACGCACGAATTCTTCTGCGACTCAAAAACCACCGAATCGGCGTGACTGGCTCAGTGGCGGCGACCAACCCCAGTGACGTGGATGAGTTTCTTTCCGCCGCCCTGCTCTGGTTTGAGCGCACCAGTGAGCGCGCCCGGGCTCCCTACGTGCAGCAACTCTGGCTGCTGGTGGAAACCGACCTGGTGAAACCGTTGACCGTACGCGTCGCGTTGCTGCGAGCGAGTCTGCGAAGCACAATTGTAATTTATGAACTAGACCAGGCGTGGACAGAGCTGTCGCAGGTCGCTTGTCCCGAGCTGGAGGAACTATGGAAGAAGCGCCTCGCACGGTTCAGGCCGATCACTCCGCCGGCAACCAGCGAGGCGGCTCAGGTGATTATTGCCGAAGCGCCCGAAGCGATTGATGTAGTGCAAGCGCGCCATGGCGAGACCCTTCGTTACTTTGGACTCCCCTTCGCGCGTGTGCGAAGCCTGATGGATTCCGAGCTCGTTTGGTTTGGAATCGAAGGGTCTCGGCGGCGTCTACTTGATGAAAAGACCGAACATGAATGGGCCGTGTTATTGGGCGATTTACACGAGCACAGATCGGCTCTCGCTTCAGATCACCGACACGCTCTTTACCGAACGGCCGGCGAGGCATGGCTTGAGTCACTGCTTCGTCGTGACATCTCGAAACTCGATCCCGGATTAATAGTTGCTCCCCTGCATGCCCAATTCCGGATGGCCCGGGGCGGGCGTCTCGGCGTGAGGCCGATTGACTTGTTGGCGCTCCGGCGTGACGGACGTCTGGTTGTGATTGAGTTAAAGGTTTCAGAAGATCGTGAGCATGTGCTGCAGGGCGCAGACTACTGGCAACGCGTTGAAGCGCATCGTCGTCGAGGATACATTTGGCAGGCCAGACTCTTTGGTGAACGCCGCATTCGCGCCGAGTCGCCCTTGGTTTACCTTGTCGCGCCCACGCTGAGAGTCCATCCCTCTTTTCAGACCTTGGCTCGTTTGATTGCCCCAAACGTCGAAATGTACCGCTTCGACATAAATGAAAACTGGCGCGCGGGAGTACGCGTGATGCGAAGAATGAGAGTCAACTGAGCTGGGTTGGATAAGACCGCCGCCAGAGGTTGGGCGGCCACCATTAGCCGGCTGAAAGTAGTGTGGACAGAGGAACTGCGACGGAGGTTCGCAGCGCCCCTCCGATGGCTTTTTTCGCCTATCTCACGAATATATCGTCAGCTTCCTTTGCTGCAGGAGGCACACGTTCGGTTTGACCCATGCTGCTGTTGATGGCCTGCTCTGAGGACATAATCCCCGAGCTGCGCATCCTGAATTCGTCAGGATTGCTCGCGTTATGCAACGCTTCTTCAATTGAAATGAGGCCTGACTGAAAAAGGTGAAACAGCGACTGATCAAAAGTCTGCATGCCATACTGCGAAGTTCCCGCGGCGATGGCTTCACGAATGAGATAGGTCTTCTCTTCGTTCACGATGTAATCGCGAATCAGGCCGGTTGATACCAGGACTTCAATCGCCGGCACGCGACCCGCACCTTTCGCAGCGCGAACCAGACGCATCGAAATTACGCCCTTGAGAATGCCGGCCAACTGCAGACGCACCGACTTCTGCTGGTGCGCAGGAAATGACGAAACGATGCGCGTGATGGTCTCAGTGGCATCAAGAGTGTGAAGCGTTGACAGCACCAGGTGGCCTGTCTCGGCTGCGGTCAGCGCGGTCTCGATGGTTTCAGGGTCGCGCATTTCTCCCACGAGTATCACGTCGGGATCCTGACGCAAGGCCCCTCGCAAAGCTTCAGCGAATGAACGCGTATCTACGTCAACCTCTCGTTGCGTCACAAACGACTGCTTATCACGATGCAAGAACTCGATGGGGTCTTCGATCGTCACAATATGACCGCTGCGAGTCGCATTTATGTGGTCGATCATTGCGGCCAACGTTGTTGACTTTCCGGAACCCGTTGATCCGGTCACCAGGATTAAACCGCGACGTTCCGCGGCGATTCTATCGATGACTTGAGGGAGCCCAAGTTCGCTCGTGCTCTTCGTGCCGTCCGGTATTACGCGCAGGACCACACTCACCGTGCCTCGTTGCTGAAAAATGTTGGCGCGAAATCTTCCGACACCGTTGACGCCATACCCGATGTCACATTCCGAGACGTCTTTGAAACGCTGCTTTTGACGACTCGTCATCATGGCGAAGGCCATATCCAAAGTGTCTTCGGGCTTCATGCGCGGAGCATCGCCAACGGGATGCAACTCGCCGCCGATGCGCATCATCGGGAAGGCACCCACCTTAAGGTGGAGGTCAGAGGCACCTTGGCTGGTGGCGGTTCTTAACAAATCATCAATTTTTACAGGCATGGTTGCGACTGCACCTTTCGGGACGTTTTCGGAGGTTCGGGCTAAGACGGGATCTTTCTGGGAGTTTCGGTCCTAGACTGAATGAAAAGCGCGGATTGCTTTAGCGGGGAGTCCCTCAGAGCTGGGCGCTCGAGGAACACTCACAGGATAATAGCCCGCCGCGGCGAGAAACGTCAACGTTAACGTTTGGGGGCGGCCCCATAGGCAGCCTCGACGCCTCAGAGGGCTGTGTCTGGAAAAGCCATAGGCAATCCGGAAAGTGTGCGGCGGAGCCGCGGCGGCTGTAACCCGACTGTTAAAGGAGGGCATTGATTTTGCGTCATTGGTGCCTTTCCTTACCGATAGGCTACTGTCAAGCAAAACAGAACAGCGAGCAAAGCCTGTTTGCTCGCTGTTCGAGATGGATTGGGGGCCCGGGGTTTACTCGGTCGCGGCGGTCTGATACTCAACGGCCGGTTCTTTTCCCGCTCCGGATGGGGTACTAACTACCTCTTGCGCCTTGTGACCGTTGTTGTCAGGCTTCAAGACTGAAGCATTGACATAGGTCAGCCAATCGCCGGGAGCCTCGCGCTCACCTTTCGTGATCTCAAAGAATGCTTTTTGAATTCGGGCCGTAATTTCTCCCCGTCCACCGGCGCCCACCGTAATTCGATCAACCGAACGAATCGGGGTAATCTCCGCTGCCGTTCCGGAGAAGAAAAGCTCGTCCGCCACATAGAGAGCCGCGCGTTGAATGCTTCGTTCCTTAACGCTAATCCCCAGTTCCTGACAGATCCGAATCACACTATCACGCGTAATTCCCGCCAGTATGGAGGAAGAAAGGGGAGGCGTGAGCACCACGTCCCCACTTACCACGAAGATGTTCTCGCCGGAGCCTTCGGATACATAACCGCGGTCGTCCAGCGCAATACCTTCCGCAAAGCCGTTGATCAGAGCCTCCATCTTGATCAGTTGGGAGTTCATGTAGTTCGCGCCGCTCTTAGCCATTGCCGGCATCGAATTTGGCGTCAGCCGATTCCAGGTGGAGACGCAGACGTCGACCCCTTTTTCGATGGCATCATCACCCAGATACTTGCCCCAATCCCAGGCTCCGATATAACAGGCCAGCGGGTTGGGAAACGGATTAACGCCGAAGGCGGGACGTTCTTCGTCAAGACTGCGAAAGAGAATGGGACGAATGTAGCACTGCTCCAAACCACTGCGGCGAACCAGATCCGCCGAAGCGTCGCACAATTGATCCAATGTCCAAGAGTGATCCATCCTATATATCTTTGCCGAGTTTAAAAACCGCTGCATGTGTTCCTTCAATCGAAAGACAGCAGGCCCACGCTTGGTTGCATAACAGCGAATGCCTTCAAAAATGCTTGAACCATAGTGCAGAACGTGAGACATAACGTGCACCCGCGCGTCGTTCCAGTTGATAAACTCTCCGTCGTGCCAAACGACGTCGCAAATGCGGGGAGTCTTTATGTCTTTCGCTTTGCCGTCTTTTGAGAACATGGTGTGTGTACTCCTTCAGGAAATCAGTCGGAGGAACCAGGGCGAGGGTTCTGCCTTCATCCTGGGAGCAGAAATGTTTCGCGGAAACACATTCTGCAAGATGGTTCTGATCCTTCTAAGCTAGAGCTTGCAGGGTGATGTGACAGGGCACAATACAGTACATTTGTTCTGCTTTGCAAGGCACACTCGCTTAGAAATACTCGGCCAACGTACCATTCAGATGCGCTCTCAAATAGCAAAGATTGCTAATCGCGGCTTCTTTCCGGTGCAGATGTTAAAATACGAACCGCACCGTCTGATCCTGATCGTCATCATCCTGCTCCTGGGCATCCTTACAAACTGCCGCATGACCCAAAAAACTGAAACTACAGCCGTTGCCGACAAAAAAGAAACTGGCCAAACGAACGATCCTCTAGTTATCCATCGGCGCGCAATTGCGATCGACATGCACGCCGATACCACTCAGCGTTTACTTGACGAACAACTCGACATTTCCCGGCGGTTGCCCGATGGCCACTTCGATAGTGTGCGCGCAAGGGACGGTGGTTTAGACGCTCAATTCTTTTCTATCTGGGTCGAGCCGGAGTTGTTTGGCGCAGGTGGTGCGGGCGCGATGAAACGCGCGGACGATCAGATTGCCGTGGTGCGGGCTCTCCCGGACCGGTA
>JBPCMM010000048.1:0-8008 GCA_051002255.1 Pyrinomonadaceae bacterium
GCGCGGGATGCCTTTGGCGACACTGAGCTGGTGAGCGAGACGTACTGCATACGCAAATCTGCCAGCAGGCTTTCGACGATCTTTTCTTCCTGAGGGGCCAGGTTACCCTTTGTTTTTCCCTGCAGCATTCCCAGTATATCAATCCAGTGTTTGGCCAACTCGAGGTCAACCTCGCGCTTATGAGTTACCGGATGCTCCATCATTCCCAGCGACGACGCCGCGTTTGAAGCAATGGACATAATGAAATTTGCGAAGCCTGCGGGGTCTTCGGCGTCCGGCATCTCATCTTCTTGAGGTTCGGTCGGTTCATGAGCCGCGGTGCTCGCTGCCTGGGTCTGAGTGGATTGAGTGCCGACTGAAACTTCAGCAGCCGGCGCCGGGTCGCTAACAGATTCCGGCGCCGGAGACGCTTTGGGCTCCGGCTTCTCCTCCGGAGCCACGTCTCGGGGCGTGCCGTCAGGATTAAACAGGCGGCGGTCCGTCACCTTGAAATTGGGCAGTTCCTCGTTCATTAGTTTAATAAGGGTGCGCTGCCTGACAACTCAAACCGCGCTGCACTTCCTTTAGGTTTCCTTGTTTTGATGGGATGGTAACATTCGAATCGCACGAGCAGCAAGATGACACTTGGTTGGGTAGTGTCCTAATCTCATTTTCCTTTGTGCTTTGCTGTGCTGTGAAGCAAGACCGCAGTTTCTTGGCTCTTTGAGCAATTTGGACCAATTATACGATCCACGAATCACACGAACCGGCACGAAATTTTGACAGTGTCATTTCGTGTGACATTGTGGATTGTTTCGAAGGCTACCTTTGGTTGGGGTCAGGGCGTTCCTGACTTGGGACTTCTGACTTTGAACTCTAGACTAGTTTCCATGCCTGCCACATTTAACGACCTGGTTACACTGGTGAAGCAGTTACGCTCGCCTTCGGGTTGCCCCTGGGACCGCGAACAGACTTATGCCACGCTCGCGCCGATGCTTCTGGAAGAAGCCTACGAAGCGTTTGAGGCAGTTGAGGGGGCACGCGAGGGCCGCTCGGCGGATCTGCGTGATGAACTCGGCGACCTGCTCTTTCAGATAGTCTTCTACGCTCAGGTTGCCAGCGAACGTGGCGACTTCAACATTGACGATGTCACCGACACAGTTCATGCAAAAATGGTCCGCAGGCATCCGCATGTCTTTGGCGACGCGAGCGCCGACACGACGACCGAAGTACTTCGCAATTGGGAGGCCATCAAGGCCGAGGAGAAGAGAGCAGCGAACAACTCGGACACGGCGAAACCAACGTCAATACTTGATGGCGTCTCGACGAAGGTCCCCGCTCTGATGGAAGCCCATCAAGTGTCGACCAAAGCGGCGCGCGTGGGATTTGACTGGGAAAAGGTTGAAGATATCTTCGCGAAAGTGCAAGAGGAGATCGGCGAACTGCTGGACGCAATTAAGGTCCATGCTAATTCGAAGTCGGAAGTGGACCACACCCGGGTCCGGGAAGAGATCGGGGACCTGCTTTTTGCTGTAACAAACATTGCCCGTCACCTTCAGGTGGAGCCCGAAGCGGCTTTGAAATTGACCAATAGAAAGTTTCGTCAACGCTTTAATCATATCGAAGATCGCTTGCAGGCGCGCGACCAGAGTTTCGCATCGACTACACTCGAGGAACTTGAATCTCTCTGGCAGGAGGCGAAGACCATTAAGCAGGCAGACGGCAGGAGGCACGAAAGTCAAAGCAGAATTCGCGCGGATGAACGCGGATGAACGCGGATCAGGCGATGACCAATAGGATTAAATAACGTCCGGCTTTGGCTGGCGTGCTTTGCTGTCAGGCTTTTTCAGATCGCGTCATCCGCGTTAATCCGCGGTTATACTAAACAAAGGCCCGCTCGAAGGCGGGCCTTTTTGTGGAGGCGCTGACGTTCGGCGTTAGTCGTTTACCCGAACTGAGCGAAGAATGTTATTGAAAGCGGAAGCAAAGCTTCGCGCTTCACTCTGCGGAGCAACAGCAACCATATAAAACAGATCGCCGTTCCGCAATTGGGTCGTGATCAGAGTTATGGTCTCGGGCTGACCGGTGGCCTCATTAACATTTGTAAGCCCAGCACTTAAACCCACACGACCCGACACAGTGGCCCGTTGAAAGTTTGTCGACTGGCGTAAACTGCGATTTCCCTGCGCCAGACTGTTAATCAACTCCTCGGTCCCCTGTCGCAAGTTGCGATTCTGAGTTTGGGAAATACCGAAATTAACTCCATGGGTGAAGACTGCCTGGTTCTGGTACTGTCCGTAACCACCTTCTGGAGAAAACCAGACTGAGTTGTTATCGCCTAACTTTCTCCAGTTGTCCGGCACGCCCACGGTCAGAAATCCCAGTTCGTTGTAACTGCGATAACGCGTGGACGGATAATCCACACGGCCACCAGGAGAATCCTGCGGATTATTCCCTCCGCCTTCCGTAGGGTTACGTTGGCCCGTGCGTGCGATCTCAGCCATCGAAGGCGCCGCTGGATATCCCCTCAGCCTGGCCTGGGTGCGCGCAAATTCTCCGGTATCGCGGATGGGGTTTTGCACCCGCAAATATTGGGCTTCCTGGTTGATTCGCGCATAGCGGTTTTGCGGACTCGGGTGACTACTCAAGAATCCGCCGCTACTGCCGCCGCCTTGACGTTCGATTGTCTGAAACATCGCGGCCAGGTCACGCGGGTCGTAACCGGCACGGGCCATGATCTGTGCGCCCAGAATATCGGCCTCGGTCTCATACTCCCGGCTGAACTTCAAAAAATAAACGCCGACTCCCTGTCCCGCGATTTGCGCGGCGGCCCCTGCCGGCCCCCCGAGAATCTGTCCGCCAATACCGAGAATTCCCGCCAGCAGACCATACTTCTGACCCTTGGTTGCTTGTGCGGTACCATGACGCAGTGCCACGTGGCTTATCTCATGAGCCATAACTCCAGCCATCTCGCCTTCGCGGCGGGCTGCTTGGATCATGCCACGATTGATGTACATGGGACCACCTGGTAGTGCGAAGGCATTAATATCGCGAGCGTTAATAACCCGGAACGAGTATTGAAACCCCGGATGGCGAAACTCAGCTGGGATCGCAGCCGCTAGACGATTTCCTACGCGCTCGACGTAGCTTTGTACCTCACCATCACGCAGTAAAGGAAACTGCTGTTCAGCCTCGGCGGCCGCCTGCCGGCCCAGCTTGATGTCATCCTGAACACTATACTTATTACTGTGAAGTGTGAGCTTGGTCTGTGGAAAAACAGACACCGGCATCAAAAAGATCGCGGATACTGCGAGCCAAGCGATCAACATACGACTGTTTCGGTAATGGTTTCTAATCATTTTCTCCCTCCGTCTTGAAACTTATGGGTTCATGTTAACGCTGCTATTGGCCGTAGGGAGAGGCGGGATTGGCCGAAGCGTTTGATGAATTAATCTCGTGCCTGGTTTACTCACGCAAGCCAAGTTAGGCTGCCTTAACACACAGACCAGTGCACCAAATCGCAACATTGGTACACGGCCTGAGAACGATTTCACGTCAGAGCCCCTAAAGCTCAACGCTTTACAGTTCCGACGTTGATACTAGCAATGGGGGTGCCAAGCGGTGGTATTAACTCTTGTTACGAGGCTCGATGCGCTCGTTGAGCCACTGGGCGGGCTCGCTAATAGGAGCGATGCGGTGGGGCTCACCTTTCCACACGCGAATCATTGAAATCACCAGGAAGATAGTCGCGGCAAACTTGAACAAGTTTCCACCTATCGAGCTGTCGGTTATCGCTCCAACCACGCCAAAAAGCGTTTGGACCACCAAGATTGCGATGTGCAGAGCCAACCCCTGAGCGGCGTGAAACCGAACTTTCAATTCTTTTCTGGGCACCAGGAATAACTCAACCAGAGACGCAACTACGCCAATGTAAAAAGGTGCATAGGGCAGCATCACCGCCCATTTTTCAGGTAATCCTATCCCGACCACCGGGCGCGATGTGGGCCTCAGATTAACTTGCGGTGGTTGGTAGGGAGTGGCTTGATAGGGGGTCGGCGATGAATAAGTTGGGGGCACAAATACTGAAGGATAAGGAGAATCCACCGGCGGCGTATCGAAGGTTCTGGTCGGCGCCTCGGAGTAGATGTTACTCCGCGCGCTGTCGTTAGAGGATGAACCCACTTCACGGGTAGCTCCCTTTACTTCCCGCGTACCCGGCCCGCTGTCGTCTGCATTCCACTCCTCTTCCGTTTGTCTCACATAATCCTGATCGAGTGGATTGGTGTCGTATTTGGTTTTTTTGGTCTCCATCCCCGAAAATCTCTACGACAGTTTCGACGGCGCAGTTCCAATCTTACTCGTCCGCCACAGCATACTCAACCTGCTGCCAAGTTTTGTCGCGCTCAGAAATCCGAAAGCCTCGCATTATCGGCTTTGCTCCACCCAAGCCTATGATCAGGTAGATCGCTGCGGGGTAGTAGGCAAGTCGTACGTCCGACTCAGAAGGCGCCGGTTCAGTTGAGCGTGGATGGGAATGATAGATAGCCAAGAGCTGTTCACCGCGCTCACGCATCTGCCTCTGAGCAGCGAAGAGTTCTTCTGGTGCGGCTTCGTAAGCTATCTGGGGATTATTGGCGACATTGCGCAGCGGATGAATGGATGTGGCGCGATCTTTAGCGCCCCCGATCAAACCACAGCACTCGAAGGGCGTCGCTTGTCGCGCCTGCGCAAAAATCTCCTTAAGCTGTGTACTCCGAAGGGTGATCATTCACGCAAACAAAACTCATTCGTCTTTCACGACCCTAAGATGCAGTTCCTCCAACTGTTTTGGATCCACTTCACCTGGCGCATCGATCATCAAGTCAGCGGCGGAAGCAGTTTTCGGAAACGCCATCACGTCGCGAATGTTGTCCGTGGGCAACAGCACCATCATGAGCCGTTCAATGCCCGAAGCAATGCCGCCGTGCGGCGGTGTACCGTACGAGAGTGCTTCCAGGAAGAAACCAAAACGCTCGCGCACTGTTTCTTTCGACATACCCAGGGCCTTGAAAACGATATCCTGAACGTCACGCCGGTGAATACGAATCGATCCACCGGCTACTTCGACGCCGTTGATTACGGCATCGTAGGCTTTGGCCCGTATCCGTCCAAGCAGATCCGATTCACCGCTGTTGACCGCTCGCTCAAACAGCAACACGTCTTCGTCAATCGGCGAGGTGAAGGGATGATGCATTGCGTAATAGCGACCCTCATCCTCGTGGTACTCAAACATGGGAAACTCAGTGACCCACAAAGGCGCGAACACACTCTCGGGAATTCGTTTTAGTTGGCGCGCGACTTCATTTCTTAACGCACCCAGACTGGCTGTAACAGTTTTAGGCTTTCCAGCTACGATTAAGACGGCGTCACCTTTTTCGGCACCAGCCGTCCGCGCCATGGTCGAGACGACATCTGCCCCTAACGCCTTGAGCAGAGAGGAAGAGAGCTCATCTCCCAACCGGATAGAGCCGAGTGCCGAAGCTCCATAGCGCCTAACAAATTCCTGTAGCTCATCAAGTGCCTTGCGTGAAAGCCCTGCTCCTTCGTCAACGACAATCCCCTTCACCTGGCCGCCAGTCGCCAGGGCTGAAGCGTAAGGAGCGAATGTGGTCCCTTCCAGGGCCGGCGATAAATCTCGCAGCTCCATGCCTTGAATGCGCAGGTCGGGCTTGTCGGAACCATACCGCTGCATCACCTCCGCGTAACTGAGCCTGGGAAAAGGCACCAGCAAATCAGCGCCAATCAAACGAAATACACGGGCAAATAAACCTTCAATCAATGCATAGACGTGTTCCGGTGAGGCAAAGCTCAACTCAACATCGAGTTGGCTGAACTCAGGCTGCCGGTCGGCGCGCAGGTCTTCGTCACGGAAGCAACGCGCAATCTGAAAGTATTTATCCAGACCCGCAATCATGCAGATCTGTTTAAAAAGCTGCGGTGATTGAGGCAGCGCAAAGAACTTACCTGGTTGGATGCGGGCGGGAACTATGTAGTCGCGCGCACCTTCAGGCGTGGATTTGATCAGATTCGGAGTCTCGATTTCGAGGAATCCCTGCTCGTCCATGTAGCGCCGAATCTCAGCCACTACCCGATGCCGCAGTTTGAGGTTTAACTGGAGCTGAGGTCGGCGCAAATCCAGGTAGCGATACTTCAAGCGCAAGTCTTCGCTTGCCAAAGCGTCCTGCGACGCATCCAGTTGAAACGGCAGTGTGCGCGCATCGTTGAAAATGTAAAGCTCGTGAGTTTGTACTTCCACCTCGCCCGTTGCGAGTTTTGGATTGCGTGCACTGTCATCGCGCAACACGACCTGGCCCACAACTGCAATGACATATTCACCGCGGACGTCCTTGGCCTTGGCGTGTGCTTCCGGGGCGTTTTCGGCATTAAACACAACTTGAGTTAGCCCGTCGCGGTCGCGAAGATCGATGAAGGTTAGTTCACCAAAGTCGCGCCGCCGCGCCACCCAGCCCATTAAGGTAACGTTTTTGCCAACGTCATCTTTGCGCAGTGCCCCGCAGGAGTGGGTCCGCTGTAAATTCCCGAGGTTATCCAGCATGCTGAAGATATTAAACGCCTACTGTCAGAACGGCGAGCGGTAGCGACCCGGTCTGATGGGGCGGCTCAGCGACCTGGTCAGAACTATCCGGTCGTGTGCGTCTCAAGTTGAGACCGGATCGCTATCGCTCGCCGTTCTAATAAGAACGAGAATCCCTGGCGCCTTGACGGTTAATCAGTCTTTCGTTGGACAATCTCGATCAGATTGCCACCCGGATCCCGAATATAGAAACGTTGAGTACCCGGAACTGGACCCGGATCAGGCAGGATCTTAACTCCCGTAGACGCCAGGTGGTCCTGCGCTCGATTGAGATCCTCGACGACGAAGCAGATATGTCGGGTGCTCGACCGTTCGTCGGAACCGTCTGCCAGCGATAGATGCAATTGCACGCTGCCGAGCTGATACCACGCCCCACCGCGCCCGCGCGACGCCTCTGGCTTGGGTACTTCTTCGAGACCGAGTCTTGCGCTATAGAAGTCTTTCGCAGCCTGCTCGGCGGCGGGTGGCACGGTTAGATTCACGTGATGGAAGCTGACAATACCTGCTGACATTTTAGTCGTCTTTCCGCGCAACGTCATTGAATCTGGCCGCCGCGTCGAAGCGATGTCGAGCTTTGTCAGGATTCTGCTCAAGGTACTTATTGAACTCCGCCGACTTGTTCTTCGGGATGCTCAGCGACTTCCACTCAGCCGATCTAAAATGCTTGGCAAGAAAGACGATCTGGCCGATGTGATACGGGTAATGAGCCAGCTGGCGATTGATTGCCTGCACGACGGTGTGCGTCTCCCCACGAATCAGCACCGCGCGCAACAGATCTTCTGGTTGCAACGCTTGCAACGTTTCGAAGGTGCGTTGCCAGCCCTTTTCCCAATAGTTTATTACCTCAGACTTTGATGTTTGGGGTTCGATGACAAATTCCATGTCGCGATCGCGTTCAGGTTTCTCGCCATCGGTTGTCAAAAAATCCGTCCAGCGCGACAGCATATTGCCTGCCAGATGTTTCATGATTACTGCGATGCTGTTTGACTCTTCATCTATCGTAACAAAGACCTCTTCGTCCGTAATTTGCCCCAACGCTTTCTCCGCGAGCTTTTTGTAGGCGCGAAACGAAGCCAACGCATCTCTGAGATAATGCCCAGCGGGCGATTTATCCAACATCATTTACAATCCTAATACTCTTCAGACCGATCATCGGGCGCGACCGACAGGTGGATTCGTAACCCTCTGGCTTTTCGGATGGTCCGGGTCAACTTCCGCCACTTATCAACAACGGCAATCTTCTCCTCGAACGACAGTCGAGCCAAACGCCTTCGGCGCCGCATCTTCTGCTTTAGCAAACCGGTGACGTCAGGATATTTTTTATTTCGCATTCTGCCGGTTGAGTTTTTTCCACTTCTTCATGAGCCCATGCCGCGTCAGAATGTCAGCCAGCCG
>JBPCMM010000049.1:0-4523 GCA_051002255.1 Pyrinomonadaceae bacterium
AGAAACCTCCGCTCCTGTAGATCCGCCACCGCGTGAAACGAAAGTGCGCCCGCCACGCGCGTTACCGGCGAAATACTGACGTCCTTGATATGCCCATTGCGCGCGAGGAGTTCTTCCAGCTTCTCGCGCTTGATCTCTCGGGGTTGATAGGCGTAAGGATCGACAACTCCGCCTTTGAGATGAGCGACACCCTGCGCGTCAAATTCAACTGGAAGATTTTTGAAGCACATCGACGATTCTCCGTTGCTACCTGAGTTGAGGATTAATCACTGCTTATCATTTGGGGCGATGATACTTAGACTCGTTTCTCTGGTTTCTTTACGCGCTCTTCCGGTAGCACCTGATATTCTCCGTCGTAGACACGCCCGGGCAGGGGTTGGTAACCAGGCTGTAACTTCTCTTCGGGTCGTTGTCGGCCGGGACGTTCCGCGCCCTGAAACTGCATCGCTTCGTAGAAGAACTCGAGGATCTTGTGCGTGAGCGACGTGGCGCCATTATGCATGGCCCAACCGCTGGGCACTGTATCGTGCCAACGAATCTCGCGGTTCCGCTCGCGCTGACTGATGCGGCGCAGCGGGCGTACAATTGCACCCATAAAGCGCGAGGCATTGCTTGAAAGCATTGAACCCGGAGGCGCCTTGTAGAATGGCGCAAACTTGTCGGGGAATCCGGGCATCGTACAACCGATGCAGGGTCCGCCCGCGTTCATACAGCCACCCATGTGCGCGATGGCGCCCTTCTCCGTGATATTGCACTGCACCACGGGGCCCCAACAACCAACCTCAACCAGGCACTCTTTGTCGCCATACTCCTGCGCGAATGTGCCTTCTTCATAATATCCAGCGCGGCCACATTTGCGATGGACCGTGTCTGAAAACTGCCAGGCTGGACGCCCCAATTCGTCAAACTCAGGCAGCGGACCGAGGCCTTGGAGGAAAAGCAGAATCGCCTGCACTGCATCAGTAAAGTTGTCACCAACAGGCGCGCATCCCGGAATGTTGATAACCGGGAGCCCCAATGCGCTGCGATAATCCGCGCCGAGCCAATCCATCACACTCATCGAGCCGGTGATATTGCCGTACGCTGCGGGGATCCCACCCCACGTCGCACACGTGCCTACGGCGATCATGGCCGCCGCACCCGGCGCCAGCCGCTTCACCCATTCAGCCGTAGAGACTCGCCGACGTTTGTCACTCGGTGCCCAGAGCGGTAGTGAGCCTTCCCCTGCGAACGGCTCGCCCTCAGCGCTCAGGTTTTCGTCGGGAATCGAGCCTTCATAAGCGATGACGTATGGGCCATCGAGTTCGCCCCGCTCGGCCTTCAACAGCGACTGCATGTAGTGGTCACCGGACTCGAGTTGCAGGACGTAGTGGTGGAGAATAACCAGGGGAATTCCTGGGATGGAGCCGGTCAGCAAATCTTCCAGCGCTGGCTCGGTCGCGCCGCTGACAGAAACTGTGCAGCCGTCGCAACTCATACCAGCGAGCCAGAAGACGTAGACTTTCTCCAGCGGGCCCAGACTCATTTGGCTCTTCCCGTGCGACGCGACGATGTCTTCAGCCAACTCTTCCATCGTGCGGCGCCCGACATTGCCAACCTGATCCGGCAGGCCTACGGTTGACGACTCGCGCTGCAGGTGACTTCCAGCCTCGCCACCGCGTTTCTCTGGTATTTCTCCCATTGCGACTCCTCTTAATTAGCAGATACTTCATGAACCACTGATTATTGATCAGAGCTTCCCTCAGTCTGTGGATTAATTGAGAGCCCTACACAGACTGGTATCGCCTATCGCAACAAAGCAGCGCCGACCGTGCCGACGTTGCGATCCACATTAGCAAAATGCGACGCGACAGATTCCAGCCCGCCCGCGAGAGCAGTCAGTCCTCCGTTGAGCGTTTCCACTCCCCCCAGCATCTCAGTCTCTTTTTCGATTGCTCGAACACCGAAATTAATTTTTTCAATATACTTGCGTACCGATTGGAGGGTCCGCAGCACAAGAAACAACGCGACGATGAGAGCAATCAGCAACGCTGCAGCCAGAAGTGCGGTTAGCAATGTGAGCGTTAGTTCCATGTCATCCTCTCTTCTCCGCGAGGGCGCGGCCCACGGCCCGAAGCTTTTCCGCGATGGAAGCCGAGCCGGTTTCAATGGCGACGGCAGCGCTTAGAATCTTTCCCGCAACGCCCTTCGTAGTCTCAAGCTTGGAGATCAACGCAGTGTTGCCCTCAATCCCGCGCGCCGCAGGCAGTGTGATATGAGCGAGCTGGAGGATGTCGCGTTCGGTGCGGAGTATCAGAAAAACGAGCTTCAAGATTACGAGCGTTAATATTAGCGCGATTCCGAGCGTAACCGACCACACGACGATGATTGTAGTTTCCATGAGCGTCCTCTTGCGAAGTCTACGCGGTTTCTCCGATGCCCAAACGATCCGCAACAAAATTCAGACTCTCGTCGGTTGATGCCAGATGTTCATCGACTAGCATCAACCCATCTCTGACGCCCACCAGACCGCCATTGATGGCTTCGATGTGCCCTTTTAACGGCTGTGAGTTTGCCTTCGTTTGAACCAGTGCCCGTTCCACCGCCGCCAGAGCACTGCCAATCTTCCAAAGATAAATGAAGATCGCTATTAGACTGACGGCCAAGGCGACTACCAGCACCGCGAGATAAATAACAGTGAGCCAGGTTAGCAGTTGCACCGGCGGTTACCTCCTCGGTCCAAGCGCATCAGCCAAGGCGCCGATTGTGGTATCAATCGAAGCTGCTCTGGTATTGATTGACTTCGCGCCTTCTAAAATCTCGCCAGCCACTCTGTTGGTTACATTCAACATCCAGATCGAAACTGTATTCCCGGCGATTTGTTTTCCCGCGTCCCAGATGTGGCTAGCGTGTTTGTTTACTCGGTTGGCGGCCGCGATGAGCATGATAAGCAAAATCGCGACTATGAGTACTACCACCGCGCCCGCGATGAGCGAGTAGGTCCAGAGTGTCATCGTGTCCATATTTTCGAGCATCTTAGTTTCCTCCCGCCCCGTTTCCACTAATTTTTACTTCACGTAACAGAAAAGCGGCTACCCGCGATAACTCTTCGACAATCGGCGCAGTAACATCGTAGTCAATCACGGCGCGACCCGTGCGATCTGCCTCCACCACACTGTCGTCGAATGGGATTTTGGCAATGAGCTGCAGATCGTGATTGCGGCAGTAGGCCGCAACCGCCTCGCCGTCCTCAGGGCTGCGAAGTTTGTTAGCGATGCCGTAAATGCGTGGGATTCCGAGTGCGCGCGCCAGCGGTACGGTGCGGCCGGCAGTCTCCATTGAGCGGTAGTAAGGTTCCAAGACCACCAATAGCGCATCGACGTGCCTGACCGTGCCGCGGCTCATATGTTCTATGGACGCCTCCATATCCATGACTGTCACATCTGTTGAGCTGCTTACGATCTCACCGACGATGCTGCGCACGGCAGCATGCGCTCCGCAGAGTCAACCGGCGCCGGCGTGATCCACGCGCGTTCCGACCAGGACAGTGACGCCGTCGGGCGCTTTTAGCCCATACCGGCTGACGATCTCCGCGACTGTTGTCGTCAGGACATGGCGCGGTTGGCCAGCTTCGTCTTCCCGACGTTCGACGACGCTGCGCGGAACCGCCTCCGCTTCAACGCCGGATCCAAGGCCAAGAGCTTGAATAAGATTCGGATTGGGATCGCCGTCTATAGCGAGTACAGGTAACCCGTGGCGGGCGAAGATGCGCGCGAGGGTAGCGCTGATAGTAGTCTTGCCGGAGCCGCCTTTGCCGCTAATTGCAATCTTCACTCATACCCTCCGTCAGAACGAAAGATCAGATCAATGAAGACGGTAGATATCTATGCTTCACGTGTGTGGCGGCTATCATACACACAAGATCCGGCGGCGCAAAGACCAATTTGTCTTTTTTCGACAGTAAACTCTGCTGAGGTACCTTTGTCGGTTAGACTATTACCGCGACGATACGTATCGAGGGGGAAAAGCAACTGATGAAAATCCTGGTAGCTGGCGTGGGAAACGTGCTTCGCGGTGATGATGGCTTCGGCGTAGCGGTTGCACAGGCGCTCTTTGAGAACAACACATATGGCAGCGAAGTCACGGTCTTCGAGGCCGGCATCGCAGGTGTCGCTTTAGTTCAGGAACTGATGAGCGGTTATGACGTCCTGATCGTTGCTGACACGATCCATCGTGGCGGTCGCCCCGGAACTATCTATGTAATCGAACCCGAAGTACCGGAATTGGATGAAAAGCTTTCAAATGAATTGCATCAATCCCTGGCGGACGCCCACTACAGCGATCCTTCAAAAGTGCTGATACTCGCCAAAGCGCTGAATGTTCTTCCCCGCAAGGTATTTCTAGTGGGCTGCGAACCCGCAAGTTATGACGAGCTGGCCGCAGATTTAAGCCCAGCTATAAAGCGGGCGATAGCAGTAGCTCTCGAAGAAATTGAGTCAATTATTTCGCGCTCGCGAAAGCAAAGCGAGTCGGTCGGGTAGTTG
>JBPCMM010000050.1:0-7907 GCA_051002255.1 Pyrinomonadaceae bacterium
TGATCCGTGAGAAGGTTGAAGATGGTATGCCTTATGTGGGATCCAGCGCTGGGTCGAACGTTGCTGGCCCAACAATTAAAACAACTAACGACATGCCCATCGTTGAGCCCCCATCGTTTGAGGCCCTGAACCTCGTAAGCTTCCAAATCAATCCTCACTACCTCGATCCGGATCCGGATTCAAAACACATGGGAGAAACTCGCGAGGAAAGAATCCTGCAATTCTTCGAAGAAAATGATAAGCCTGTCGTAGGGCTGCGCGAGGGAGCGATGATCCGAGTTGAAGGCAATGCGAATATTTTGAAAGGCTCCACTGGCGGGCGCATCTTCCGCCAAGGGCAGCAGCCAATTGAGGTCAAACCCGGCACGACCCTCGACGAACTAATTACTTAACCATTTCAGATAGCGTGCGTACTTCCCATTCACACCGCGGCTTTAGACCGGTGTTAGACCTTTGCGCTGAGTTCTCTAACCGTTAAAACGGCAATGACATACTTGACTCAGTTCCGGGTACGGCTTCGCCGCCGGATGTGTGGCGGTGGCTATGCCCCGCCGGAGCCTTGCTCCGCTCATCGGGCTGCGCCCCTGGTGCGGGCTTGGCCCTTTTGTGCTACGTGGTCGTGTCTGCGGATCTCAATGCAGCATTAGTTGGCTGAGGAAAATCACGCGACTCATCCAAGGGGCCAGGCCCGCACCAGGGGCACGGCCCAGTGATACAGCCAGCAGGACGGCGGGGCATAGCCACCGCCACACATCCGGCGGCGAAGCCGTACCCGGAACTGAGTCAATTATGTCGTTGCCGTTTTAACGGTTTGAGTGGGCCGTAAGAGCCAAACCGTTGAAACGCGGTGTGAATGAGATAGTTACGAAAAGCAAACTAACCCATCACCAACAAAAAAGCGCTTATGTTTCGCCGGCGTGTAGTACTATAGCGACCGCGGCGCCTCTCCCTGAGATTAATGCCGTGAAAGGGGCAGAGGTAATGCGCGGTTCCCTCGCAAGAAAAGCCATCGCCTTCGTCATTCTGTTCTCGCAGTCCCTCTCCGCTGCTGTCGTATTCGCACAACAAGGACCTGAAGAAACTCGTCCAAGGCGTGCACAACTGCCGGCCAATCAGACCGTAACTTCCCCACCAACAGACGACGCGTGGAGCGCTCCGGATATCGAGACCCCCGTTTCCTTACGTCAACGCGCTACTGAACTAATCCCCGGACCCGAGCCGAAGATCCGCGTCGCGCTGGCCACCGATGTGCGCTCCGCGACAGTTTCCACGGCCGGACGTTTGATGAATGCCAGCGATTCCGGCACAAACTTGATTGCTCTTGATGTTGCCCGAGTGCGACTCGAGCCACGGCTGCTATCTCCGCTGCCTCCTAATGTCGAAAAGTCCTATCGGCTCGCAGTCGGGGGAGCTGCTTCGCGCGCAGAGGCGGAACAAAAGTCTCGCGAAATACGGGAGGTGATTGGCGAAGACTCTCAGATTACCTTGGACGTGGAAACCAAGACGTGGGGATTGATTGTAGGAAACAGGCTCTCGCGCGCGGAAGCAGAAGAACTGAGTGCAAGACTAAACGACGCCGGCTTCGATGCCAGAGTTTTTCAATCCAGCATAGCCGCATCCTCGCAGCCTTTCGCTATAGCATCGTCTTCGAACCCGACTCAATCCACGCAAGCGCGACCGTCAGCCGGCAATCTTCGTCTCGCTGCGCGCCTGAGTGCTCCCTCTCGTGAGGTGGTCGGCTTCTCAGGGTCTGCCCGTAATTTTAGCTCCAGCGCGCCGGTCGTTCTTGCGTCCGACGACGAAGCAAAAACTCCCGTTCGTTTCAATGAGCGGCCCTACCGTGGTCGCATAGAAGTTTTCACCAACACGCGCGGCTCCCTGACGGTCGTCAACGTACTCGGGCTGGAAGACTATGTACGCGGCGTAGTCGCTAATGAACTCTCGCCGGGCGGCTATCCCGCCCTTGAAGCGCTCAAGGCCCAGGCGATCGCGGCCCGCACTTACGCTTTGCGAAATCTCGGACAGTTCATGTCGCAAGGGTTCGATCTTTTGCCGACTACTCGCTCCCAGGTTTATCGAGGGCTTTCATCAGAACACCCGCTTTCAACTCGGGCGGTTGACGAAACACGCGGACTTATTGCGACCTACCACGGTGAGCCCATTAACGCTCTTTACACTTCTACCTGCGGCGGCCGCACCGAAGATGCCGGTAACATTTTTAATCAGGCAGTCCCGTATCTTCGCGGGCATGAGTGCGGCGTCGAAGGTCCGGCGGCCTTCGCGCCTTTCTTAATCAAAACTACTCGCGAGCCCGCCGTGTTGCGTGAGGAAAAGAATCTTCCTTTGGCGCGTGATGCCGCATTGTTAACCATTCAAAGCTTCGCCTCACTCCCTTCGCAATTGTCCGATAACTGGCTATCGTCACCCGTTCCAGTAGCTGAGGTTCGTCACTGGCTTGCCTCAGTTGCCCGGGTTTCGCGCCAGGCAGCTCCGGTAGTAACAGAGGAGGTAAACCAGCCGGCAGCTTTTGCCACCGCCTTAAACTCAGCAGTCTTCGGCGACAACCGAGCTGACACGCTATTCAATAATGCGGACGTGGAATACTTCCTTCCGCTTCGTGATGTGGGCGACGTGCCCTCGGCAAATCGTGCTGATGTCGCGCTGCTTGTTCGTGACGGTTACTTATCAGTTTTTCCAGACGCAACTCTGCGCCCGCGCGAACCGATGTCGCGCGCCCGCGCCCTGCACGCCATCTCGCGCCTGCTTGATGCACGTTCGCTATTGAAACTGCAGAAAGGGATCTCGCGACCGACTACCGATGGCGCCCTGGTCTTGCGTTCGACTAAAGGAAAAGACCAGTCAATAAGAGTCAGGTCCGACGCGTACCTATTCCGGCAAATCGGCGAAGCCGTATTCCCGGTGGGCATGGTTGCTCTTGTTGGCGGCGAGCCTGTTGTGTTTCATGTAAACGCAGGGGGAGAGATTGACTATCTTGAAGTGCGTCCGGCGTTAAATGGCGCTTCTGCCGAGAGGTTTTCGCCATTCACAAATTGGGCGACCGAACTATCAATGGGGCAAGTTCAAGCTCGCCTCGCGCGCGCTGCCCGCAACATTGGGCCAATCACCGACTTGCGAGTGGCTGCAAGAGGGACTTCCCGACGAGCGATTGATTTAGAAATCATTGGCACCCAGGGTTTCGGTCACGTGCGCGGTGGCCGGATCCGATCCGTACTAGGATTGCGCGAACGACTCTTTGTCATCGATCGAAAATATGATTCCGACGGGCGGGTTACGAGCTTCGTTTTCACGGGGCGCGGGTGGGGTCATGGCGTCGGTATGTGCCAGGTAGGAGCGTACGGCCTGGCCCGCCAGGGCTTGAGTTACACACAAATCCTTAAGACCTATTACTCTGGAATCGAATTGTCCAAGCTGTATTAGTGCGATGTCTCTACCTGGGCGGCGCACTATCTTCAAACCAACAGACTATAAATTGCGTCTTCGCACGCTGGCGAAAAACGATCAGCACCACTAAAAGCAGTAAGCGATCCACGAAATTACACGAAGCAACACGAATGAAGGCATCAATTTCGTGTGGTTTCGTGGATCGTGTTTGTTTTTCGGTGTAGGTCATTAAACTTGTAAATGACCCACTACCTGTTTTTCGGCGGCTGGAAGAATCATTTGATTTTGAGTTTATCAAGTGGCGGTACTATCCTAGGTCCCTCCTCACGCCAACCCATGAGCAGGAGGTCACAAGTGACAACGAGAATTCAACCCCTCATAACCGTCGCCCAACTCGACGCCTGTCCCGACGACGGAAACCGGTATGAACTCATTGAAGGAGAACTCTTCGTGTCCCGCGCTCCTGGAATTCCTCACCAACGCGTCCTACACAATCTTCAGATGGAACTCGGCTCATATATCAAAGAGCATCCCGTGGGCATACTTGTTCCCGGCACAGGTGCAATTTTCAGCGACTACGATGCGGTAATTCCCGATCTTCTCTTCGTTCTGAGCGAGCGCTGGGCTGACGTCACTTCCGAGCAGAGAATTACCAGC
Organism: Pyrinomonadaceae bacterium; assembly: GCA_051002255.1. Taxonomy (GTDB): domain Bacteria; phylum Acidobacteriota; class Blastocatellia; order Pyrinomonadales; family Pyrinomonadaceae; genus PSRF01. The sequence goes on from JBPCMM010000050.1 coordinate 4,060, forward strand.
GCTCCGGATATCGTAGTCGAAATACTATCGCCGGGATCTGAAAATCGCCGCCGTGATCTTTCCGTAAAGCGGCAGCTATACGCAAAGTATGGCGTGAAAGAATACTGGATTGTTGATAGCGAGAATCAGTCAGTCCTGATCTTTCATTTGCAGGGGCAAACATTGGAAGAGATCGCCACGTTGCGTGGGATTGATGAAATTACCTCACCTCTGCTTCCGGGCCTTCATTTAAAAGCGGGCGCAGTTTTCGACCTTTAGACCAGGAGTAGTTGATTTGCGCCAATGGGTGAACCGCTCATCAACGTCAACCTCCTTTCCCTCAAAACGAATTTGATTCCGCGCTCCCGGAGCAACCTGGTCGCAACCGCTCCCGGTTCTGACAGGATGACGCTATACAAAAAGGCCTTTGTGCGCTTCTCCCGCAACCAAATCATTGGCGCCCTAATTCTTCTCGTTATCATCTGGGCGGTAATTCTTTTCCGCATGCTATCCTCAGGAGCGTGAGCGCAGATACGCCTCCAAGACCTGTCATTGCTATTGTCGGGCCCACCGCATCAGGCAAGACCACACTAGGCATCGCAGTGGCTCTTCAACTCAATGGCGAGATCATTAACTGCGATTCAGTTCAGGTTTACAGAGGCGTTCAGATCGCAACTGCCAAGGTTCCGCCTGAGGAGCGCCAGGGCGTCCCCCATCACTTGATCGATTTCGTTTCCCCGGAGATCAACTACACCGCCGGGAATTGGGCGCGCGAGGCCGCGACGGCGATTGAAGAGGTCGAAAACCGCGGCCGGGTGCCCCTCCTGGTCGGGGGCACAGGCCTCTATTTGCGGGCGTTGCGCCAGCCTTTCTTTCCTAGTCCTCCAACCGACGAGCAATTGCGTCAGCGGCTTAACCGAATTCGTGACCGGCGCGGGGCCGAACATCTTTATCGCCTTCTCGAACGGCTTGACCCTGAGATGGCGGAAGAGTTGTACCCACGGGACTGGCCTCGCGTGCAACGCGCAATCGAAGTTCGACTACAGACTGGTCTCCCCATGTCGGAGCAAATGGATTTGCGCCCGGAGCCGCCCGAGAGTGCGCGACGGCTGCAGATTTTTGCTATCAACCCACCGCGCAATGAACTTTACCAGCGCATCAATGAGCGCACAGAGGCACACTTCGCGGCCGGTCTGGTGGAGGAGGTTAGGCACCTTCTTGCTGAAGGTGTTCCCCCAGTCTCAAACGCCCTCGGCGCTCATGGTTACCGTCGAGTTGTTGAATACCTGGAAGGACGACGAGATCTAGCCAGCGCTATAGACCAGACAAAGTTGGATGTTCGTCACTACGCCAAAAGGCAGTTGACGTGGTTTCGCCGTGAACCTGGGGTTATCTGGTGCGAGGGGTTTGGGGATGAAAAACTACTTCAGGAAAAGGTGCTCAAGCTTGTTACCCTGTCGTCGTTGCTGTAATCTGAATCAACCGCCCCCTCCTAAAATTTTTAACGGTCTCAAGGTTGGATCCATGTCAGACGGGAAACCAGTTCTACAAAACATTCAGGATGCATTCCTGAACATGCTCCGGCGCGAAAAAACGACTGTGACAGTCTATCTTCTGAATGGCGCGAAGTTGATGGGAAAGATCAAGAGCTTCGATAAATTCTCGGTGCTATTGGAATCGGGTTCACAGGAGCAATTGATCTTCAAGCATGCTATCTCCACCATCTCGCACGCGCGGGAAGTTCGCGGTGCGGTTGATTCTCACCAGTCTGACCGGGAAACCCCCGACTCGCGCCAATCGTGAGATTCGTTTAAACTCGCCCGAACAATTAGCATCACCTGTCAGATCGGGGAGCGGTAGCGACCCGGTCTCAACGGGGAACACGAGGACTTGTGGCAGGAACCTTCATCACCTTCGAGGGCATAGACGGCAGCGGTAAGTCGACGCAATTGAGATTGTTGGCTAACTTTCTGCGCTCGCAAAGCGGCGTGGTTGTCGTCACTCGCGAGCCGGGAGGAACACCGGTCGGTCTGCGCCTGCGGGCCGCCTTGCTCGACACTCAGGAACAGGTTGACCCGCTTACGGAATTGCTGGTGTTTGCAGCGGACCGCGCGCAGCATGTGCGACGAGTCCTGCGACCGGCGTTGGAAGCCGGTCAGATCGTGCTCTCAGACCGCTACGCCGACGCCACTAAAGCCTACCAGGGTGCCGGTCGAGGTTTTTCTGCAGAGCTAATTTCCGAGATTGTCCAACTCGCTACTGAAGGCCTCATACCGGATCTGACGTTGCTGTTTGATCTATCAGTAACCAAATCCTCGGCGCGAACCCGGCGCAGGTCAGAGGGCAAGCAAAAGGGAGATCGCCTCGACTCCGAGGATGCGGAATTTCATACTCGGGTTCGCGAGGCCTATTTGGGTCTGGCGGCGAAGGAACCGGAGCGCTTCCGCATTGTCACGACGAACGGGTCGGTTGAAGAAACTCATGAACGCGTGAAAGAGATAGTAGTTCCCTTTCTTGAGGCTCGTGGCCAGATAGTCTCGAGAGAGACGGCAGAGGCAGGATCTCGCTAGTCACACCGGGGTCCCCAGCGGGGCAAACCCACTGGGGTGGAAGAGCCACTATAGAAATGTTTGATCAACTCACCGGCAACGAACGCGTAAAACAGCTACTCGGACGAATGCTCGAATCGGGGCGAGTTCCCGGTGCGCTGTTGTTTTCAGGGGAAGAGGGCGTTGGGAAAAAGCTTTTTGCCCTGGAGATAGCCAAGGCCCTCAACTGTCGTGCTCCACAAGGCGTAGAAGGATGCGGAAAATGCCCCGCGTGTGTACGAATCTCTCGCTTCAATTTTCCCCAATCCGAAGACTCGGATGACTGGAAGAAAATCATTTGGACTGATCACGGCGATGTGGGCATCGTGTTGGCGCCCAAGCGGGTGTTGCTGGTGGATCAGATGCGGCATATCGAAGGTGAGGCCAACTTTCGACCTTTCGAAGGTAAGGCGCGGGTATTCATCGTGGACGACGCCGACAAACTTAATGACGCATCGGCAAACGCACTGTTGAAGACCCTGGAAGAACCGCCACCTACTTCCCACATCATTCTCATCACTTCGCGGCCCGCTATGCTGCTGCCAACAATTCGGTCGCGCTGCCAGATAATTAGATTCTCACCTCTGACTACGGCGGAGATCGAACAACACTTGTTAAAGAACAAACTCACAACTCCGGCAGAGGCCAGGCTGAGGGCGCGAACCGGGAACGGCAGCATCGGACGGGCTCTCGCGGGCGATCTGGAGAGCTTTAAGGAGCGACGAGACGCGATGCTGCAGGTGCTCACGGCGCTGGCCATCACCGGGGATCATTCTCGTCTCTTACGCCTAGCTGAAGAGATGAATGAGGCGAAACACAAGGACGAATATGAGTTTGGGTTGGAGTTGTTGGAAACCTTGATTCGCGATGCCCTGATGCTCTCGTTCGGAGTCCCCTCCGGACAGGTAATTAACGAAGATGTACTTCCCCAGCTACGAAGGATAAGTGAGCGGATTGACAGCCGCAGCGCAACCTCATGGATCTCTCGAATTGAGGAGCTTCGCGAACAGCTCGTCGTAAACGTAAACCGCAAACCCGCCACCGACGCTCTGTTTCTCTCAATGGCCGTATCGTGAGGTCCGGCTCCGCTACAGAACGGCGAGCGGTAGCGACTGTGTGAAAATCCAAAAGGAGCTTACGGTAATTCGCAGGTTAGCTGCGCAGCCCGCCGAAGCGGCGAGCCCATATGAAGCTAGAAACTCTGTGTCATGCGCCCTGAAAGTAGTCTACTATCTGAGACCTGTTGCAGGTCGAGAAGGCCGTCATTCCATTGGTGCATAT
>JBPCMM010000051.1:0-12021 GCA_051002255.1 Pyrinomonadaceae bacterium
AGTTTGTCGAACTCTACAACAACAGTGACATGCCTATCGCAATTGCCAATTGGAAGATTCGCGGGTCGAGTAGCGCTGGCGCCATTGGCACGCGAGTAACAATAAATGCCGGAACCGTGATCCCTGCTCGCGGGCATTTTCTGGCGACGCATGCGGGCTACGGAGGTTCTGTCGTTGGAGATAAAACGTACCCGGTCGGTTTCGCCAACGACGGTGGCATTGCTCTGACCTTACCTGATGATTCAGTTGTAGATCAGGTTGGTCTGAGTGTGGGTTCGGCCTTCAAAGAGGGTATGCAACTTGCGCCACTGCCAAGCGACTCCAATCAAAGCTATGAAAGAAGGCCGGGAGGCTTCAACGGTAGCACGCAGGACATGAATGATAATCTCACAGACTTTCAACTGCTGACACCAAGTGATCCTCAGAACACGAGCAGTGTCCCAACTCCTGGCCCTTCGCCGAGCCCGACTCCAGCCCCTTCTCCTTCGGCGAGCCCCACGCCGGGGGCTACTCCGTCTTCAACTCCGACTCCGTCGGCCACTCCGTCCCCCAGTCCTTCTCCGTCTCCCACGCCTTTAGCCAGGATTGTCATAAGTCAGATCTACGGCGGAGGAGGTAACGCAGGCGCGCCCTTTAGGAACGACTTTATCGAGCTATTCAACGCCGGCACAACCACCATGAGTCTTGCAGGCTGGTCAATACAGTACGCGAGCGCGACGGGAATTAGCTGGTCAGTTACCAACCTGACCTCGGTTTCAATTGCGCCCGGGCAGTATTATTTGATTCAGGAATCATCAGGGGGAAGCGCTGGCGCAAATCTTCCTACACCGGATGCAACCGGCACCACTGGAATGGCAGCAACCGGCGGTAAGGTAGCCCTGGTCAACATCTCAACAGCGATAAGTGGCCCTTGTCCGACTGACCCTACTATCGTCGATCTCGTTGGTTATGGCGGCACTGCCAATTGCTTCCGCGGAGCAGGACCAACCGCCTCTCCCAGCAACACGAATTCAATTCTGAGGAGGAGCAACGGCTGCACAAATACTGAAAACAACGTGGGGGATTTCGCTACTGGGGCGCCGAATCCTCGTAACATAAACGCTCCAGCCAGTGCTTGCGCTGGTGCTGTGCTTTCGCGGATTGTATTCGCTAATTCTCCTCCACTTTGGTGCGAGCTGTTAGCAGTGCTTGATCTTCCACACAGTCCGCATGAGGGATGGCCGAGATCATTGCCAATTTCCAATTGCCGATTGCCGATTGAAGGAAGAATTGACTCCTAACATTACCAAACCGTATACCCCCAGTCGCTCTTGACTGTTATTTCCATGCTCCGGATTGAGAGAGGAAGAAATTGGCAATTGGAAATCGGCAATCGGCAATGATCTTGGTTCGCTACGCGGACTGGGCTGAGTCATCCAAAAGTTCAACCACTTGCTAGGTAAGATCCAAAACCCTTAGACTCTGCTATGCTTTCTCTTGCTGACGCCCTCACATCGCTGCGCGCACATTTTGGATTCGATGACTTCCGCGAAGGTCAGCGCGAGGTGATCGGGGCAATTCTTGATGGTAAAGACGTCGTGGTGGTAATGCCCACCGGGAGCGGTAAGTCGCTCTGCTACCAGCTTCCCGCGATGATGTTAGGAGGCGCCACCGTCGTTATCTCCCCCCTGATCGCCCTCATGAAGGACCAGGTTGATGCCCTACGGTCGCGGCAGCTGCCTGCAACTTTCCTCCACAGCTCGATTGCTCCAGCCGAACAACGCACGCGCATCGATGCACTCCGGCGCGGACAGTTCAAGCTGGTCTACGTCGCCCCGGAACGCTTTCGCAGCAGCAACTTTGTAGCAGCCATTCAGTCCATCGGCGTTTCGCTTTTCGCAGTTGATGAGGCCCATTGCATTTCCACCTGGGGGCATGACTTTCGTCCGGATTATTTGCGATTGAAGAGCGTACTCCAGTCCCTGGGAAAAGTGCAGACTCTGGCGCTCACGGCGACAGCCACGCCTTATGTTCGCTCGGACATCGTCCAACAGCTGGGCCTCAGCAATCCTGAAACATTCGTCAGCGGATTTGACCGCCCTAATCTTTCGATCGATGTCGTGCAAACGGAAACAGAGCGCGAAAAGGTTGCGCGTATCAAGCGCCTTGCCAAAACGGACGACGGCTCGGGTATCGTCTACGCTTCCACGCGCAAAGCTGTAGAGCAGGTTGCGAGAGAACTGCAGGAACAGGGGCTACATGTCGCTGCGTATCACGCGGGAATGGGCGATTCGGTGCGCGTGAAAGCGCAGGAAGACTTCATGGCTGGCCGCACGCAAATGATTATAGCCACCAACGCTTTTGGCATGGGCATCGACAAGCCGGACATCAGATTCGTCGCCCACTATCAGATGCCCGGATCGATCGAAGCCTACTATCAGGAGATCGGGCGCGCAGGACGAGACGGCCTGCCATCGTCTTGTGTCTTGCTATTCAATTACGCGGACAAAAACACCCACGACTTCTTCATCGAAGGCTCTTATCCAAGCTTCCCACTTGTGCAAAGCGTTTACGACGCTCTCTCGTCAACAGGTCTCAAGCGGATAGAACTCTCGGCGGCTGAGATCCGAAAGCGCGCTGGGGCGGCCAACGAAATGGCAGTCCAGTCCTCTCTTTACCTGCTCGAACGCGCCGGCCACATAGAACGCGTGGCCCCATCCACTGCGAGCGCAGCGGTCTCGCCTACAGGTGGTGGAATGGCCGCGACCGCCACCGCAGCCCGGCGCGCTCGCCATATCATAATGCTCGACAACGCTCCCTCGCGACTTCGCATTAACCCAGCCGATGTAGTACGGCGTGCGGCCCTTGAGCGGCGGAAACTTCGCGAGATGATCGACTTCTGCTACACGGAACATTGTTACCGCGCCCACATTCTCGAATATTTCGGTGATCACCATCACGCACGACAGTGTGGCACCTGCGGAAACTGTTCGCCTAACTCGGCAGCAAGGATTCCACTAACCAACGCAGAAGCATTGAATGATTCGCCGGCGTCTCGCCGTACCGGCAGAACTCGCACCGAATTGCCTGACCCCACGCCTCGAGTACTCAGTGTGGAGGAAACCCTCCGCGTCCGGAAAATTCTGGCGGGCGCCAAACGTATGAAGGGTCGCTTTGGAAAGAAGGTGCTGGCCGCGGCCTTACGCGGTTCGGCGGCAAAGAACCTAATGCAGTCCCATCTTAACGAGTTATCAACCTACGGGCTGTTGAAGGAGATGCGCCAAGACGCCATCCTGATTTACATAAATGAGCTGATCCGAGCGCGTTGCCTCATAGTTAGCCCGGGTGAGTATCCGACGGTTTCAATAACTGAACTAGGCGACCGCGTCATGCGCGAGCAAGAGCCCATCGAATTGGCGCTTCCCCAGATCACCGCCGATCAGTCTCACGTCCCAGCACCAGTTTCCGAAGACCTCGGCGCGACGAAGACAATGATGGAAACTTATGGCTTGTATCAGCAAGGACTCTCGATCCAAGAAATCGCCCGCCAACGTAACTGCACAACCGGCACGATAGAGGGCCACCTAATTGACTGTATTCGCGCAGGCTACTCGATAGACACTGCGCTATTCGTCCCCGCTGATAGTCGCGCCCTGATTGAAGCAGCTATTGCCGAGCACGGCGCAGAGAGACTCAAACCTCTTCACGACTCTCTGCCTGAGAACATCACCTACAACATGATTCGCTTCATAATTGCCGAGCGAAGGCTCTGTCAGAACGGGGAGCGGTAGCGACTTGGTCTCAACTGGACCAGTCTCAACTGCGAAACACACTGGCACGCTGGACAGGCGGCGACCAGGTCGCTCTGACAAAGCGAGTTGTGCCAACCTCCACCAGCAACATTGGCAACCAAAGATTGCCCACGGGCTACTAAATCCTGTAGCATCTGGTTGTCAAGCCCCGCGCTGTTGGGTGATTTCGACCAGGCTCCTCTGACCGTTAATTGCTCACGACTGCCCCACCTCAAGTTTCAACATCTGTACGCAGTTATCATGATGGTAGAGAGGTCAGGTCTAGTTCCTATGTTCGAACGAAACCGGAAGATGAGCCGAGCACTAAGCGTGTCGCTGTGTCTGGCATTTCTGGCGTGTGGTTCGTCAGCGGTATTTGCACAGCAACCTAATCTTCTATGGGGACGGATCGAAACCGGGATCAGGCAGAAAGAACCTGGCTGGACGCTGATGGAAATATATGGGAAACGACAGCACCAGCAATAAGAAATGTTTCAGTGGAGGCAAGATGAAAAGGAAATAGCTGCCTGGATCATAGTGCAACCCTCGGTCGCAAAGGCAATTCTCCATTTTCAGGAGGACGGATTCGGTCGGCTGCCCTACAAATCTCCGCCGCAGAAACTCGATATTGGAGAGGCAAGCTATGTGCGAGAAGCCAGGGGCAATGCCATAGTAGTGTTCAGGAGGAACTATGTACTTGCGCGTATAAGTGGAAGGGCGTCGGCGATCACGACGCTCCTTCGCTTTGCCCGCCACATAGACGCTCTCCTCGGGATGGGTCTGGACAAACCAAAGACCGCTTATGAGAACGGTGAGACAGCACTAACGGAAGGCCGCTATGAAGATGCCATTGAAGAACTAAAGAAGGCTGTCAACCAAGGGGAAGGTGATCCAGGCCGGTCCCAGCACGCGCTCGGTCTTGCTTACTTGAAGCTAGATCGTCGGGAAGAGGCCATTGCCACTTTCAAAGAGGCCATTCGCCTAAGACCAAACTTCGCTGAGGCGCATTACGATCTCGGTCGGGCCTATTACGAGAGTGGTGAATTTGCTACAGCGGCGGCCCCACTTGAAGAAGCCATTCGCCTAAACCCGGACTTCTTCGATGCTCTCATTGTTTTGGGTAATACCTACCAACATTCCGGTCTGCATACGAAGTCAGTTGATGTCTTGCGCAAGGCGACCCTGCTACGGCCCGATGCTAGCGACGCCAAGGGTGCGCTAGGCGCCGCTTTTTTACTCGCAGGCCAGCCAGAGGAGGCCGCATTGGTCTTGCGAGAGGTCGTGCGCCTTAGTCCGCGAAGTGCTTTTGCTCATGCCAGTCTGGGACAGGCCTACCGGTTAATGGGTAAGTTTCAGGATGCTCTCAATTCCCTGCACGAGGCGTTGCGCATTAGTCCCGCAGATTCCGTGGCCCACAACTACCTGGGACTGACTTACCAAAGTTTAGATCGCCAGCAGGAGGCTCTGGCCGCCTTCAGACAGGCTATTCTATTGAAGTCAGATTATGCCGAGGCTCATTACAATCTGGCGCTGCTCCATCTTGCGCTGGGGGATCGAAATCAGGCTCAAGATGAATACAACATCCTCAAAGGCCTTAACTCCGATTTGGCAGATGTTCTTGTGGGGAAACTGATCGGGTCGAAGCCCTAGTACGACAGGCGATGAAAAAGGCCGCGCATGATTTTCACAACGAGTTTAAAAAGCGAAAAGTTATCAAAGGGGGCATTGGGCCTGATGCTGTTTTTAGTTAGCCATTTGCTTGTTAAAGCACAACACACTTTGCCGTTGTGGGAGAGAATCGAGCGCACAATCGCTCGAAGCGAGCCACAATGGATACTCATGAACAAGTGGCCGAACCCCAACCCTCAGTTCCGAGTAATCACATACAGATGGCAGCTTGATACGAACGAAATGACAGTCTGGATGGTGGAATTCCCGTCGTCCGAGGACGCAGCTCGAGAATTGTATAGGCTTGCGAGCCCCCTTAGCGGCCAGCCAAGCCAGCAATGCGCCATCGGCGACAAGTGTTACATCGTAGGACCTGGCGTTCTCTTTTTCAGAAAGAGGAATTTGATCGTTAGATGCTCCTCGGTGCGCCACGATCCGTTGCGTCCAGCGGCCGGGCTCAAGTTCGACATAATGACTCGTTTCGCGCAGTTGATAGTCTCAGCGGTTCCTGCCGAACCTGTGAGACTTGGGAGCTTGCCGGCCGAGTCCCCCAAAGATGCTCTTATGCATCGTGAGAAAGCAGACAAGGCCCTGAGAGAGGGCCGCTACGAAGAGTCAATTGAGGAGTATAAAAAAGCAATTGAACTAGATGCTGATTCGGCTGAACTTCATCACGCGCTGGGTCTCGCCTACCTGAAGTTGGGCGATAGAACAAAGGCGATCGATGCGTTCAAAGAGGCCATACGCCTTAAGCCGGGCTGGGCCGAAGCTCATTACGATCTCGGTGGAGCTCACTATGAGGTTGGAGAATATGAAACAGCGGCTACCTCGTTTGAAGAGGCCATCCGCCTAAAGCCAGACTTCTTCGACGCTTTCATGGCCTTAGGGAAAACCTATCAACATTCGGGGCTGCACCCCAGATCGGTTGAGGTCCTGCAGAAAGCGGTTCTCCTCCGTCCAGCTAATGTCGAGGCCAAGATTGCCTTCGGCAATGCGTTTATCTTCTCAGGCCAGCCACAGGAGGCAGTTTCAGTTTTGCAAGAAGCAGTGCGTCTCAGCCCACAAAGCGCTCTTGTTTACTCTACGCTGGGACAGGCCTATCGCCTGCTGGGTAAGTTTCAGGAAGCTCTTGGGGCACTGCAGGAGGCCTTGCGCATAAGCCCGAAAGACCCGGTAACCTACAACTACCTGGGGATGACTCTTGAGAGTTATCAACGCAACCAGGACGCCCTTGCCGCCTACAAACAAGCTATCGATTTCAAGGGAGACTACGCAGAAGCCCATTACAACCTGGCGTTGCTCTATTTCACACTGGGTGACCGCAACCAAGCTCTGCATCATTACGATATTCTCAAAACTATCAGTTCTGACTTGGCGGAAGCTCTATTGAAGAAATTAAGTCAGTCGCCAGGTGTCTAGACTCATGGTCCACAAATCAGGGGAAAGCAGTCTTAAGACACCCGTTTGGTAGAAGACAATTCTCGTTTCCCTCAACCAACAAACCTAGTATATTCACGCGCCAGTTTTCAGCCCGTTTAAGACTCCGCATGAGCTACTCACTATTTTCCCCCGACCAAACACCCGAGTTTAAGGTTGGAGCAGTCAAACCCCTTGAGTGTCTGGGTCGTGGTTGGAGCTTGGTACAGGATCAGTATTTTCTCTTTGCCGGCTTCTGTTTGATCATCCTTGTGCTTGTTTTCTGTATTCCATTCGCAGGAATAATCTGGGGCGCCTGGATGTGTGGCATCTTCCTGGCTTTGCTGCTGAAAATGCGTGGCGATTTTGTCTCCTTCAACAATATCGGCAAAGGCTTCTCTTACATGTCCCCTGGCTTTATCGTGGCGTTCCTGAGCGGATTGCCGTTCGTGCTAGTTGCGATAGGAGGGAAACTGTTTGAAGTGTGGCTGGATGACATCGAAAGGACCTATCCCGGTGATGATGCACTCCCACCTGAAGCTCTCATGCAGATGGTCACATATCTGGCGGCGCTAGTACTTCTTTACGTACTTTGTTTTCTAGTTACTGGGATAATCTTTGCTTTCGCCTATCAGTTGGTCGTTGATAAGAATCTATCCGGCTGGGAAGCTACAAAACTGAGTGCCCGAGCGGCTCGAGAAAACTTTGGCGGCGTTATGGGATTGTTGTTGCTGGAGCTGGTGCTCTCCACTTTTGGGATAATGTTGTGCTGTTTCGGGTTGGTTCTGGTAATGCCTTTAACTAAAGCCTCCTGGACGATAGCCTACTCCCAGGTGTTTCTGCCCACTCCGCAGCCAACCCCGGCTCCGCAACCGCCACCTCCACCCGTTTTTTATGGAAACTCTCCAGAGTAAAAATAGCCCAGGCGGAAATTAAGTTACGGTTTAAGAACTATGAGCAGATCAGCGTAATACGCCTGTGAGAGGACTCGACGCGCTGGCATATAGTCGCTTCGACATTCGACCCGCGTGGTAGGCCAACCTTCCGGCCTCGATTGCCAGCTTCATCGCCTGGGCCATCTTCGCCGCATCTTGCGCTTCGGCAATTGCGGTATTCATCAAGACCGCGTCCGCACCCAGTTCCATCGCAATTGCAGCATCGCTGGCCGTGCCCACTCCAGCATCAACAATGATCGTGGCTTGGGGAAGTTGCTCGCGCATGATTCTGAGGTTGACGGGATTCTGAATTCCCAGCCCCGATCCGATGGGAGCAGCCAGTGGCATCACGGCCGAACAACCGGCATCCAGCAGTTTTTTGGCCATGATCAAGTCGTCTGTAAAGTAAGGAAGTACAGTGAAGCCTTCTTTAGCCAGTACGGTCGCCGCCTCGAGCGTCTGTTCGTTGTCCGGAAAGAGAGTTGTTTTGTCTCCGATAACCTCAAGCTTAATCAAATCAGTCTGCAACGCTTCACGGGCGAGCCGCGCCGTGCGAATCGCTTCTTCCGCGGTGTAGCAGCCTGCGGTGTTAGGCAATAGCTGCATCTGAGGGTCCAGATGATCGAGAAAGGACTCGGCGCTGCGATCCAGAGGCACGCGACGGACAGCGACAGTAACCATCTCCGCGCCTGAGGCGCGATGCGCCGCCTTCATCTCCTCGTAGGATCGGTATTTTCCCGTGCCAATGATCAGGCGAGACGTAAATGTTCGGTCACCGATTGTCAGACGATCCGTTTTGGCTGATACCGCTCTTGACATGATTTACTGACTTACTCCTCGGCTATGAGACAAATCTACACCCGAAAGCGAGCAAACAGAAGCAAGAATTTCGAATTGCGAATTGCGGATTGGAAAATGCGCAATTCGCAATCCGACTTCCTAAATTCCGAATGAGCGGGCTGATTATTCCTGCCGGCTGCCTACTGCCCCTGCCTGGTTCCCTCCCCCGCCCACAAAGTGAACAATCTCTACCCGATCATTTTCCGTTAGCTCAGTCGAAGGCCAGTCAGCGCGAGGCACCACGTTCTGATTGAGTTCGATTGCTATTCGTTCGGGTGTGAGGTCGAGTTGTGTGACTAGTTCTTTAAGCGAGAGATTATCTAGGACCTCGCGGTCTTCCCCATTTATTCGCAGTTTCAAGAGATTCGCTCGACTAGGATCAGTCAGCATGAATAACGCGCCGCAGCTCGGTTTCACTGTCCCCGGCCAGCGCCCGGATCAGGATGGCCGCGCGGCCAGAGGTAAAGCTAGGAATCTGCGCCAATACGATAGCCACGCCGTCGTGTCGTGTCTTCAGTGAGTAGATCAAGGGTCGGAACGCTGTCCCCAGGACCTTCACGGAAACCACAGCGCCGTTCATTGGTTTTTCGGTGGTACCCGACAGTTGGCTGACCATGATTCGAAGTGTCGGTGTATCGCCCGAACGGAACTCCCCTTCATCGAGAAGACTTATTCGTAAACCTTCTGCCTCCCTCCCCAACTCGCCCAGCGGTGACTGCCGTCGCGGATCGTGAACCGTGTGCGGATCCGTCGGGCTTACGGCCTCTGTCGGAGGAGCGGACGCTCCCGCGTCCTGCTGAGCCGCGGCTTCAGGTGCATCCGGCTTCTCTTCTACCAGGGCCGGGGCCAACGCCTCACTGTCGACTGGCGTGCCCACGACGGCCATCTCGGGCTCCGCTCCAGCCATACGCTTGAGGTCCCCAACACGTCCAGCGTGGATTGCCGCACAGATCAGCATGTGTTGCCGCTTCAGACGTTCGCTCAGCACCTCGTCAGTAAAACCCGAGGCAATCAGATCTTCGTACCGGGAACGCTTGCTGGCTAGAATCGCTCCGCCCGAATAAACGAGCGAGAGAATCAAAGGCGTTTCCAGTCCCTTATCTTCCGTCTGCACATGATAGACAACGCCATCATGTTCCACGTCGGTGTTGTAGCCGGTGATCACTTTAGCTGAATCGGAATCGAATCATTCTGCGCGGGTATTAAATCAAGTGGCCTTTCGAAAGGCTTCCCAGCAAGTTAACACAGGATTTTTTGCAGGGTCAATTGTCATTTTCTTCGCGCATTTTGCCAGATAAGGTTGCTTGACACCCTTGATCACTTCGACTACGATTCTGCTTGTACAATGATTCTCAATCTGGAGTCACGCGTGTCGGTCGCCGCGGTTGCTGGGCTACAGACGCGCATTGATCTGGCTTGCGACAGGTCGCGGCTAGGATCTTCAAGATGCCATTTCATCTTAACGACTACTTGCCCGTTCTCTTGATGTTCGTCGTAGCTGGCGGTTTCGCCTTGGCGAATATTTTCATTTCGCAGTTTATCGGACAGCGAAAGAGGACTAGAACGAAGTTGATGCCGTACGAATGTGGCAAAGATCCGGTCGGTACCGCACGCGAGCGCTTTTCAGTAAAGTTCTACTTGATCGCGATGATCTTCATCTTGTTTGATATTGAAGTCATCTTCCTGGTTCCCTGGGCGGTGGTCTTCAGGACCCTTGCTAGTCCCGCCTACGGTCTTAAAAATCTTGTCTACTTCGAGATGATAATTTTTATCGTATTGCTGCTGGCCGGTTATGTCTACGTTATTAAGAAGGGTGCTTTCGACTGGAGCGATCGAGCGCGCCGCGACGCCGAAGCTGAAGGCCGGTTGCTGGCCGACATGGAAAAGCGCCAGCTCGGGCAGACTCGCACCGCGGCCTAGTCTTAGTCAGGAGTTTCATGGGACTTGAAAACGTCATTAGCTCGGCCTTGCCGGAAGTGTTGACCACGCGCCTGGATTCCCTGATCAATTGGGCGCGCAAATCATCGCTGTGGCCCGCAACGTTTGGGCTGGCCTGTTGCGCCATCGAAATGATGAACGCTACATCTTCGCGTAACGACCTGGCCCGTTTTGGTTCTGAAGTATTTCGCGCCAGTCCGAGGCAGGCCGATGTGATGATTGTCTCCGGTCGGGTTTCAAGAAAAATGGCCCCCGTGCTGCGACGTATCTACGATCAGATGCCGGAACCCAAGTGGGTAATTTCCATGGGCGCATGTGCAACCTCCGGCGGCGTCTTCGATAATTACGCGATCGTTCAGGGTGTGGACAAGATTGTCCCGGTGGATGTTTACATTCCTGGCTGTCCGCCACGTCCCGAGATGCTGATTCACGCCGTGATGATGTTGCAAGACAAAGTTATGAAAGAGTCCTCGCGGGACCGCAGAGATGTTCCGGAGGAGGAAGCCCGCGAGGCGGTAGTACCCGGAACGCTACCAGTGACCGACGGGTCAACGGCTAGAGAAAACGTGCTGCCGGGATCGCGGCCCTATACAATCGCTTCAAAACACGAACGCCGCCGCTCTTCGTAACGGGGTATTCAGAGAATGACAAACGGGGCGGACAACGAACAGGCTTTCCCTGGGCAGACCTCCATAATTTCCACTCAGAATTCAACGCCGTCCCTCTTGGTGACGGCGTTACAGCGTGAGCACCCTGATTGGATAACCGAAGTTCGAGAGTCGTATGGTGAGATAACAGTGATGGTGCCGCGCGACCATATCCAGGCGGTGTGCTCCCAACTTAAGAACTCGGCAGAGGCACGTTTTGATTTTCTCGCCGACCTTTGCGGTGTGGATCGCGGGGCGGAGGAAGAGCCCCGGTTCGAAGTTAATTACCATCTGTTCTCTACAACTACCCATCATCGAGTAAGACTAAAAGTCTTATTAACCGAAGACGATCTGCATGTGCCCACAGTTACCAACGTGTGGCGAACGGCAAACTGGCACGAACGTGAAACGTTTGATTTCTTCGGCATCATTTTTGATGGTCATCCGGACTTGAGAAGGATTCTCCTGCCCGACGACTGGCAAGGGCATGCACTCAGAAAAGACTTTCCGTTGCGTGGCTACGAACCGTACAGCCTAAAGTGATTGCCAATTGCCAATTTCCGAATGCCGATTTGGCACTGATTGCGACCGGCTTTCTTAAATTGGCAATCGGAAATTGGCAATCGGAAATGGGAGATCGAAGGATACGCTAGGATACTCACCGTGAGCACCTCCACCAGCAACGTTCCACCGCAATTCGAGATCGTCGATCGTCCGCTCGACACCCAGATGACCATCTCGATGGGGCCGCAGCACCCTTCTACTCATGGCGTATTGCGACTCGAGCTCGTGCTGGACGGTGAAATG
>JBPCMM010000052.1:0-10582 GCA_051002255.1 Pyrinomonadaceae bacterium
GCTATCGCCGACAGCTACTCCGACGTCCCCAACTCTTTCGCGTTACTTCGACCCACTGCAAGGAACTTCGTCAAACGATCTAGTTCGCCGTGCACTCGCCTCAAACGGGGAGTTGGCTGCCGCGCGACTTGAAATTGAGCGCGCTCGGGGGCGGCTCCGGCAAGCGGGCTTGAGACCGAACCCTGCCCTGGATTTTGAACAGACAACCGGACGTTTTACGGGGGCACCCGGCGAAAGTGAAATCAGTGTCGGTCTGGCGTTGCCACTCGAGCTTGGCGGGAAGAGGCGAAAGAGGATCGAACTTGCGCAGGCGGAGTTTCAAGCAGTGGAGGCCGAGGTGGCGGACCGCGAGCGGCGGCTTACCAACGAAGTGCGCGTTTTGTATGTCGAGGCATTAGCTTCCCTCCGTGAGCTGGGGACGTTAGAGGATCTTAATAATCTGGACTTGCAGACGACGCGTTTCGTGCAGGCGCGTGTTAACGAAGGCGAGACGGCCCCCATCGAATTGAACCAGTTGCGGGTCGAGGTCGACCGTTTGCGCTCACGGCGGGCGCTGGTTGAAGGCCGACTACAGGCCAGTCTTCTTAGACTTAAGAGCCTGACTGGCGTTCCCCCCGCTGAGCTGCTGCGGTTGAGCGAGGATATCGCAACTCCGTTACTACCAACGCCTCCAACTTCAGTTGAGGCGGCCATAGACGTCGCCCTTCGCACACGTCCTGATCTGAGGTTCGCGCGTTTGAATGAAGAAGTAGCGCAGGCGGGTTTACGGCTGGCGCGCGCGCAAGGTGTGCCAGACGTGACGCCCTTCACCAGATACTCCTATGGGCGCTCTGTTTTCGATGACACACCGGTAGGCGTGCTTCGCGACCGCGACAAATTACTTACTTTCGGTGTCTCCGTCGGAATCCCGATCTTCAATCGTAACCAGGGCGGGAAAATGGAAGCAGCGGCGGCAATCAGTCAAGCGCGACGACGACGCGAATTCCTTGAAGCAGTCGTGCGCGCGGAAGTTCAAAGTACATATGCGCGATATGAGGCGGCGCGTGCTGCAGTGACCATCTTCGAACAGGGTGTTATCCCTCGTTCCACCGAGAACATACGAACCATCCGAGCGGCGTATCAGATTGGCGCCTTTAGCATTGGCGATCTGTTAAGCGAGCAACGTCGGCTTGTCGACGCGCAGCGTGAGTTCACCGAAGCCCTCGCGGAACGATATCGAGCCTTGGCCGATCTGCAAGCAGCCATCGGGGTCCCAATCAATCAACAGTGAGGAAAGCATTCAATGCCAAATCGTCTAATAACCGAAGATCCGCACGACGAATCGTCGACCAATGAAAATAATTCAGGCGATACAACCAGTCCGTCTGTAACGTACCGGTCCGAAGAGGGACCTGGCGCAACCACAGATTGGAAGATCATTGAGAGCAGGAAACAAGTACCAGGCAGGCTTCACGGCGAACGTTCAGCCTATGAGGTTGCGAACGACAAAGAAACACGTTTCGGCTCGCCCAGAAATCGCAATATCGCGATCGTCACTGTTGTCGCGCTCGTTGCGCTCGTGGCTATCTACGCCCTGTTTTTGCGCGGAGGTAATAAGGAATCGACGGCTATCAACGTGAACGCCGAAGCGGCTAAAGATGCCGAACTTGGAGACGAACACGGGGCTGGCGAAGCTGAGGAAGTGAAGCTGTCCCCTGAAGCAATCGCGGCCGCCGGAATTGAAATTGAAGGCGTAACGCAAAGGCCAGCGGTCGCATTGATCAAGGTGACGGGATCCGTTGAGACAAATCAGCAACAGACACAACAGGCGTCGCCACTGGTATCGGGTCGGGTCGAACGTGTGAACGTGGGTCAGGGAGATGTCGTGCGAGCCGGGGCGGTCCTTGCCATTATATCCAGCCCTGAGGTCGCTGAGATGCACGGCAAGCTGCGTGAAGCGGAGACTCGTTTGCGTCTCGCAGAGCGGACCCTTCAGCGCGTGCAACGGGCCGAAAACCGTGTGGCCGCAATTCAGGCGAAAGCGAAGCTCGACGAGGCGGAAGCGACGTTGAGACGAACCCGACGGCTAATCGACCTGGGAGCCGGCGCAGGAAAAGACCTAATAGCTGCCGAGGCCGCTTACAAGACGGCGAAGGCCGAGTACGACTATCAGAACAACATCTCCGTTAACCGTGAGGTGCAACAAGCCCAGGCCGAAGTTGAAACAGCACGCGTTGACGCGGGCCACCTGCGTCAGAGTTTGCAGACGCTCGGTGATCCAGTTGCGACAAATACTCGTGATGAACACACCACCAACATTTCGCTGGTAGCGTTGCGCGCTCCAGTTTCCGGCACCGTCGTGGAACGTCTGGTAAATGCCGGGGCGGGAATTCAGGCAGGCACAGCGCTATTCACAATAGCTAACATCTCCACCGTATGGGTGATTGCCAACGTTCCGGAATCACAAGTTGGCAAGATTCGTGTCGGTACTCCAGCAGAGGTGCGTTCCGCAGCTTTGGGTACGGGAGCAATGGCTGGGCGAGTGAACTACATAGATCCGCGGCTGAACGAAGAGACGCGGACCGCGCGCGTCCGGATCGAGATGGCGAATCCGGGTGAACGGCTAAAGGCTGGCATGTTCGTCGAGGTTGGTTTTGCAGCCGGAACCGGTGGATCCAGTGATCAAGAACTGGTTGTTCCTTCGGCCGCCGTGCAGCGCATAGAGAACCGCTCAGTTGTATTCGTTCCAAAGGACGACGAGGCGGGAGCGTTTGAGGTGCGCGAAGTGGAACTGAGCGGCGAGATCGAAGGATATCACCGTGTGATTTCCGGTTTGAAGCTCGGCGACAAAGTCGTAACGAAAGGCAGCTTCACTCTTAAGACACAGAAGTTGAAAGGCGAGATGGGGGAGCATGGACACTGATGATAAACGGTCTCATTCGTTTCGCAGTTTCGCAACGCCTGCTGGTCCTTTTGATGGTACTGATCATGTCCGGCGCCGGACTTTACAGTCTCGCTAACCTGCCCATTGACGCGGTGCCTGACGTCACCAATGTGCAGGTCCAGGTGTTGACTGCCGCACCATCACTCGCGCCTTTGGAGATCGAGCGGCAGATCACCTTTCCCGTCGAAGTGGCGATGTCGGGACTTCCCGACATTGAGGAGATCCGCTCAGTCTCGAAGTTTGGTCTTTCTGCCGTGACTGTCGTCTTCCATGATTCGGTAGACACCTTTTTTGCCCGGCAGCTCGTGCTGGAGCGTCTATCGCAAGCGCGTGAGCAGATCCCTGAGAACATTGGATCGCCTGAGATGGGACCCATCTCGACGGGCTTAGGCGAGATCTATCAGTACGAACTCAAGGCAGCAAAGGGGAGCGGCTATGACGCTACGGCACTGAGGACGATCCAGGACTGGAGTGTGAGACGGCAGCTGCTAGGTGTGCCCGGCGTAACCGAAGTTAACAGCTTTGGCGGTTACGAGAAGCAATATCAGGTAAGACTGGATCCCGCGAAGCTGCAATCCTATGGCTTGTCCTTGCGAAATGTGGTTGAGGCCATCACGCAGAACAATGCAAATGTGGGTGGGGCATATATCGAGCACGGGTCTGAGCAGTATCTCTTGCGGGGAATCGGTCTGGTGGAATCTCCCGAGGATATTGCCAACATCATCGTCAAAACGGGCAAGGAAGGAATACCTGTTTATATTCGTGACCTCGGAGAAATCGTCACTGGCGCTACAGTTCGGCAGGGTGCGGTAACGGCTGACGGAGAGGGCGAGATCGTTGCGGGCATTGCCATGATGCTAAAGGGCGAGAACTCACGCGCCGTAGTCGATCGAGTGAAGGAGCGAGTCGAACAGGTGAAGAAGACTTTGCCTAACGGAGTGCAGCTCGTTCCTTTCTACGATCGGACGGAACTTGTCGATCGCACCATTTGGACGGTTGCGAAGAATCTGATCGAAGGCGCGCTCCTGGTGATCGTCGTACTCATTCTACTGCTAGGAAATTGGCGTGGTAGTTTGCTGGTTGCGACGATTATCCCGCTGTCGATGCTGTTCGCGGCGATTCTGATGCGCGTCTTCAATGTCTCCGGCAACCTGATGAGTCTCGGGGCGCTGGACTTCGGCTTGATCGTGGATGGCGCGGTGGTGATGGTCGAGAACACTGTCCGCCGGCGCGCAGAGGCCCAGCATCAGGGCTCGCATGAACGACCTGAGCGGACGATCCTTGAGGCGTGTACGGAAGTGGGCCGGCCCGTGGTCTTCGCCGTGGCAATCATCATGATCGTCTACCTGCCAATCCTCAGCCTCACAGGGATCGAAGGCAAGATGTTCAAACCCATGGCCCTCACGGTGGTTTTTGCGCTGCTCGGCTCGCTTATTCTTTCACTCACGTACGTGCCGGCGGCGATGACTTTCCTGCTGCGCGGGCATGTATCGGAGAAAGAGAGTTTCCTCATTCGCATCGCCAAGCGCTGGTATCGTCCGGCGCTATCGTTTATGACCACCTACCGTCTGCCGGCAATCGCTGTGGCCACAGTATTGGTGGTCGTTAGCGCGATCTTATTCCCGTTTCTGGGTTCAGAATTCATCCCGCGCCTGGACGAAGGATCTCTGGCTGTGCAGGTGCAACAACTCCCAAGCGTCTCTCTAACTCAGTCAATCAAGACCACTACTGAAGTTGAGAAAGTGTTAAAGCGTTTCCCTGAGGTCACCAAGGTGGTTTCTAAGACCGGGCGAGCTGAAGTCGCCACCGATCCTATGAGCATTGACTTCAGTGATCTCTACATAGAGTTAAAGCCGCCTTCCGAGTGGACCACGACGCACTCGAAAACCGAGCTTGTCGAGAAGATGTCGAAAGCGCTGGAAGATGGTGTCCCCAACGGGTCATTTAGCTTCTCACAACCGATCGAGCTCCGCGTTGCAGAACTCATCTCCGGCGTTCGTTCGGACATCGCTATCAAACTCTTCGGTGATGACCTCGACACCCTCAAAAAAGCCGCTGACGAAATCAGCCGCGCCGTTAGCAAGGTGCGAGGCGCGGAAGATGTAAAGGTTGAGGCCACAACTGGATTGCCTCAACTCCAGATTAAGCCTAATCGCTCCGCAATCGCCCGTTACGGCATCAACGTGGGGGACGTAAACGAACTAGTTGAATCCATTGTCTCGGGTAAAGAGGCAGGTCTCGTCTACGAAGGTGAACAGCGATTCAATGTCGTTGTCCGACTGCACGATGAAACCAGCCGCGATATTGAAACGATCAAGAACCTCCTTGTACCGGCGCCGAACGGGGCCCAGGTTCCGCTCTCACAGCTCGCGGATATCCAGCTCGTGGAAGGCCCGGCTCAGATCTCGCGCGAGGACACACGTCGGCGCATCGGCGTCGAGTTGAACGTGCGTGGCCGTGATATCGGCAGTTTCGTGGAAGAGGCGCAGGCGAAGATCGAGCAGCACGTAAAGCTGCCTCCCGGCTATTACGTGACCTGGGGTGGAACGTTTGAGAATCTCCAGCGTGCTTCGGCGCGATTATTGATAGTTGTGCCGCTGGCTCTGTTTTTGATCTTTGTGCTGCTGTTTACGACCTTTGGTTCGGTAAAGCAGGCACTGTTGATCTATACGGGGATTCCGTTTGCGGTCGTCGGTGGCATCTTCGCACTCTTTTTGCGCGGCATGCCGTTCTCCATTTCAGCGGGAGTCGGATTTATCGCGTTGTTTGGCGTGGCCGTGCTTAACGGTGTGGTGATGGTGAGTTACATCAATAAGCTCCGCGAGGAAGGACGATCGGTAGCGGATGCAGTACGAGAGGGTGCGGAGACGCGACTTCGGCCAGTACTGATGACGGCGCTCGTAGCCAGTCTGGGCTTTATCCCGATGGCGCTCGCCACTTCAGCCGGCGCCGAGGTGCAACGTCCGTTGGCGACTGTGGTGATCGGCGGACTTATTACGTCGACGCTGTTGACGTTGCTGATTCTGCCGACACTCTACGGTTGGTTCGAGAAAGAGCGGATAGAATTCTGAGTGAGTGTAGCAATCAGGCGGCGCAGCTGTTCGTGACTTGGGCGAGGGTTGTTGATCAGCTTGGCACAGCGCTGAGAGCGACTTGCCGGCCAAGGAGAGGTTCTCATGAAAATAATTACTGCGATGGTGCAACCATTCATGCTGAGCAAGGTCACGAGCGCGCTCGAAGACATTGACGACTTTCCCGGCATGACTGTAACGGACGTGCGCGGCTTCGGGCGCGAGAAGGCCAGCCACGCCAGAGGGGCGCCGCACCGCGTCATTGAGGATTTCGTCGAGTATGTCAAAAAGGAGCGCATCGAGATCATTGCGCGCGATGAAATGGCTGATCTGATCGTCGAAACCATTGTGGGCGCCGCCCACACCGGCAATCCGGGCGACGGGAAGGTGTTTATCTGGCCAGTAGAAAAGGCTGTCCGTATTCAGACCGGCGAAACCGACGATCTTGCCCTTTGAGAGCCGCGACATTGAACGAGCAGCCAGGGCGAAGGATAGAAAGTACTAATAGCAAGTTTTGCAAACGTAGAGAGCAACCGGATGGGCCACAGTCACACACACTCGGCGGCGGGGAAGAACAAACGCAGACTGGCGATAGTTCTCGGGCTAACGACCGCATACCTTATCGCAGAAGTGGTAGGCGGGTTGTTGACTCACAGTCTTGCCTTGTTAGCTGATGCCGGCCACATGCTCACAGACGTCGCGGGATTGGCGATGGCACTTCTGGCCATACAGTTCGCGGAGCGTCCAGCTACTCCTGAACGGACCTATGGGTTTTATCGCGTCGAGATATTGGCCGCGTTAACGAACGCCGTGGTGCTTATTGGAATCTCTGTCTACATCCTTTATGAAGCCTACCAGCGGTTTCGCAATCCGCCGGAGGTTGGGAGTGGAGCAATGCTGGCCGTCGCCGCGGTCGGACTCGTTGTAAACATCATAGGCATCTACCTCTTGCGCGCGGCGTCTGAAGAGAGCCTAAACATGAAGGGGGCTTACTTCGAAGTGATGTCCGACATGTTGACATCAATTGGCGTGATTGCGGCGGCGCTAATCATGCTTACCACGGGTTGGTACTATGCTGATCCTTTGATCTCGGCGGGCATCGGTCTCTTTATTCTGCCACGTACCTGGCTATTACTTCGCGACGCAGTGGGAGTGCTCCTCGAAGGCACGCCTACGGATGTTAACTTGGCAACTCTGCGCGAAGCGATTAGGACCGTTCCAGGCGTCGCCGATGTTCACGACCTTCACGTTTGGTCCCTAACTTCGGGAGTGAACGCTATGAGCGTTCACGCTGTACTCGCCGATCACGGATTGCATGACGAAGTCCTTGCGGCTGTCCAAAAGAAGGTCACGTCTGAGTTCAAGATTGCGCACGCGACTGTACAGGTTGAGTGTCAAGGATGCGCAGCCTACGAGACTCATCTTTAATCTCAATCTGGGGAGAGTCGAGGGCTAAAAGCCGTGCTACACCTTTTGGGTTCACTGGACCCTCTTTCGTCATTAAACAGCGGATATTGGGAGACTCCAGTGCGATTAGCAGCCTATTTGTCGGAGATCAAATGGCCCTTTATTTGCTCTATCGAAAGCCATGATTAACACTGACGTCTTTCCTCTGTGGCAAGATAAGAATATCGCGGTCAAGGATAAGGCTGAGACGGCGCCACTTTCGGATCGTGCTTTAGCCCAAGCCGCGGGCCAAGGCGACATGACGGCTTTTGAAGAGCTGTACCAGCGCCACAATCGTCGCGTTTATTCGCTGTGCCTTCGTATGACACAAAATGTGGCCGAGGCCGAAGATCTCGCGCAAGAGGCTTTCATTCAGTTGTTTCGCAAGATCGGCAGCTTTCGCGGTGAATCGGCTTTCACTACTTGGTTGCATCGCTTGACGGTAAACCAGGTCTTGATGCACTTCAGAAAAAGAAGCGTTAAGCTGGAGCGCACAACTGAAGAAGGCGAAACTCCCGTGCAGATTGTGCGGGGCACCGAGAATCCGAATAGAATGCCCGTGTTAGACCGGATTGGTCTGGAAAATGCCCTTAAACAATTGCCGCCGGGGTACCGTTCAGTTTTTGTCCTCCATGACATTGAAGGTCATGAGCACGAGGAGATTGCGAAAATACTCGGGGTGGCAGTGGGCACGTCGAAGTCACAGCTTCACAAGGCACGGATGAAGTTGAGGCGTCTTCTAAAGAAAGAAAGCCCGGAAAACTTAGCGGCATAGGAGAAGATGAACCAAGCAAGACTTCAGATAGTGACTTCTAATCGCCCAGCACTAATAAAAAAAGGACGTTATCTCGAATACTTTACGATTGGGTACAACAGCTTCGAAGGCCTGATCGCGGTTGCGGCAGGGCTGATGGCCGGGAGCATTGCGCTTGTCGGTTTTGGCTTCGACAGTCTGATTGAAGTCACTTCCGGCGCGGCCTTGCTTTGGCGACTGCATGCGGATGTCGATGAAGAGCGTCGTGAACGCGTTGAAGCGATCAGTCTCAGAATTGTGGGTGTGTGCTTCGTAGTACTCGCAATTTACGTCAGTTACGATTCAATAAAATCGCTGCTGATAAGGCGCGAAGCTCCCGAGGAAAGCCTCGTTGGTATTGTTCTGGCCGCAGTGTCGCTGATCATTATGCCCTTGCTCGTTCGCGCGAAAAGAAGGGTCGCGCGCGGCATAAACAGTGGGGCGTTGATGGCTGACTCCAAGCAAACAGAACTTTGTACCTATCTATCTGGAATTCTTCTCATCGGACTACTGTTAAATGCTTTGTTAGGCTGGTGGTGGGCCGATCCAGTGGCCGCGTTGATCATGGTTCCGATCATAGTCAGGGAAGGGATTGAAGCTTTGCGCGGTGAAACTTGCTGCGATGAGGCCGCATGCCGGTGACCTGAAGAACGGGAGCCTTGTCGGGACCGATGATGGAAAGGCTGCTTAGATACTTCCTGCCCGCTTTCTTAGTCGCTTACGTCGTTACAGCGTTCTTCTGGCGCTCCCGCACAGGCGGTTCCGGGTATCTACCTGCTCTTCGTCGTCGACAGGGCTGGTGTCCCACCGTGGCAAACGCGTGTCGACGTGAGGCCGGAGAATGGGGATGCCGCGGACGCTTCGAAAGGTAAGAGGCGAATCCCGGTTTGATGTAGGACCAAGCTTTTTGATCTTGCTCAGTGTTTGCCGAAACGAGTATTCACACTCGGAGCATACTCTCCTTAGCTGCCCATTATTGACTTCCGGGTCAAAGAAGTGTAGTGAGGGGGAACACACGAAACGAAACACCGCGGGGTAAGCCGTCTTCACCCCACATAAGAGACTAGGAGGACAAAATGAAGAAGCTTTTGACAAAGAAATTGCTAGTGATCTCTTCGATTATCTTTTCGCTCTTGGTTTTTACTGTCACCTGGGTCAGGGCCAACGGGGGCAATACCGTGCAGGCCCAGTTAAATGGGTATGAGGAAACCCCCAGTTCGTTATCCACCAGTGGCCAGGGTCATTTCAGCGCGACAATAGACGACGCGGCTCAAACGATAACTTACAGTTTAAGCTATTCCAATCTGGAAGGGGCAACTACGAACGCCGCACATATTCACCTCGGCCAGCGTCGTACGAGTGGTGGAGTTTCTGCTTTTCTATGCGGCGGTGGGGATAAGCCACCCTGCACGCCCACTTCGGGGAACTTCACCGGGGTTATCGATGCCGCGGACGTCATTGGACCGGCGGGCCAGGGTATTGCTGCAGGGGAGTTTAATGAGCTTGTTCGTGCGATACGCAATGGTGCCACCTACGCTAACGTCCATACGAACCTGTACCCCAGTGGCGAGGTTCGAGGACAGCTCAGCGGCGATGGCCACGAATGATGCTCGTTATGTAGCCAATCTTCCTCTAGTCCGAGCGCGTTTCAGAAGGTGACCCTCCGTATATTACGTTCCCGTAATTCGGAGAGTTTCGGAGACCTCTGAAACGCGCTCCCGTTGCCTTTACGCGTTGCAGTAGGAAAGCAAAGAGTGAACCGCGAAGATATGATGCAGGGAAGGGCCCACCTCAACATTCCTGCGATGCATGGTCTGGCTTCATATTCGGCCTCGTGACATTAACGCCTCCGTTGCAATCGACCGAGCGACAGGAATTGATTTGCTGTCGCTCGGTCGATTCTATTAATCTACAGGGTCAGAGCTTCCAGGTAAGCGAATATTTAATGCGTCGGCCGTTCACTCTGGCAAGCTAAACTAGCTTGAACTAAACCGCAATGCGGAATCTAAGTTCCCCCGTCGAGCCCCCAGCAATTTCTCGGTCTAGTCTGATGAAGTACCTGCGCGCGACCATTCGATTGTTTGCTTTGTGCGGCACAACAGCCGGCTATTATCTCCGCTGGCTCGTTGGTGTTCCTTTTGTCTTTGCCTTTCGGGAAGCCGCACTCAGTTGGCGCAAACAGAATTTCGGCGGTTGGGCGCGCGCGTCGGCACGAATTCTCGGAATGAGGGTAAATGTTCACAACGCACCTCCGGCTTCTCCTTTCCTGATGGTTTCGAATCATTTGAGTTATGTCGACATCGTTGTCCTGGAGTCGCAAGTAGACTGCGCGTTCATCGCGAAGAGCGA
>JBPCMM010000053.1:0-10346 GCA_051002255.1 Pyrinomonadaceae bacterium
AAATCAAAATCAACCCTGACAAGATTCGAGACGTCATTGGACCAGGCGGCAAGATAATCCGTTCGCTCGTCGAAGAGACGGGAGCGAAGATTGACGTATCCGACGACGGAACGATCTCGATCGCAACCGCCAGTGGCGAAGCTGCGGAAGCTGCCGTAGCTCGAATCCGTGGCCTCACCGCTGAAGCGGAGGTGGGCCAAAGCTACCTGGGCACGGTGTCAAGAATTGTGGACTTCGGTGCTTTTGTTGAAATCTTTCCTGGCACAGACGGTCTGTTGCACATTTCGGAGATTGCGGACCGCAGGGTCAAGGATGTGCGCGACGAGTTAAAGGAAGGACAGCAGATCCTGGTGAAGTGTATTGGCAAGGAGGGCAACAAGATCAAGCTTTCACGTAAGGCCGTTTTGCGCGATGAGGATCGCAAAGCAGAAGCGGCTAGCGCCAGTGATAGTGACTAAAACGTCAGGGATCCTAGCTGTAACGCGAGGCGAAAAGGCCGAGCCGGGCAGGGGAAACCTGCTTCGACTCGGCTTTTTACTAAAGGGCGTAGCGGAACGAAGATCAGAGAGGTCTTGTTGTCTGAAGTCTAGAATTAATATCTAGGATTTGGACAATTCGCCTGTTTCTATCCAGGCCTTGGATTAGGAACCCTCAGTCTTTGGGCCATAACCCTCGCATTCGGCTACCGCACGTTCGTGGACTATAATTTGCACGTTATCCATAAGGTCCGCAGTCTCTTTTTGCACTAATTCGACTCGCGGAAGGTTCTTTTTATACCGGGCTTTGCTGGAGCCCCCTTGCCCCCACCCCGCTACCCCCTTTCGAGGCGTTCGCTGCGGCTGCCAAGCACTCTAGCTATCTTCCCCCCATCTTTTGGTAATTATGAGGTTCGAGTTCCAACTCTAAAACGGAAATCTCAGGTTATTGATCATCTTCTTTTAATACAAACGAATCCCAACTGACGGTTGTCAATTTGTAGTTTGTTCGATATTGACCAGAGCTTCGCGAATATTTTACCGGTGCAAATCTCTCCCTACAGTTATCGCTCCGGAGAGATGACAGGAGAAACATCCACATTATGAGGAATCGAGCCTTCCGTCCCACTGGTGCGATACTCAGCCTCTTGCTGTTGACAGGCGGACCGGTCCACGCTGGACCAGTGGCAATCAGCCAAGTCATACAGATCGTTGGCAGCTATCAAACCCCCCCCGAGCTCAGACTTCGCAGTTTGACCCAGACTGCTAGTACACCCGTAGCAGCAGTGAAAGGATCACTCGTTACATCGGGTGTGAAACGGTCCAGCGCTGATGGTCCGGGTATCATTGCCGACAGCACTGTCACTTCTTCAGATTCGCTGCTTGCAGGTGTGGCTGTTAACTCTAATGATCCCCAGCGCGGTGTTGAAATCATCGATCAAGGTGACGTCGAAGGCACAATCTGTGACTGCGGCGAGATTCTAATTCCGGTTGGCGGCTTCCCCAAGTGGCCCCTGCTTTTCCTGGCGGCGATACCTTTCTTTTTCATAGGCGGTGGTGACGATATCAATACACCTCCACCAACTTTCACTCCGATGCCGCCGCTCACTCCGACGCCGACGCCGCCGCCGCCGGGTTCGACTCCCCCTCCGCCCCCTCCGCCGGCTCCGACGCCCACTCCGCACGAGCCAATACCAGAGCCGGCATCGCTTTTACTGTTTGGTTCAGGCTTGGCTGCCTTGGGAGCTGGCTTCCGTCGACGACGTGCTAGGGCAAGTCTGGCATCCCAAGCTAATAAGAAGGAGGCCTAACAGACATGAAAGTTACAGTGGCCCCTTATCAATACCTGACCTACGCTAGATTTGCCTTCGCCGCATTGCTTGTGATTGGTTGCTTCCTGGCCCATCCAGCCCCCACTGCACACGCCAAAAAGAAGCCCGCGAAACATGGCACGATCAAAGTTCAGACGACGCCCGCTGGTCTTCCTATCGAAGTTGACGGCAAGCCCGAGGGTCAGACTACATCCGACTGGCGAGCCTGGGATCGAGATCCCGGCGTGCACACGGTCGTTATTATGTTGCCCAACGGCCAGCGTTGGACCCGTGAGATTATTCTTGAGGCCGGACGCATTAAGTGTGTAGCGCTCAATTACAGACCAGGTCAGCCAGTTGCAGCGACGTCTCCTTGCCCCTTCCCGGTAAATCTCTCTGCACCTTCTTCGGTAACTGACGGCGAGATAATAACCTACACGGCAGATATCACGTACAAAGGGTCTTCAGCGCTTAACTACACCTGGACAGTGAGTCCGGGGAATGCCAAAGTTCTTAGTGGCCCGGGAACTCCTACGATCACGGTTGATTCAACTGGATTGGCCGGGCAACGAATTACGGCTACGCTGTTAGTCGATGACGGCTCAGGCGATCCAACGTGTCGGCAAACAGCGCAGGCTTCAACCTTGATTCCAGCTTTGCCTCCGCGCGTTAACCCTGCGAAGGAGTTTGACGTCTGCTGTAGTTGCTCGTTCGACGATCAAAAGGCACGTCTTGACAACCTCGCGGTTGAACTTCAGAACGATCAGTCGATCACAACTTACATATTCGCTTACGGTGGCCGCACCAGCCGCGTCGGCCAGGCCGACCGACTTGGTGCTCGAGCGCGAGATTATCTTGTTAGTCAACGAGGCATCGACCCGTCCCGAATCATCGTTCTCAATGGCGGTTTCCGCGAAGAGGATTGTGTTGAGCTGTGGATCGTGCCAAGCGGCGCCACACCTCCGCAGCCCCGGCCTACGGTCCAGGCAGGCGATGTTCGGCTGCCGCGCGAAGCGCCTACGCGAAGACGCCCGCGCGATTAAGCCGGCCGTCTCAGGCACGGTCTGAGTTAATGGGAGACAGGAGCCATCAGCGCTCTTGTCTCCTTTTGCTTTTGGTTACGTTGACGGTACGGAAACGCTGTGGTAACAATCAGCTCGGAATTTCCCGAAACCCCCAACAGTAGTTTCCCTTAAGAGGAGGAACCCTTCATGGCTGAAAATGGTGGCGGCGGCGGAAGTACGGGCGTTGTCGCGGTGCTGGCGATCTTTGTAATTATCGTTCTGGTGCTGCTTTTCGTTTATAGAGGCCGGCTGTTTGGCGGGGGCGGCACCCAGAAGATTGATGTCAACGTTCAGACGCCGAGTAAATGAGTCAAATCTGATTGTCCTGCCTCGTCTGTTTCAAAAGGGGGGAGCGCCACCGCGCTCCTCTCTTGTCTTACAACAACCCCCATTCGTTTTGGAGTAGTTCAGGTCAGCCGGGTCCGACCCAAACATGTACCAACCGGTATTTGCCGTTTACCATTCGCTAACTTATGAGTGCACCGAATATTGAAACCATTGTTTCGCTCGCCAAACGGCGAGGCTTTGTTTTTCCGTCGTCTGAAATCTACGGAGGACTCGGCAGCGCCTGGGACTATGGTCCGTTGGGCGTGGAACTTTGTAACAACGTCAAGCAAGCCTGGTGGCGATGGATGGTTTATGAACGCGATGACATGGAGGGCGTAGACTCGTCCATCATCCTCAGTCGCCTTGTGTGGAAGTACTCCGGACACCAAGACACGTTTAGCGATCCGCTGGTGGATTGTCGTGATTGCAATGGCCGGTTCCGCGCCGACAAGCTGGGATATCTGCCCAGCGCAGAGGAACTCCGCGGACAGCCAGCTGGTGATGCCATAGCGAAAGCAATTCGGGAACGACGCATTGTATGCCCAAACTGTGGATCAAAGAATCTAACCGAACCGCGACCGTTCAACCTGATGTTTCGAACACATGTGGGTGCGGCAGCCGAAGACGATCCTTCGTCGCTCGTGTATCTGCGACCAGAAACTGCGCAGGGCATCTTCATAAATTTTGCCAACGTCTTGACGACCAGTCGCCGCAAACTTCCTTTCGGAGTCGCGCAGATTGGCAAGTCGTTTCGAAACGAAGTGACGCCCGGCAAGTTCATCTTTCGTACGCGTGAGTTTGAGCAAATGGAAATGGAGTATTTTGTTCGACCCGGCGAAGATGAGCATGTGCATCAGGAATGGATCGATAGCTGCTTCAATTGGTTCACGAGTCTGGGTATCTCGGCGAGCAATATGCGCCTCTACGAACAGCCAAAAGAAGAACTGGCACACTACGCCAAACGCACGGTTGATATCCAGTACCGTTTTTTCCCCGACCGCGAAGAAGAGGAGCGGCAGTGGGACGAACTGATGGGTATCGCCAACCGCACGGATTTCGATCTGCGCACGCATTCAAAGAAGCCCGAGGACGCGGAAGGGAAGCGCCTTAATATCGAATCGACGGAAGACCTGTCCTATTTCGATGAAGCAACCAAGGAGCGTTTTTATCCTTATGTGATCGAGCCGGCCGCTGGTGTGAATCGCACCGTGCTCTCCGTGCTCATGGATGCGTATTCAGAAAAGACCAACGACAAGGGCGAAACTCGGGTAATCCTGAAACTTCATCCAACCTTGTCGCCCATCAAGGCTGCCATTCTGCCATTGGCAAAGAATAAGCCGGAGATAGTTGGGATGGCCAAAGCAATCAAACGCTCTCTGCAGCCGGTGTTGCGCGCGGTCTACGACGATACGGGAGGCATCGGGAAGCTATATGCGCGGCAGGATGAGATCGGCACACCGTTCTGTGTAACCGTCGATCACCAGTCTCTTGAGGATGAAGCAGTCACCGTTCGGGACCGAGACACCTGGGAGCAGGAACGGGTTAAAGTGTCCGATTTGCTAGAGTATTTGTCGAAGAGACTCAAAGACTAGTCCAACGTCCAAGGTCCAAAGTCCAACGTCTGTGTTTGGGCTTTTGACTTTGAACTTGGACTTTGGACCTTAGACGGATTTCGTTATGCCGATAGTAAAGAAACGCAACCAACAAACAGAAACTCGGTTGCTATTGGAGTCTGGCGATCCGGTTGAGTTGCCGCCCGCCGAAGTTGACGAGCGCGCACTACTCGTACAGTTTGATCAGTTTAGGCCTTTCATTCCCGAACTGCTCGAAGAGTTGCGCGCCGGCACTACGGCCAAGCCGGTCGCGGTAATGAACGACGGATCCACATTCGCAATTCATGGCGATACCAAGACGTTCTGGGTGAAACTCTGGCATGCAGCTGGAACCGAGATGACCAAGATCGACCGGGCCCAGGTGCTGAGCTGCATTCCTTCCACTCGTGGGATTCAGATCACAGTCCCTGATGAACTTGAAGAATAGTCCAACGTCCGAAATCCAGGGTTCGCCGGTTGGTTTTAACGTTGGACCCAGGACGTTGGACGTAGGCCTCAATGCCTGAAATCCCCGAAAAAAATCTCAACCTGGCACGGGCCATCCGCGATGCCGGCGGCCGGGCGCTGCTGGTCGGCGGTTGTGTTCGGGACATGCTGATGGGCGCGCAACCGAAGGATTGGGACCTCGAAGTCTATGGCATCGAGCCTGCGAGACTGCGGGAAATCCTGGATCGCTTTGGCAGCGTCAGCGTTGTAGGCGAGGCTTTCACTGTCTACAAACTGGGCGCGGATCTGGATGTCTCGTTACCGCGCCGCGAGCACAAGTCCGGTCGCGGTCATCGCGCGTTCGTCATCGAAGGTGACCCAGCGATGACGTTTGAAAATGCGACGCGTCGGCGCGACTTCACGATTAACGCAATTCTTCGGGATCCGCTAACGGGAGAGTTAATCGACCCTTTCAACGGACAAGAAGATATCAAACAAAGAATTCTAAGAGCAGTTTCACCCGAGACATTTGTCGAAGACAGCTTGCGTGTATTGCGAGCGACGCAGTTCGCCGCCCGGTTCGAGTTTGATATCGAGCCCGACACCGCCGCTCTTTGTCGCAAGATGGATCTTACGGATCTTCCTAAGGAGCGCGTCTGGGGTGAGATGGAGAAGCTGCTCCTGGGTGCAACGCGCCCTTCGATCGGTATTGAGTGGCTGCGCACGCTTGGAGTGACTGAGCAGCTGTTCCCGGAAATTAAGGCGCTGGAGGGCGTACCTCAGGATCCGGAGTGGCATCCGGAGGGGGATGTGTTTGTCCACACGAAGCTTGTTGTCGATGGCGCGCGCAATTCAATCGAAGATTTGCTTTATGGAAAACAGGTCACCGTGATGCTCGCGGCACTAGCCCACGATTTTGGCAAACCTGCGACGACGGAACTCATGGAGGGCCGCTACCGCTCGCGCGGACACGAGGAGGCTGGTGTCACCCCGACAGAGAATTTCCTTGATCGTCTCAACATTCATACTCTCGCCGGTTACGACGTGCGTGCGCAGGTGATTGCCCTGGTGCGGGAACATCTGAAGCCGGGTGAGTTCTATAAGAAACGTGACGAGGTGGGTGATGGCGCTTTCCGACGTCTGGCGCGCAAGTGCGAACTCGATTTGCTGTACCGGGTTGCGAAAGCCGATTCGCTCGGACGCAATGCGCCCTGGGTTCCGCGCGAGAAATGGTATGACTCGGCTGCCCAGGAGTGGTTCATCCAGCGCGCAAAGGAATTGGCTGTCGAACAGCGAGCTCCGGCTGCCATCCTATTAGGTCGGCATTTGCTCGAGATAGGCCTTCAGCCAGGCCCGATGATTGGGGAGATTACGAAAGCGGTTTACGAAATGCAGCTTGATGGTCGTGTCAAAAGCCTTGATGATGCCAAGCGGGAAGCGTATAAGATTTTATCCACAGATTACGCAGATTCCTCAAAAGAAAGGCCTCACCATGAAAAACCTCACCGAGAATGACCCAAGGACTTTTGCGATCTTAGGAGCAGCAATGGAAGTTCACAGTCTTTTGGGATGTGGATTCCTAGAACCTGTTTACCAAGCGGCATTGATGATGGAGTTTGCCAAGCGTGAAATCCCATTCAGCAGGGAAGTTAAGCTTCCAGTTTTCTATAAGGAAGTTCGGCTGAAAACCCCGTATAAGGTCGACTTCATCTGCTTTGACAAGATCGTCGTAGAACTAAAAGCCTTAGGACGCTTGAGTGGAACGGAGGAGGCTCAGGTAATAAATTACCTGAAAGCTAGCAGCAACGAGATAGGGTTGCTTCTAAACTTTGGCACACGGTCACTTGAGTACAAGCGCTTTATTGTTTCCCAGTCGGCATCATCTGCGTAATCTGTGGATAGGGTTGGGGCTGTTGTTGTGTTACGCAATGGATAGTTCCCATGCCCCACACCAGCGGTTCGCAATTGATGCCGATGACCCGGCGGTCAGAAAAGAGTTCCTGAATTATTTCGAGGGCTCGCGCGTCGCTTCCATGGCCAAAGATAGGAACGAGCACTACGTTGTTGGCGATGTAGAAATTTGCATAGCTAGCCGGCAGTCGCTCCAGTTGACGCTGAGACGTATCGTTTGAGGCGCCTACAACGCCCGGCATCGGGAGGGTGACGATAACGAACGCACGCCCATTGGCATCGGTGGCATGCCGTAATCGGTCGAGATTCTCTTGCAGCAGCTTGTAATTGGCGTCAGCTGGATCTTCTTCCAGCGCACAGACGATGGTTGTTGCTGACACGAAGCGGGCGATATCGTCGATATGACCGTCCGTGTCGTCACCAACAATTCCTTCGGCGAGCCAGAGCACTTTCTCAACTCCAAGAAACTCCCGCAAGTACCGTTCGATTTCGCCCCGGTTCAAAGCGGGATTGCGGTTCGGATTCAACAAACATTGTTCGGTGGTCATCACCACGCCCGCGCCGTTGACTTCAATCGAACCGCCTTCCATCACAATCCCCGGCTCAAATCGCGGCACACTCAATAAGCTCTCCAGCCGTGCTGGAATTGAGTCGTCTTGTTTCAGTTCCTCATACTTATTCCCCCAAGCGTTGAAAATCCAATCGTTGTAGGCCAACTCTCCTTTGGTATTCACCAGGAAATTTGGGCCGTAGTCGCGTATCCATGAATCGACTGTTGGGATTTGATGAAAGCGAATGTTCTCGGCGCCGGCAAATTTACAACGACGCCGCACTCCTTGCTTAGCCTCGGCACTTTCAACCAGCACATTCACTGTTTCGTGCGGAGCCAGAGCGGCCATCATTCGCAGAAAGATGTCTTCTACGAGTTGCACGCGATCGGGCCAGGTAAGTGGGTCTTTGGGCCATGTGAGCCAGGTCGCCTGATGCCGGCGCCATTCGGGCGGCATGTGATAACCGAGTTCAGCGGGGGTCGGCCTCTTCATCGCTTGCTGGATGAGGTTTCAAGAAAACGTGCGGACAGGGGAGCGTAGGAGTCGATGCGACGATCGCGAAGGAAGGGCCAGTTTTGCCGCGTCTCCTCGATCTTGTTGAGGTCGCATTCGACCACCAGCACCTCTTCCTTATCCGCTGATGCGCTCGCAACAATGCGGCCGAACGGATCCGAGACGAACGACTGCCCCCAGAATGTAAGATTGCCCTCACGTCCAACGCGATTTACGACTACGACGAAAAGCCCGTTGGCAATTGCATGCGCTCGCTGGATAGTCTCCCAGGCCGAATACTGAGCCTGATTCATTTCTTCCTTTTCACCAAGCAGCCAGCCGATCGCTGTAGGGTAGAAGAGAAACTGGGCGCCGGACAGCGCTGTCAAACGTGCTGCTTCGGGAAACCACTGGTCCCAACAAACGAGGGCGCCGACTTTGCCGAATTTTGTGTTGTGTGTTTGAAACCCAAGGTCACCCGGCGTGAAATAAAACTTCTCGTAGTAGAGCGGATCGTCGGGTATATGCATCTTTCGATACTTGCCGGCAATCTTGCCGTCGGCATCGATAATGACGGCAGTGTTGTGATAGATGCCGGGAGTTCGTTTCTCAAACAGCGATGCGATAATGACAATCTTTTTCTCCCGCGCAACTTTGGAAAGGGCCGCTGTTGAAGGTCCGGGAATCGGTTCCGCAAGCGTAAAACGTTCGGTGTCTTCAGTCTGGCAGAAGTAGTGCGAACGGAAAAGTTCCTGCAGGCAGATGATCTGAGCACCTTTTTTCGCAGCTTCGCCGATGCGCGATACCGCTTTCTTGAAATTCAGCTCCGGCCTTTCGTCGCAACTCATCTGAACGAGCCCGACGGATACGCTGTTTGACTTTGAGTTCTTCGGCATGCTGGAAAGTATAACAAAGCATGTTCTGTTTGGCTTTTCGGCCCCGCTCTCCAGAAACGGTGCTGGATCTCATGCTCCGCTAGTTTGCCGGCAAGGATACATTTTCCAATTGACATTCTTATTTCATTGTCATTGTTTACACGAAATAAAATTCCAGAAAAAATGACGAATGAAAATTATGAAGAATGTCAAATAACGAATCGAAATGTCTGTCCCTACTGCTCGGTTCGGTAATTGAATCAACCCTATCAAAGCCTAGTCTCTCGCGTTCACATCAACTACTACTCCAGACTTTGGACTTTGGACATTGGACTTTGGACTCGGTAAGATGACCGGTCAACTATTAACCGCAAATCCGAATCGAGAATATTCTGATGATTGAATTGGAACTCAACGAAGATCACAAAGCCTTAAAACAGACTGTGCGTGAGTTTGCCCAGAAAGAGGTCGCACCCTATATCAAAGAATGGGACGAGAAGCAGGAATTTCACCCTGAGGTGCTAAAGAAGATGGGCGAGCTAAATCTGCTTGGCGTGTGCATCCCAGAGGAGTACGGCGGCGCAGGCTTCGATTACATTTCGCTCGGTCTCGTTTGCGAAGAGCTGGAAGCCGTTGATACTTTTCTGCGTGTGGTCATGTCCGTACATACGGGACTCAACTCCCTGACGCTTTACTCCTGGGGCACTGAGGATCAGAAACGTAAGTATCTCGTTCCGCAAGCCAAGGGTGAAAAGTTGGCGACTTACGGTTTAACTGAGCCCGGAGCGGGTTCGGACGTGGTGGGCTCGCGCTCAACTGCGCGGCGCGACGGTGATGAATACGTTCTTAACGGCGAGAAAATGTGGATCAGTCTGGCTGACGTCGCCGACAACTTTCTCTTCTTCTGCTGGACTGACGAAGGGAAGCGGCGGCGACGCGATCACAGTGGCATGTCCTGCTTCATAGTCGAACGCAGCATGAAGGGATTTTCATCGGGAACGATTCACGGAAAACTTGGTATCCGCGCCGGCAATACCGGATATTTTTCATTGCAGGACGCGCGTGTCCCGAAGGAGAACCTGGTTGGTGAAGAGGGCGAAGGATTCAAAATCGCAATGTTTGCTCTTGAGCAGGGCCGCTACACTGTTGCTGCCGGAGCGACAGGTGTCATTCGCGCTTCGCGCGATGCGTCGGTCTCTTACGCCCTTCAGCGTGAAACCTTCGGCACGAAGATCGCAAACCACCAACTGGTCAAACAGAAGATTGCGGAGATGGAGGCTGATTACCAAATGGCCCACCTG
>JBPCMM010000054.1:0-6566 GCA_051002255.1 Pyrinomonadaceae bacterium
ATGTCGTAGGCAACCACCGAAACGTAGTCATCTGGCGGCTTAATAAACTGCGAAAGAAACATTGCGGTCGGACGCAGCACCTCATAAGTTCCCGGATCGAACCCGCCGCTGCCGTAATAACCAAACATTTCCGACCACTTGCTGTACTCAAGAACCATCACCACCGTGATGGGAGCTTCGGGGGTAGAAAAGTTTGTAATAACCTGCGCATTCCCGTCAGAGAAGAGGGCAAAATTTTCTTTCTTCAGCCCGGTGACAATCTGCCCGCTCTTCTTGTGGTAGACGACCGTATCGACATTGACGATTTGGGTGCTGATTGTCACTTTGTCAGCATCCTGCGGCTTCCCGGTTAAGTCCGGCGGCAACGGCTCTTCCTGCTTTTCACCAGGTTGGGCAGTTTCACCAGGTCGCTTGTTCTTTTTTTGATTGGCGGCAGGCGGCTGGCGGCGCGATTGCGAAAACGCCAGCGGGACAAACGACCCAAAGAGCAACGCGGCGGCCAACATGATCGCGAATAGAAGCTGGGAAGATTTAGAGTCTTTCATGAACGTGATCCTATCGAAAATCAACCGAACGTAAAAAACCGATCTGCGAATTAACACG
This sequence comes from Pyrinomonadaceae bacterium, assembly GCA_051002255.1. Classification (GTDB taxonomy): domain Bacteria; phylum Acidobacteriota; class Blastocatellia; order Pyrinomonadales; family Pyrinomonadaceae; genus PSRF01. The sequence goes on from JBPCMM010000054.1 coordinate 604, forward strand.
TACCGGCACTAAGAACATTTGGTGTTGCTTCGTGTAATTTCGTGGATAGTCGGTGTCGGTCGAACAATACACGCACCAGTCTCAAAGAAAGGCCGCCTGAAATGTCTGATGCCGAGCTATAAACGGCGGGTTGCCGCTTCAACGCGGCGAGCCACCCGCCTCAGCCTCGATAACGACATCATACGTTCCGGTATTGTCCTTTAAATCCCCTTCGTTAACTCCGAGAAACAACACGCCATCTCTCTGCGCGACAAAATCTCGCCGCGTGCCAACGAGGATAAAATCGTCGTTGTCATCGCCAATCACGGCTATCAAGGCGCCCGTTGGTTCGTTGCGCATGAGTTTGTCGTTGTCCGGAATGGTCGACAGGCCGATAGGAGTCGCGAATCTTCCCTTGCCGAGTGAGATGCGTCCCGAAGAGCTGATGCGTAAACGCTGTCCTTTGCGAACCACCAGACCGCTGTTATTCCAACCGTTATTAGTATTGTCGGCGCGAACCGTGACCTTGATTGTGAAGAACGTAGGGGAAGAGCTCAGGCTGGTTGTTCTCGGACCGCTAGTATTTGTATCAGGCTGCGGGTTGGATCTCGATGGTTGGGAGACCGGCTCTGGATTGCCGGAGCTGATATCTTCATTCGCCAAAGAGGCGGCCGCGGCTGTGGTCGCCGAGTCAAACTCAATCGACTCGATGTCCTCAACGTAAATCGACGTCCGGCTGCGCCGGCCCTTGGCTCCGGCCCCAATCAGTATTGTAAACTGTTGATCTTTGAAGCCAATCACCTGCCCGCGAATGACGCTTCCATCTTTCAAGCGGATGGTATCGGCAACTATGGGAACAACCAGGGACAGGACCAAGACAACTGCGCACGAGGCGTAGGAAATCTTCTTCATCATTTCTTCTCCCAGCGAGCATTTCAATCAGGAGGTTTAGCAAGACTCGAATGCTTTTGCAAGCGGGAGAGGCTTGGTGTCGGCTCATGCGATGCGCCAGACGGACAAAAGGTTCCCTAAAGCGCTGATTGCAGCCTCGGTAAACGGCGTTTTAAGGGAACCAGCCATGGATTTACGCGGATGAGCGCGGATCAGAACCAGTCATAACACTATTCGCGGAATGCGCGCTTAATTGCTCAGGCCTCCTCCGTCCTGAGAATGTCTTTTTGCTCTTGCAGATCGGCGTTCATCCGCGTAAATCCGCGGCTAATTCTTCATCTCTAGGCGTCATTACATTATACTTGCGACTCTTCGGACACCTAACTTCATCTACTCCACTAGAAGGAGCTGCTCATGCTACCCATTCGCGGACTTTACGAGGTCGCTATTCGCGTGAAGGATTTACCCCGTGCGGAAGCTTTTTACAAAGGGATCCTGGGGCTGGAGGAGGGGATTCGCGACGATAGGCGAAACTGGCTCTTCCTCCGGGCCGGTGGTGACGCCGGAATGGTTGTCTTGCAGGAAGACAAGGGTGACTGGCCCACGCAGCACTTTGCCTTCACTGCTGACGAGGCGGACATGGACCGGGCTGCGAGTATGCTGAGAGAGAAAGGGATCGAGGTTGAGGGCCCTGTCACTCACGATTGGATGCCGGCGAAATCGATATACTTTGACGATCCCGATGGGCACGCGCTGGAGCTTTGCGCACCGCTAGTTCGCAGCTAAGGGAATCCGAGGCAGCAGATTCCGCTGTTAAGAGACGATTCACAAATGCATCTGAGACTGAAGCCCCATTATTGGCCTGCTCCTGACCATTCTGCTTTTCTTATCCCCGGGTACGCTTTCAGCGTAATTCCCTGGTCACTAGTCTAATCAAATTGCAATTGGCAATGAAAAAACGTTTCGGGAGAACAACATGCGCGACAGACAATTCGGCCGCACGGGCTGGGAAGTAAGCGAAATCGGTTACGGGATGTGGGGGATGGGCGGCTGGTCCAATTCCGACGATCATGAATCCCTCGAGTCCTTGCAGGCTGCCGTGAACCGTGGCTGTAGCTTTTTCGACACTGCGTACGTCTATGGCGATGGCCGCAGCGAGAACCTACTGGGACAGACCGTGCGGGCCAATCGCGACAAACGCCTCTACACCGCCACGAAGGTCCCGCCCAAAAACAAACAGTGGCCTGCTCGTTCGGATTATGCTCTCCAGGAATCGTACCCGCCTGATCACGTCGAAGAGTTTGTACACCGCAGCCTGGAAAGAGCTCGTCTGCAGAGTTTCGATCTGGTGCAGTTTCACACCTGGGATGATGAGTGGCTACGAGATGATCGTTGGTTCTATAAGCTTGACGATCTGCGCAGCCAGAAGCTGATCAGTGCCATCGGCATCAGCATTAATCGTTGGGAGCCCTGGAACGGCGTGCGCGCGGTCAGAACCGCACAGATTGATTCGGTCCAGGTCATCTACAACATCTTCGATCAGAATCCGGAGGACGATTTGTTCCCGGCATGCGAGGAAATGAACGTAGCAGTGATTGCGCGGGTGCCGTTTGATGAAGGAACGCTGACGGGCACGCTCACCAAGGATAGCAACTGGCCCGAAAGCGACTGGCGCAACACTTACTTCGTTTCCGAGAACCTCATACCCAGCGTGGAACGCGCCGATGAGTTGAAAAAACTTCTACGCGATTGGAACAGGGAACATTCTGAGGAGATGACCATGCCGGAACTGGCGCTGCGGTTTATCCTCACTAATCCCGTCGTCAGCACGATCATCCCGGGGATGCGTAAGCTGTCTCATGTCGAATCAAACATCGCCGCGAGTGACGCCGGCCCGCTGCCGGCGGAGTTGTACGCGGAACTTAAGAAGCACCGTTGGGTACGCAAGCCCACGCAGTGGTCTCAGTGAGATCACTTCAGCAAATGACTTTCAATGCGATTGACATCGCCCTTGTGGTGCTGGTGCTGCTGAGCGTGCTTAACGGCTGGCGGCGCGGCTTCATCCTGGGGTTGCTCGATCTGCTTGGATGGATCCTGAGTCTCGTTGCCGGCCTGCGCTTCTATCAGCCGGTGGGGCGTTGGCTCGGAGCGCGCGTTGATTTGTGGACAGAAATTTGGGATCAGCCGCTGGCCTTTATTTTGATCGCGGCCTCCGTGGGTTTGACGGTTCATCTCCTCAGCTACGCGTTTCTGAGGGGGCTGTCAGAAGATGTTCACGAGCAATCCATCAACCGACTGTTCGGTCTGATACCAGGTCTGGCAAACGGTTTGATTACAGCGGCCATCGTCGGGGCGTTGCTGCTCTCAGTGCCTCTTAACGAAGACTTGAGCCAACGCGCGCGCAGTAGCGCGTTGGTCAACCATCTTGCCGTCTACACCGAACGTCTGGAAACTGCGCTCCACCCAGTCTTCGGCGCCGCTATAACCCAAACCCTCAACCTGCTGACAGTTCAACCTGACTCGGACGAGCGCGTCACGCTGCCTTTTACAGTCCCGGTTTCGCGTCCCAGAGCTGATTTGGAAGCGGAGATGTTGAGACTGGTAAACAAGGAACGAATCGCTGCCGGACTTGGGGCCCTTGTGCCCGACCCGGAACTCACTGAAGTTGCGCGACGACACTCGGTGGATATGTTTGCCCGCGGCTATTTCGCACACGACACACCAGAAGGTCGCGACCCGTTTGACCGCATGCGCGCGGCGGACGTTCGTTTTCTCACGGCCGGAGAAAATCTCGCGCTCGCACGCACGGTGCAGATAGCACACACCGGCCTGATGAACTCGCCGGGACATCGCGCCAACATTCTGCGAACCGAATTCGGGCGCGTTGGCATCGGCATCCTTGACGGGGGTATGCGAGGCGTGATGGTGACTCAGAACTTCCGGAACTGAGATCATGGTCCGTGTAAACGGATGGTAGAAAGTCCCCAGCACTTTAAGAGCCTGTGAAACTCATTTGGGACCCGGCTTGTTCGGAGATTTTTTACTCCGTTAGGAGTGAGATATTTATAGACCCGGGACGAGATTAAAATCCAACGCCGTTGGGAGGGCGGAATAATACTCGATGAGTATCTGTCAAGTTGAGTTTCCGCCCTCCGAACGGCGCTGGAAGAGCGTCGGACGTGCGCAGCTATAAACATCCGACCCCTCTACGGGGTGAAAGCTCCGCGTCGAGTGCGCCGCGGTCGTGGTTTATTTCGCCGCCGTCCGCGCCGTGGAACAGCTGGTGAAGTAACCGTCGCTGCTTGTGCCCTGATTGGTTTTTTCGTAGCGGCTTCCTTATCTGTCCTACCTGCGTTGACGCCGGCACTGCTGTGGTAGGCAGCGGCGTCTGCTTCGACGATCCCTGTTTCCAAACGTGTGCGGCTGGTTGCAAGTTGGTCGAGCCGTGTTTGTACGCTCTTCTTTTCGATCTCCAATTGGCGCCGCCGCTGCTCGCGTAGTTCTTCCGGGCGTGTGCTGCCGACTCCCGCTAGACCCTTTTCAATGTTCTCGGATTTCAGATCTTCTTCGAGTTGCTGCAGGCGGGTTTCCAATTCCGCTTGCTTTGCCTGTACTTCAGCCAGTTGCTGGCGAAGACTAGCAGCGCGTTCTTGCGCCCTGCTTTGCGTCATTGCCGGAGTGGCCAACAAGCCTGCAATTATTAAAGTGGCCAAAGGCCGGATTGAGCGTGATTGTTTCATTGTCGCATGTGGTAAACCGCAAGCTAGAAAAACGGGGCTTCGGGATATGGGGGACTGGAAACGGGGTAAAGGAAGGTTAACTCGTTACTGACTGAGACTCAAGCTTGTTTAGTGCCATCCCCAGAGGCGAGTAGCGACCGCCCTAGCGTGCGTTCGCGAGATCAGACGTAGGGCTTCCTGCCGCCTTGCCATATTTGAGAAAACTTTATAACTTCTGTGCCATTCTAATAAACGCAAAGCTAAGGCATCCAGCTCTGTTCGGCGCGGTGGTTCGCGAGAACAGCTTAGGTCAAGCGGGGGAATGGCACAAACAGCAGCTGCGGACATCCATGCTACGACTACCGGCGGGCACATCGAGCGCGTGACGCCGCGCGGCCGATATCTCGTTATTCTCTCACTGGCCGCGGTCGGAGTTGTTTACGGCGACATCGGAACCAGCCCGCTCTACGCGCTGCGCGAGTGCTTTCACGGACCACACTCCATCGTTCCTACCCCGGCTAACATCCTCGGCGTTCTGTCGTTGATTTTCTGGTCGCTCGTGATTGTTATTTCGGTCAAGTACCTGGTCTTTGTGTTGCGCGCGGACAATCACGGCGAAGGCGGCATCCTCTCACTGACGGCACTGGCGACCCCGATCAAGCCTTCGGGGAGAAGCGAGCGTTGGTTGCTGATCGCGATGGGCATTTTCGGCGCCGCCCTCTTATGTGGCGAGGGAGTGATCACGCCGGCCATCTCCATCCTTAGTGCGATGGAAGGGTTGACGGTAGCGACACCTCTCTTCAGCCCCTACGTCGTGCCGATCACGATTGCGATTATCGTCGCATTGTTCCTCGTTCAAAGTCGCGGTACCGCAGGCATCGGCAGGGTCTTTGGGCCGGTCACGTTGGTATGGTTTGCGGTGCTGGCCGGGTTGGGAATCCTGCAGATCATTCGTTACCCTGAAGTGCTGGCGGCCGTCAACCCTCTTTACGGAGTGGATTTCTTTCTCCGCAACGGCTGGCATGGGTTTCTGATTCTCGGTGCGGTTTGTCTTGTCATTACCGGCGGCGAGGCGCTCTACGCAGACATGGGCCACTTTGGAATGCGGCCCATCCGTCTTGCCTGGTTCACGGTCGTGCTGCCGGCTCTTCTTCTAAACTATTTCGGTCAGGGTGCACTGCTCATTGAGAATCCAGGCGCCGCCGAGAACCCGTTCTATCGCCTGGTGCCGTTGTGGGGACTCTACCCGATGGTCGTCCTGGCCACGGCTGCAGCGGTTATTGCCTCACAAGCTGTCATCACTGGTGCGTTCTCAATCGCCATGCAGGCGGTACAGCTCGGGTTCATTCCGCGTCTGAAGATCACCCACACGTC
>JBPCMM010000055.1:0-14325 GCA_051002255.1 Pyrinomonadaceae bacterium
GGTATCCAAGTGCCGCAAGCTACGCACCGCACGAGTTTATTCTCAGTCTTAGTTGTTCCGCCGCGCGGAGTAGTAGAAGAATTTGCGTCCAGCGTGCCTTTAAGTGCCGAGGAAACTTTTCGCATTAACTCGATGTATGGTCGCAGACGCGAGTAAATAAGCAGAAAGAATAATGCGAGCAGTGCCCCGATGATCAGATATTTCAACAACGTCTTCTTCTACAATGCAACCTTAGTTGAGTGATAGGGTGTTCGTTTCAGATTTAAGACCGCAGGTGGTTGGGCAAGCAAGAGAAAACTGGACCGACCTTCTAACTGTCCTCATCGCCCGATTTGTTTCCCGAAGGCACATAAGTAACATCAACGGCACGGCGTCTCGGTGCGGGATCCGTCGCGCGCCGTCGTGGGGTAGTCTCTTTATTTCTACGGTCCACACTTCCCGCGGGTAAGCCCCGTCCATGCACTGCCTCTTCGAGTATTCGCGTAATCTCCTGAGAGAGAGTGCGATGCTCGGCGGCTGCGCGCCGTCTGAGCGACTCCTTTAGATGATTGGGTACGTACGCGCCAATGAAGACGCCCTTCCGATTTGCCATCTCGGCCTCTCCTTCAGGTTAAAAAGCAGAATGTGGGAGTGCTGGAACGTTTTTTTATGCCAATGCAATAAGAACAGGTCTGTAAGCCGAATTCTGTGCTCCGATCTCAGATTTGATCTCAAATTGAAATCCAAAATCCGTGATCGGAGTGGCGATCATTCATCTAGTCCAACTGTTGCCAGCTGGATCGAGCGACCTACCCGGAGGTCGTAGCAGATTGACTGCTTCGAGCGGGCAGCCCTTTTTGACGCCTCCCTATTTGGTCTTGCACTGCGAGGAGTTTGCCTGGCCGCGCATGTCACCACGCGCGCCGGTGCGCTCTTACATTAAGCCCTTGCGGGCCGCACCGTTTCACCCATCACCTGTCGCAGCTTTTCGGCTTCCACACCAAACGGTGTCTAACCGGAGGTTGCAAACAGGCTGGTCTGTTCTCTGTTGCACTTGTCGTCGCTCCAGAATCTCAGATCTGAAATCTCAAAGCTGGGATCGTGTTGGAACGCCCCGCCGTTAGCGGGCTCGCTGCCCTTTAGTGTTCGGACTTTCCTCTCCTGGCGCGTTACTCCTGAATCTGAAATCAAACCCAAGAACCGCCAGCAGCGACCGCCCGACCTGTTCTCTTGCAAGGCTGGCAGAGTATAGCAAACCTATGTTCAACACGTATAGCACTCACAGTGCCGGTTTTTAACCTCAGCTAGCGAGTTTGACGGGTTCTAACCAAAATACTTGAACCCCACACGTAAACTATTGATGGAACTTGGTGGGAGCACGAGCGCCAGAGCCAGCGAGGCAACCGTGTGGGAAGCGGCTAAAGCAAAAAGGTTAGGTGCTCGCTGATAGGTGCTGGCCCAGACGAGTCCCCCCAGAAATGTAAAAAGGCTAAGCAGAGGGTTGGGCAGATGCACCAGACCGAAGAGCAAGCCAACCAGCAGCGTAGTCTTAAGACCTGCTCCCAGACCCATCTGGACCCGGCGATTGATAAATCCCTGGAGAACGTATTGTTGGAACAGCGCCCAGAAAGGCAACAGCAAGAACCGAGGTCTTAGAGGCCGCGAGGTGAACGCTGAGCCGCTCAACCACCACCCAACAAGAAGGATTACTGCAAGAGCGGCTAGTGTTGGCAGGAACAGAATCCGGCATGCTGAAAAAAAATTATCCCAACGAAATCCAATTGCCTGAAGCGTCTCATCGCGATTGTAGTGTGAAAAGATCATGAACCCCACAGCCGCCAGGATCGGTATCGCGATTAATATTCTCCGTCCGCCTACAAAGGGAAATACAGCCCACTCAACGACGAGGCAGGACGTGATCACCGCAGCTACTTCCCAAAGGGCCAACCCTTGCTCTGTGATTCCTGAGGACAAGCCTTCAGAATTCTGATTCTTAGTCAATATTCTTTCCCCGGATAGTTGAGCTGGTTTCCTTGCGTGTAAACTCCACGGTTTCCAGGGTGCCGTCCTGAGAAACCAGGAAACGGATAGGATCGCCGACCAATTGCAGCGTCTTCCTAGCACCTTGCCCGCCCTCGTGTAACGCATAAACACGAGCTTCATGGGCACCAACTTGCACAGAACTAATTGGGATGGTGTATCCGTGCCACTCGTCTTCTGACCAGCCTGCTGCAACAACATCAGTACGAGACTGATTCGCCACCGCACGGCCAGCGAATTCATCATCCACAAAAAGCTGTACTTCGACACGATGCCAGGGCGCACGATTGTTAACAACCCATCCGGAAATCGCATGAGGCGTCACTTCTCCCCATCCCTGAAAACGAGGAAAGGCATCGAGAAAAAAGAAGACGGCGAGAACAACTACTAGCAGCGTTTCGAAAATCGATTTGCTAATTAAGACATGAACCAGGCTCATCGGTGACTTTTTCATTTGGCTCGTTCTAGGTCCTTACTGATGTTGGATTTCGTCTTTGGAAACTCGTGATGCGTTTCAAGAATCAAGCAGCGGGAATGCTTCAAATCTCTTCTCGGGGTTGCGGCAGACTGTCAAGCGGAAAGATCTGGGCCCAACGGGCTCGAAAACGTTCTCGCACAAGATGTTCGACTTCGTCAGCGGTCGCACACTGCAGGCACTCGGTAGCAATCGCCTTGGCGTCTCGGGAATCAATACCCGCAAGCGAGCGGCTCACCCGAGGGATAGAAGCCGGTGTCATACTTAAGTCGACTGCGCCCAACCCCAAAAGCAAGGCTGCATACGCAGGAGTCGATGCCATCTCGCCGCAAACGATCGCCGGAATACCTGCGTGCTTCGCGGCATTCAAGCTTTGATAGATGCTGATCAATACGGAGGGGTGCAGGGTCCGAAACCAACCGGCAACGTGATCGCTACTACGATCAACCGCAAGCGTGTATTGCACAAGATCGTTGGTACCCAGTTCGAAAAAATCTACGTTGCCCGCAATTCTATCAGCAGTCAAGACAGCGGAAGGAACCTCGATCATTGCTCCGATGCCAACAGGGCCGTGCCGCAGACCCTGTTTTTCAAGCCTGGACTTTTCTTCCTCAATTATAGCCTTGGCGCTTCTGACATCGCCGACGTCCGCCACCATTGGCAGGACAATATCGAGACGGCCCTCCGCCGCGGCCCGAAGGATCGCTCGCACCTGAGTGCGCATGATCTCTTTGTGGAACAATCCGAAGCGGATCGCACGCAGACCCAGCGCCGGGTTTCGTTCCGGTTTAGCCAAAAGGTCGCCCGCATTCTCGCCACCGAGGTCAAAGAGACGAACAATCGCCCCGTCATCACCTGCAAGTTTGGCAATCTCGGCATACGCAGCGCACTGCTCGTCCTCCGAAACCATAACCCCGCTGCGGGAAAGTAAAAACTCGGATCGATACAGCCCGATGCCTCGTGCGCCGTATCTGCGGACGCCGACAAATTCAGCGGGCACTTCCACATTAGCGCGCATCCGAATCTCCAGGCCATCCAAGGTTCGCAGGGGGCCAGATTCCGCCCGAGGCGTCTCGACCGAATGACTTGTGGTGCGGTTAACAACTTCCGATAGATATCGCTCGAGGGTTATTGGTGAGGGATGAAGAATCACTTCTCCACCCAACGAATCTACAATGATCTGATCCCCGGTGCGGGCGCGGCGGAAGAAGTCCCGCAGGCCGACGACAGCAGGGATGCCGAGGCCTCGTGCGATTATGGCGGTGTGGGAAGTCCATCCGCCGGTGTCCGACGCAATTGCCCGCGCGTAGTCAAAGTCCATCTCAGCCACCGCGGAGGGAAGAAGATCTTGCGACACAATCACTGCGTCTTTTGAAAGCTTGCGCGGCGGTCTGCGTTCCCCGCTCAATGCCACGAGCAAACGTTGGACAACATCTTCAATGTCAGACTCGCGTTCACGCAGGTAGTGGTCCTCGATCTCCGAGTACGCGGTAATGAGGTGATCGCCCACCACTCTTACGGCCCATTCGGCGTTGGCATACTTCTGAGATATTTGTTTTTCAACATCGCTAAGCAGTTTTTCGTCTTCCAGCAACAGCAGGTGAGCGTCAAAAACGGAAGCGTGGTCTTGGCCCAAATCCTTAACGGCACGCTCTCTGACTGCTGTCAATTGACCCCTGGCCAGACGCAGAGCCGCGCGGAAACGCAGCAGTTCACGGTCTATTTCCGCCGCGTCGAGGCGGAAGCGATACACGTATTTCGTGCCGTTGTGCATCCGCAGCACGCGGCCTATAGCAATCCCCTCAGAAACCCCCAGACCCTTCCAACGGGTCTCGGGACGCTCAGTCCGCGCGGGACGGGGGGCAAGCGAAGCCTCCCCGAATCCGCCAGAGAACAGCCGGCCTAACTCGTCTATCGCTTTTTCCTCATCGGGACCTTCCGCGATGGCCTGCAACTCGGTCCCGCAACTCGCCGCCAGCATCAGCACACTCAGGATTGACTTGGCATCGGCGCTGCGGCCCCCATCCTTACGCTCAAGCCGCAAGCTACTTTCAAAACAGCCAGCCACCCTTACTAACTTTGCCGCCGCTCTGGCGTGCAAACCGAGCTGTCCGGTTACGGTGAACGTGCGTTCAACCATTTAATCCTTTTCGGTCTTTTGAGGTGTGAGCAGGTCCCCCGCCACATAAATGCCCTGGCGTCCGAGATCGCAAACGCGTCGGGCAATCTCATTCAACGATCCTTGTCCAGATTGGCTTCCGAGTTTGATGACCATCGGCAGGTTTATCCCGGTGATTACTTCCACTTTGCCATCTTCAAGGAACATCGAAGCGATGTTCGTCGGTGTGCCGCCAAACATGTCGGTCATCAGCAACACTCCGGCCCCCTGTGAAACCCTGGTTATGGCTCGCTGCACTTCGTCGCGCGCCGCATCCACGTCGTCATGCCAGCCGATAGAAACAGCGGTAATGTGGGAGATGGGACCGATAATCATTTCCGCCGCCGCCAACAGTTCACCTGCCAGATGGCCGTGGGTAACAATTACGCCGGCAACTTTTCGTTGATCGTCCCGGACAGCACTTTGTGCCGGATTGGTGCCCATCTCTATCTCTCCTCGTCGTTCGGCGTCAACCAAGCTTAGACCCGTACGCAGGCCTTGTTTTTCACCCGCTGCGGCGAGCTAATTTGACGTCACGGTGGATGGCATGAGCTTCGAAGCCGGCTCGCCTCAGTCTCGCCGCGAGTTCGTTGGCGACCATGACCGAACGATGACGTCCACCTGTGCAGCCGATTCCAACCGTCACATATGACTTTCCTTCACGCTTATAAAGCGGCAACAGATAATCAAGAAAATCGCTGAAGCGACGCAGAGTTTCCTCGACCTCTGATTGCGATCGCAAATAGTTGACCACGCGGCGATCGTGGCCCGATAGACGCTTGAGGTCCGGCACAAAGTGGGGATTCGGCAGATGACGGACATCAAAGAGCAATTCCAAATCTCCCGGGTTGCCATATTTGTGACCAAAGCTCAAAACCTGCACCCGCATCGGGCTACCCTGGCGGTCGGGACTGAAGCGCTCGAGAAGTAGATTGCGGAGTGAGTGAACTGTATGTTCCGAAGTGTCGATTATCTGATCGGCGACGGCGCGTATCCGCGACATCGCGGACCTCTCGGCACGTATTGCGCGGAGTAAACCTGGGCCACTATCCGCAGGGTGAGGTCTACGAGTTTCGCTGAAACGGTGCTGCAGGATCTCGTCAGACGCCTCTAGAAAAAGAACGTAGACCCTGAGACCCGTGGCTCGCAACGCGGAAAGTTGCTTTTTGAAGCCAGCCAGGAATGAACCTTCGCGAATATCAATGACCAGCGCGGCCCGACTAATACCCTTTCCGTCTTCACTCCCTGTAACCAAATGGGAGAAGGTTTGCAGCATCGTGATCGGTAGATTATCGACGCAGAAATATCCCAGGTCCTCAAAAGCATTTGTAGCAGAGGACATCCCCGAACCGCTTAGCCCGGTGATGATAACAATATTGGGCGTAGCTTCGCTGCTCTGGGACACAGGTGTACTTTTTTTTCGCGCCATAAGCTTGATGGACCTCTAAGCGGTGAGCAGTTTACTACGAAATGAATTCTAGTTTGCGGCCGCACCAAAACGGTAGTGGCAGGCGCGGATTGGGCAGGTCGGAAACAAGTTTGGCTTTCAACAGCGGACGTTATCCCGGCGCATGAAACCCCTCCGCATCACGCAATCGAAACGTTATTGGGCAGACGAGTCGGGGCAACCGGGCTGCGGTCGCTAGACTAGGGCTCAATCAGTCCGAAGTTTCCATCCTTGCGTTTGTAGAGCACACCAAGCCGATCGGTGTCTGCATCACGAAAAACGACAAACTGATTGGTTTCAGAGGAGAGCCGCAGCGCTGCCTCTTCTGCAGTCATCGGCTTAACTGGGTAACGCCGCGCCGCGATAATCCGTGGGGGCCGGGGCGTGGCTTCCAGCTGTCCATCTGGCTGGGGCGCTACTGCTGCAGTGGGCCGCCCACCTTGTTTGCGGTCAATGATTTTTTTCTTCAGCTTTAGACCCTGCTTCTCGATTTTTGCTATGGCGCGCGTTAACGCCTTGTACATATCGGCATTAGTGTCTTTCGCCGTCAGCGTGTGATCGCGCCAGTGAACTATCACTTCCGCAATGTGACGAGTTTTCTCGACTTCAATAATCACGTGCGTCGACGCTGTCGTGTCGTTGAAAACATGCGCCAACTTTTTAAAATGGCTTTCCACGTGCTTCCGAAGGCCGGGTGTAACCTCGACGTGGCGGCCGGTGTACTCGAATCTCATAATTGCGGTTCCATCCTCGGTGCTCCAAATATAGTAATGCCTGCCAGACTCAAGGCTTGTCTGATACTAGAGGTTTGGGGCTAACGAAAAACTGAAACCTTGGCCGTTGCGGGGCCACTAAACCACAGCGCGGCGCTCGCGCGAGCCGGGAATGTGCATCTGGTCGCGATATTTAGCGACCGTGCGGCGCGACAGCTTTATTCCATCTTTTGCCAGGATCTTTACTACCTGATCATCAGTAATGGGATTATGTGAATCTTCTTCTTCGATAAGCTTCTTGATCTTTAGCTTGATTATTCGAGTGGAGATCTCTTCGCCGTCTTCATTCATCATGCCTTCAGTGAAGAAGCGCCGCAGCTCAATTACGCCCTGAGGGGTATGAGCGTACTTACGGTTCACCACGCGAGACACGGTCGAAAGATGCATGCCGATATCTTCGGCAATGTCCTTCAACATCATCGGCTTGATATACTGCACACCCTTGTCCAAAAATCCCTGCTGACGATGAACCATCGACTCCACTACCTTGTAGATCGTCTGCCGTCGGTGCTCAATGTTGCGTAATAGATCGACAGCTGAGCGCACCTTCTCTCTGATGAAGCTCTTGGTTTCGTTAGTCACTCCCGGCTGATTAAGCATCTGCTGGTACTGCGGGCTGATCCGTAGGCGCGGACTACCGTCGTCGGCAAAATAGATCACGTATTCGTCGTCGTCGTCGTCAAGCTTTTCGATATAAATTTCGGGAGAAATCAGGATAGGCTCTTCGGCTGAGTAGCGGCGCCCAGGATAAGGTTCCAGGGTGCGAATAAACTGCAATTCAGCAAGCAGTGTGTCGATATCAATTCCCAGTTGCTTGGAAAGATTGGGCAGCTTGTGCTGCTGCAATTCGGGAAGATGATCGTTGATTAGTCTGGCGGCCAGACGTTCGCTTTCACCGCGAGCCTCAAGTTGTACAAGCAGACATTCACGGACGTCACGCGCTCCACATCCCACTGGTTCCAGGCGCATAACCGCCTGGCGGGCATTTTCGACAGTCTCCTCAGACCAACCACCCATGGCCGCGATCTCTTCGTTGGTAGTGCTGAGTCTCCCTTCGGCATCAAGGTTTCCAATCACCACAACTGCCGCGTTAACCGCATCGCCTTCAATCGGGCTCATGTGCAGCTGCCATTCGAGATGATCGGCGAGCGACGGAGGTTTGGTTAGAAACTGTTCAAACGTCGGCGCATCTTCTTTGTATTCCACTTCCTGGGTTTTGTACCCAGGATCGAGATAGTCCTGGAACTCACGGCCGAAATCGATCTCTTCAAAAGCATCGCGCGACGCATCTTCGCCAACGATCTCGTCACCAACCGAGTCCTCACTCAGATCCACCTGGCCCGCCAGCTCGTTCCCTTCCGTGTCAACCTCAGAATAAGAGGCCGCGGCTTCCGGATCGCCGGCGCCATTGGAACCAGGACTGCCAAGCTCCGCCTCCGCCGCTTCCACCTGCACCTCCGGCGCTGATCCCGGATCCGCGCTGGTAAGGTGGTCTAGAATCTTCTCCGCCAGCTCCTGCGCCTCCTCCTGGGTCGCGACTTCTTCGAGCACCGGGTTTTCCAGAAGCTGCTGCTGAATCAGATCGGTGAGCTCGAGCGTCGTCATCTGCAACATCTCAATGCGCTGCCGCAGCTGCGGTGTCAGCACGAGACGTTGAGAGAGGCTGGTAGTGAGCTTAAGGGACATTCCTCAGGAAAAGGGCGAATTGTAATATGGTCTTTGCGCCTGAAGCGCTGGGGAGATTATAACCGATTATCAGGCGGTTTGCGCCACAGTTTCACATTCGGAATTTTTCGCCGAGATAAAGTTTTCGAACCTCAGCGTCTTCTGTCAAGTCTCTCGGCGCGCCCGAGCGGAATATGCGACCTTCAGCCATTATGTAGGCACGATCCGTCACACCCAGCGTTTCGCGGACATTGTGATCGGTAACCAGAATCCCAATGCCCCGTTTGCGTAGATACAGTATGACATTCTGAATATCATCCACAGCCTTGGGATCGATTCCAGCGAAAGGTTCATCGAGGAGAATGTATTGCGGGTCGGTGGCAAGGGCTCGCGCGATTTCCGTTCTTCTTCTTTCACCGCCTGACAATGCATCACCACGCGTGTTACGCACCTGGGCGATACCAAACTCTTCCAACAGCTCTTCCAGTCTGGTAAGACGCTCGCGCCGGCGCATTCCCATCGTTTCGAGTACCGCGAGGATATTCTGCGCAGCCGTCATCTTCCGGAAGATTGAAGGCTCTTGGGGAAGATAACCGAGACCCAACCGCGCCCGGAGATACATAGGCAGCCCTGTAACATCACGTTCGCCCAATCGCACGGTGCCCCGGTTGGGTCGCTCGAGGCCTACAATCATGTAGAAGGTCGTGGTTTTCCCCGCGCCATTTGCACCCAACAGTCCAACAACCTCACCCTTCTCCACATGAAGACTGACGTTATCGACCACGCGCCGTTTCCCATAAGCCTTTTCCAGATGAAACGTTCCAAGAGCAGAAGCAGAAGGCGTCTCGGCCGGCAGCCCCGCAGTCGGGCCGGCTCCCGCGATTCCAGACATCTCCTTGTGCTGTACCGTGATCTCCACGTCTTCTGTCTGAGTGGCCATTTTGTTAAGTTACTGCTTCCTCGTCACCTTGTGGGTGGAACGCACGCGTCCCGGCGACTGTGGACCTCTGACATCGTCCGCGATCACTCTACCTTCCCTCATATAGACGGTCAAACGACCGCCTTCGGTACTACCCTTTTCCGAGTCTTCGACTCTCGCTGGGTTCCCTTTCAGCACGGCGACTTCGTCGGTCGTCGTATACTGCATCCAGTCGCCTATGCCCTTTCTGTTCGGTTGTGTTAACACAACGTTTCTTTGGGCGATAGTCTTTTCCACGTCGCTGGTTTCTCTGGAGAGATACACATCGGCGACGCCGCTCGTCAGGCGATCTGTGCCCGTACGGATATCGACGTTGGTCTCGTAGTGCAGCAGCCGGTTGGCTTCCGAGTAGAACATTGACTCGGCTGAAGCGAAGACGGGCACAGAGCTGCTCGCGCCTTCAACTCGCCGCCGGGCGTTATAGACCGCACTCTGCACGCGACCAGTGGCTTCCATTTTCTTGTCATTGACATATATCGTCAGTTTGTCAGCGCGTACAAAATTATCCTCCTGCCAAGCGCGGGCGTTGCCGGTATAGATCGCTACCCCTCCCTGGTGGTGAAATTCGCCACGATCGCTCACGACATAAACAGGACTCTTAACTTTTGAGAAGGGAGTGGCCCCGTTGGTTTGTTCCTGGCTGTAGTAGGTTGTGGCTGTCTTTCCGCGGCTGTAAGAAATCTCTTCTCGGAGGTTTGAGTCGAGTTCGATGGCTTTAGTGCGCGCGCGCGAATCCCACACCGTTGGATCGCCCCCACGCATGCGTACAACTTCGTCGGAAGCCGCGTAAGAGATGCTAGCGGCAACTCCATGACGATCGTTCTCGTTAAACTTTGCGTTTTCCACCGCATCCAAACGGTCAACATCCTGGGTCTCTTTCACAAAAACGGCGGTAATTGTCCGCGACGTAAGTATGCGCGTCGCTTTTTTCTCGCTGGGCTGCGTCGGCTCGATAACCGCCTTAGCGCCTCCAGTTGCGGTAAAGGTTCGGGCCAGGTTTCCGATTTCGAAGAAGTCGCAATCGAAACGAGGGGCGGTGAGTGTTTCGCGGTCTGAGTCGGCAGACTTGACTGCAGGATCCACAAACAACTCTGCATTGCCGAGCGCCTCGGCTTTCTCCAGGTCGCGGCCAGTAACGCGCCAGAAAAGTTTAACGGAATCGGCGCTTAGCCGTTTATTCGCCGCGCGAGGGTGGTTTGCTGTCGATTTCGGGGCCGAGAGATTGATCACCGATCGGCCCTCGGTGCGCATCTGTCGCAGCAAACTGCGTTCGCCCTGAGCCTGGAAAGTAACTTCAATCATATTGGCGGCGGTCGCTTGCATCTCGGCATCGGAATCAAGACTCTTTGCTCGCGCGTCCCTCAATGCCAGTGCGCGTTCCAACCGCTGGTCTTTGTCGAGAAAGAAGTCCATGTCAACAGAATTCACCTCCGCCGCACGTCCTTCTTCCATCGATCGCAGATATGAGTTGCCCCGTAATTCAACTTTCTGGAGGCGCTTTTGCTCATTCAACGTGGCAAAAAGATTATCGCCGCTCATGACGTCGCGATCCTGCTCGGCTGTTACGCCTCCGGAAGAGGACCGCTTCATCGAGGCCTGCTCAAAGGTGGCACGGGGGGAACGAATCGTTACCGGTCGCGAGCGCGACGAACCCGGCTTGGCCTGAGGGTCTTTCAACACTTCCGGCGCCACCGTGATCTCAACTTCCTTCTTCAGTTCAAGCTTCTTGTTCTTAGCCTCAACGACGGCGCCTGTTGATCGCCCCGAAACGGTCTCGCGCGTAAAGGTCATTGGGACATCAGTGTGCGCGATTTCAGTGGCCTGGTTGTACGAGAGCGACTCCGTATTTACCTTCAGTGCATCTTTGGTCTCAATCTTCACGTTGCCCAGAAAAGTGATCATTGAATTCTTCTGATTGTAGATAGCCCTGGTAGCGGAAATCTGATCGGGTTTGTCACCCTCGGGTGGATAGACCGCCAGGCTCACTGCTTCAAGTTCATGGTGGCCATCAGCGTAAGTAATGTCACGGGAAGCCTTGAGCAGTAGGTACAAACGATCGCCTTTGGTGATGCGTTGTTCATAACCTTCAATTATGCCGGTGATCTCTTTCGACAGCTCCGGAGTTTCTGACTTGAGCCGAAAAGGCTTGTTGTTGCGGAGACGGTAATAGGAAATGGCGATGAATGCGATCCCCACCGTGAGAATGAAAATCGCCACAGTGCGCGCAATTAGAGGAAACCGCGCCCGCAGCCCGATCGCAACAGCTCTCTTTCGTGTTATCTCCTGCACTCTATCGCTCAATTGCAAGGGCACGGCGTGCCGTGCCCTTGCTTATCCTGGGTGAAGGCATTGCCGATTGTCGATTGGCAATCGCCGATTGGAAAAGTTCCCGGAGCCTTAACCTCGTCGGACTTCAAAGCCAAAGACTACTTCAGAAAAATCCATTCCTAAATCGGCAATTGGCAATCGGCAATGACTCTAACTCAGCGCAGCTTGCACCGCTTGCACGGATAACTGCAGAAACGTGTCACCGCCCCACCTGTTGGCCTCTATCGTATATGCCATTGTGATGCCGTTGTGTACTGCAACCGCTTGTTCTGTTTCCGCCCCATTCCACCAAATTGTCTCCAGTGCGCGCCCCGCGGGCCCGCTAACGTGCATTTTCAAATGCTTCTCTCCAATTAGACGCGGTTCGGACATGATTCGCAAGTTATGAGCCAAAAATACGGGATGAGGGTTGCCGGCCCCGTATGGCTCAAGCAGCTCAAGGTCGCGTACGAGCTCAAATGTGACGTTCTCGGTCGACAGTTCGGCGTCAATGTGCAAGCAGGGTTGCAGGTCCTCCTCCGTCAAACAGGCCGCTGCATGTTCGTTCAGCCGTCGTCGTAACTCCGAAATCCGATCCCGCCGGATGGTAACGCCTGCAGCATGGGAATGCCCGCCAAACTTTTCAAATAGATCGGCGCACGATGCCAAACCATTGAGCAGGTGATAAGGTTCGATGCTACGCGCCGACCCGTGCGCGATATCACCTTCGACAGACAGGACCACACACGCTCGATTCACTCTTTCCGCAATCTTCGAAGCGGCAATGCCAATGACTCCGCGGTGCCACCCGTCCCCGGCTATGACTACGACATGAGACTGGATGGTCTCGGGCGTGGGCCTTTCAAGTTCGGCGATTGCCAACTCAATGATTCGTTCCTGCACCTCCTTCCGCTCCTGGTTGCGAGCATTTAGGTGCTCCGCCAGACGGCGGGCTTCTTCCCTGTCTCGAGTGTCGAAGAGTTCCACCACGGCGCGTGCGGCATCCATCCTGCCGGCTGCATTAATACGTGGACCTATGCGAAATCCGAGATCGTAGGACGTCATACCTTTGCCGTCGCCACAACCAGCAACCTCCATCAGCGCCTGTAGACCCGGATTGTTCGTCTGGCAGAGGTCCTTTAGCCCCAGCGATACAATGGTCCGGTTCTCGCCTACTAGTTTCGCCACGTCGGCAACCGTCCCGATCGCCACAACTTTTAAGAATGTCCTAACCTGCGATTCACGCTGATACTCTCGAAACAACGCGTGCACCAGTTTGAAGGCGACACCCACACCTGCAAGATTCTTATCGGGATACGGACAGCCACGCTGGTTTGGATTTAGGACCGCGTAGGCCGGTGGAACGCCCTCTCCTTCATCAGGCAAATGGTGATCCGTGATGATTACATCGAGTCCGTGGTCCTGTGCCCAATGAAGTGGTGTATGCGCGCGGATGCCGCAGTCCACGCTGATGACCAATTTGTATCCTTCAGCGAAGGCCTGCTCCAGCGCCGGCTGCTGGATGCCGTAGCCCTCGGTAAAGCGATGCGGAACGTGAAAACCAACTCGGGCTCCCAGGAGTTTCAAGGCGCGCAGCAGCACCGCGGTGCCGGTGGTGCCGTCTACATCATAATCACCGTAGATAAGAATCCGTTCATTCTCATCGATTGCCTGCTGCAGACGGGCTACAGCTTCTGTCATCCCGAGCATCAGGTAAGGGTCGTGAAGTTGATCGTAGGAGGGTAGGAGGAAGGCCCGCGCCGAACGCTCATCACCACATCCGCGTGAAATGAGGAGTGAGGCTACAATTGGAGAGATGTTTAAAACGCGGGCGAGCGAGGCGGCACGGTTTGTATCTTGCCCGCGGAGGATCCAGCGTTTGGCAGTCATCAGTCAGCCATCTGTCCCTCATTCGTTTTCAGTTTATTCGGCAAACCAACCATCTGTGTCGAGTAGCTTAACACCGATCCGCCGACTGTTGTCCATTTCGTCCGTCCAAACTCCATTAACCTGCGCCTCGAGCTTTCGCCCAAATGGAGGCGTTAGGGTGACAACGGATCCTACGACGACTTCTTCGTCGAGAATGATTGTGGCTCCGGCACGACTAATCTTAATGGCTTGCGCCTTTACGTGGAAACTCTTGCCGGCCGGCGTGCTTCCTTCAACTTCGAGAGCAAATTCGACAGGAACCCGGGGGCTGCGGGGCCGCTGAGACGGACTCGTCCCCCCTCGAAGGTCTTTCGCATTCATTCAAACTCACCGCCCTTTTATTGACAATTGATTTTACAAGCCGGAGGTTCCGGCCAGGGAGAGGAGAGGCGCCGACTAGTGTAACCGAATCTGGCAGGTCATGGTTAGCTTTTTCCTTCTGGAGTCGGCGTGGACAGTAGACCGAGGGTAATCGAGGGCCTCGATCTGCACATTTCTGGACGAGGGATAGAATGATTCCAGGAATAGTAGGCTGCTGGATAACGACAGGGGAACTCGATATTAGCAGGCAAT
>JBPCMM010000056.1:0-11672 GCA_051002255.1 Pyrinomonadaceae bacterium
ACGAGCACTACGCCCAGACCAAACGCACGTCCTTGTTTCAGCAAGGTCAACAGCGGCAGTTTGGCGGGCGGATTTGCGACGGGCGGAAAGTAGCCGAAGATCTCGTCCATGTAGAGTATAGCCCGCAGGCTGGTAGTGCCTGATTGTGTTCTCATCCAACCGAGAGTTTGATTGAGCAATAGCGAAACAAAGAACATGCGCTCGGCATCGTTCAGGTGAGCGATGGAAAAGATTGATATTCTCGGTTTTCCGTCAGGCGAGTGCAGGATCTGCTGTATGTCGAGCGGTTCGCCTTCCATCCAACTGCCGAAAGCTGGAGCTGCCAGCAGGTTGTTGAGAGCCATAGCCAGTTCGAATCGATCCTTGGGATGAAAGAACGAATCCAGATCCATCACGCCCACCTTGGTCATCGGCGGCGTTTGAATTTGCTGAATCAGGGCCGCGATGTCCAGATCTTTCCCAGCCATCCAGACGTTGTTGAGTATGTTTGATAGCAGGATGTGCTCTCGGCTTTTGATCGGATCCGCATCGATGCCCAGCAGACCAAGCAGGCTGGTCACTGTCGTGTTCACTCGCTCGCTCATCAGCTCGTTGTCTTCCAAGATTGAGGATGGCGGAGCAGCGAACGACTTCAGAATTGACACTTGAATCCCGGCATTGCTTCCGGGTGTATAGACGCGCAGGTCTGCCGATTCTTTGAAGCGCTTGATTCGGGCGCCATCCTGGCCCCAGGCAGCTAGTCCCTTCTTCCAGAACTCTGCTTGCTGGGCAGCATACTCTGCAGTCGATAGGCCCTTCTTTTCGGCGTCTTCTTCGTTAACCCAGGGGGCGAAATCTTCCGCCTTTAGATCGGGAAAAGTCAGAAGCAGGTTGGCGAGATCGCCTTTGGGGTCGATGACTATTGAAGGAACACCATCAATGGCCGCCTCTTCCAGCAAGGAAATACAAAGCCCAGTCTTGCCGCTACCAGTCATGCCCACGCAGACGGCGTGCGTGACAAGATCCTTTGAATCGTAGAGCAACAAGCCTTCTTTCGGCTTCTTGTTCTTCAAGTCGTACGGGCGGCCGAGATAGAACGCCCCAAGTTTCTCAAAGTCCTGCATTGTCGGTTGCCCCTTCGATGTTGCGGATTTATGAAAAGAGATTAGCAGTTGCCCCCAGAGAAGCGGAAGAGCGCGCGTCGGATTGATGACCCAGGCCAACGGAAGTGACAATTCGTTTCATCAGCTAGAACTCCCGAGGAATGGAACCGCAGGAGGCAGGAGCAGGAGGCTAGGGTTACCTGCCGTCTGCCTCCTGCAGTTATTGAGACTACTTCGACCGCGAGCAACCCACCAAAAAGCGCGAGTAACTACTTTGTCAGTTTTGGCGGGGTCTGCCAAAGAACGTTGATGATCTTCCACTTGCCGTCATACCTTGCCAAGTGAAGGTAGTCGATGCCCCATACGGCAGTCAGCTTCGCGCTCGCGGTTTGGTCAGAGACGTCGTACACAACCACATCTTTGGGTGCGTCCTTGGGAACGTGGCCGTCTTTGTTGTAGTTCTTTGATAGTTCCACCAACTGTGGGAAGGTCATGGTGTGAGGGCTATAGACTGTTTCACCCTTCTTAATGAAAAACCCTCGTTTGGCAAGATCAGGATGGATGCTTCTCTCAATCCTTGTAGGGCTCACTTCATATACGCCTTCAACGTAATCCAGGACCGTTTGCTTGACGGCCTCTTGTTCCCCACCTGACTGTGCTGGAACAACAACCGGCACGGCCATGATCATGAATATGAGAAATAGAAGAGAGAACACTTTCATTTCATGCCTCCAGTGAATTGAAGAATTAGTAACGGATGAAACTGCACGTAAGAACCTACAGTTAAACGGTCAGGCCGTACCGGTAGTTCCCACGGTTTTCATTGTTCGCTCTCGAAAGTAAAGGAACAATGGCAAACCCGAAGATACACCAAACAACAGGTTGCAGAGAACGTAGCTCCATAAGTTCTTCATGCCACGGCGCCTGCCTTCGGAAAAGACAAACAGCCAAAGTACGATTGAGGAGATAAAAACGTCGATCCCGAAGGCCGAAGACACCTGGTTCTGGAAGAGCTGTCGGAAGAACGAATTCATGTCAAACCCGTGTGCCATTAGAAATGGGACAAAGAAGCAGAGTGGAAGGACTGTGCCCAGAATAGCTGCGATCAAATATAACCCCTGCATATTTGCTCCTCCCTGATATTTTGACGTCACTTACCTTTCTTCCGCTCTTCCTATAGCTGATCCTGATACGCTCGTTCCGTGGCGTTGATGAAGCGTCGGTAGCTTTGAGGATCGATAAACGGGTTCGTCTTTACGCCCTTTTTCAATAGAGCCCTTTTCTCGCCCAGAGCAAAGAATGATCCGTGCGGAGCGAGGAAGACATCGCAGCGCAGCGTCTTCAACAGGGCAAAAGTATAGGCATAGTCCTCAACGATGTTTGGATAAGCAGAGTTGTTGAGCAGTTTGTACCCGGGTATCGTGGTGCGACGAGGTCTGTGTGTATACGAAAGATCCAAAGGTAAATGAAAGACTGATAGCCAGGACAAGATTTCGCACGCGAAATAGGTTACTCAGAGCTGTTCCTTACAGAGTGATTATGACATTGACGCGAGTTGAGTGGGACCTTTGGCGGGCTGCAAACGCGCCGCACGATTGTAAGACTCGACTTGGGTTTTCTTCACGAACTACTGCTTGCCTCTTACCCTGGGAAAGGGAAGCAACCCTATACTCTCGAGTCCCTGTTTGTCGATGAAAGCTTTAAGAACTTGTTCGTCGCGTGTAGGGAACCCAATCGGGCGCTCAATGATCGATCTAAAGATTCAACTCGAGACATCGCTACGTCTGTAAGATTGTTTTGGAACATTTCCGCTTGACCTGCCTACCTTGCGCGTTCGCTTATCGGACGACAGCAGCGCAACTTCCCACATCGGAACGTCGGCACTCATGTTGCTAGCGATTGGACTCAGCAGATGACATTTGGCCGAAACCAACAACGAGGGGGAATATGAAGAACAGTACATTGAATACCAGTCACGTAACGGAATTGTTGTATCAAGCGCTCGAAACCGAGAAGGGCGGGGTACAGGTTTACACAACCGCATTGCGCTGCGCTCTGAACGAAGATTTGAAGGAAGAGTGGAGTAAGTATCTCGAACAGACCAAGGAGCACGTGCAAATTGTCTCTGACGCCCTGAAGGGGATGAACCTGGATCTGGAAGTGGAAACACCTGGGCGAAAAATCGTGCGTCACATCGGAGATTCTCTTGTTCAGGCCATGGAGATGGCTTTACGAGGACCCGACCCTGCCGCCGCCCAGATTGTTGCCGCGGAATGCGTCACGCTTGCTGAAACCAAGGATCACCTTAATTGGGGGCTGATTGGTGAGATTGCGAAGAATTCAAGCGACGAGGCATCTGCAGTACTGAAGCAGGCTTATGATCAAGTGGAGCCGGAAGAAGATGAGCACCTCTATCACACCAGCGGATGGACGCGCGAGCTTTGGATCGAAGCACTGGGAATGCCGGCGGTGCTCCCGCCCCCAGAGGAAGAACAGGATGTAGAGACAGCTATCGAAGCTGCGCAAGCGAAGAAGGCGCGAGCTAAGAAAGCATAGACAGCAAGCTTAGACGGCGGATTAGAACCGTGAAGTAAGACAGGCGTGGAGTAAGACAGGCGTGGAGTAGGACAGGCATTCCTGCCTGGCTCACTCCGTACGGGTGCATTTAACTGCACCAGATCGAGATCATCAATGCACAAAGGGAGAGATGATGACCACACGGAAAGGGATCAAAGCGAAGGACACGCGACCGGCGAACCAAGTTGCGAGCAAGGCTAAGGTGCAACAAAAGGAGGCCCGGGCGGACGCTAAGCTTGATCCGCGAAGCGACGCCAAGATGGACGCCAAGGTAGACGACCTGCAAAAGAACACCGAGGACAGCGGTGGCGAATTCCTTACCAGCAACCAGGGCGTGCGTATAAACGACAATCAGAACTCGCTCAAAGCAGGCGAGCGTGGCGCGACCTTACTCGAAGACTTCATCCTTCGCGAGAAGATTACACACTTCGATCATGAGCGCATTCCCGAAAGAGTTGTTCATGCGCGTGGCTCAGCGGCCCACGGTTATTTTCAGGTGTACGAGTCGATGGCTCAGTATACAAAAGCAGGATTTCTGCAGGATCCATCGGTCACAACGCCGGTATTTGTGCGCTTCTCGACGGTTGCAGGTTCGCGTGGTTCGAGCGATCTCGCGCGCGACGTGCGCGGTTTTGCGGTCAAGTTTTACACGGCAGAAGGAAACTTCGATATTGTCGGCAACAACATGCCCGTCTTCTTTATTCAGGACGCGATTAAATTTCCCGACTTGATCCACGCCGTGAAGCCGGAACCCCACAACGAGATGCCGCAGGCGGCATCAGCCCACGACACGTTCTGGGATTTTATTTCGCTGATGCCGGAATCAATGCACATGATTATGTGGGTAATGTCCGATCGGGCGCTTCCCAGAAGCTTCCGCATGATGGAGGGTTTCGGCGTTCATACCTTCCGGTTCATCAACGAAAAAGGAAAGGCGCGTTTTGTAAAGTTTCACTGGAAGCCGCTGCTCGGCCTGCACTCAGTGGTCTGGGACGAGGCGCAGAAGATTTCCGGAAAGGATCCCGACTTTCATCGGCGCGATCTCTGGGAAGCCATCGAGAACTGCGATTTTCCCGAGTGGGAGTTTGGCGTGCAGATTGTCGAAGAGAAAGACGAGCACAGCTTCGATTTCGATCTCCTTGATCCGACAAAGATTATTCCCGAAGAGATTGTTCCCGTGCGTCGGATCGGAAAGTTGACTCTCAATCGTAATCCGGACAACTTTTTTGCAGAGACGGAGCAGGTCGCTTTTCACGTAGGCAACGTCGTGCCTGGGGTTGATTTCACCAACGATCCGCTGATGCAAGGCCGTCTCTTCTCGTACACCGACACGCAGTTGATTCGCCTGGGTGGCCCAAACTTTCATGAGATTCCGATCAACCGTCCGGTCGCGCCTGTGCACAATAACCAGCGCGATGGCTTCATGCGCCAAACGGTTAATCGTGGCCAGACCAGTTACGAGCCAAATACTCTTAGAGGAGGCTGCCCGTTTCAAGCCGGAGCAGACATGGGTGGCTTTACTAGCTATGCCGAAAGGATTGATGCGCAGAAAATTCGTGCGCGTAGCGCAAGTTTCTTCGACCACTTCAGTCAGGCGACCTTATTCTTTAACAGTCAGTCTGAACCGGAGAAGGGACACATTATCCGGGCGCTGCGCTTTGAGTTGGGAAAGCTCGAGACGCCAGCTATCAAAGAGCGCATGCTGGGTCATCTGGCGCAGGTGGACAAGGGTCTTGCGAATAGCGTCGCCGAAGGTCTCGGCTTAAGGGTCCCGGCCAAGCTCGATAAACCTATGAACATGAGCATCCCTGCTGACGGTGATCCGCAGAAGTTTCAACCAAAGCGCGTAGCCCAGGAGATAGAAATATCTCCAGCACTGAGCCAGGTTAATAACCCGAATTTCCCGAAAGATACAATCAAGACGCGCAAAATAGCGGTGCTGCTCGCTGATGGATTTGACGACGCTGCTGTGGCCGAAATGAACAAGGCGCTCCTGACGGCCGGTGCGGCCCCTAAGACCGTTGCGCCGCGTCTCGGGGTTGTAACTGGAGCCAATGGTGAAGAATTGAAAGTGGACTTCAGTTTTCTTACCGGCTCCTCGGTCTTGTTCGATGCCGTTTACATTCCTGGAGGGGACGCAAGCGTCGAAGCTCTCAAACAACAAGCTGAAGCTTATGAGTTTGTAAATGAAGCGTACAAACACTGCAAGGCGATTGCGGCCACTGGCTCCGGCGTCGGATTCCTAGCCAAATCACTCGGTGAGAAATTCAACGAAACAAACACCACAGGAAGACTAGTCGCTGCAAACGAAGGCGTCGTCACCAGTCGGGCGGCAGCACCAGCTAACTTCACGGCGGAATTCATCCAAGCCATCGCACAACATCGGCACTGGGGGCGCGAGAAAAATAAGCAGTAGGCAGTTGGCGACAGGTAGGCAGCAAGACTGGGGAACCAAAGAGCCTGGGCCCGGGGCCCAGGCTCAACCATCAACCCTTCAAGCAAGCTTTAAGCCTTGCGGTGAAGAGCCGTTGTACTCTAATGGGCCGTCTCCTTGTCTTTATCGACCACAGCCTTCAACGCTTGAAACGTAGGTGGCCAGAGACCTACAAAAATCCCCGCCTTCTGCTTGCCACTCAAGTACAGCGCGATTGACGCTCCAATTGAGCCAAGCGTCAATATGTGAAAGAGACTCACGCCGGTAGCCTTCTGCGTTGATTTGTCTATTGTTTTTAGCATTGACTCAGCAGCATCTCTGTTTCCGGTTGCTTGTAGACTGCCAGTCTCGCTTGTTTCGGTTTTAGTTCCTGTGATTGATCTCTGTGTTGCTGACATATGTCCCCTTTGATGAAAAATGATACAGCTCCCATGAGCTTGCGCCCTGCTCTGCAATGCGCGTACCGACAACGTAAACGCGGCCACCATCGCTTCGAGCTGAGCTCCCGCCATGCTCGACACCAAGAGCACTAGCAGATTCGCAATGATTATTCGTTTTACATTACACCGCAGAAAGAAACACGTCTTTTAATTAGATTGTATTGCGGACTGACCCGCAGGGGACGCCTCGATGCACGCGATCCAGGAAGTGAACGGTCCCAGGAGTAGCTGGGGTCAGATTTTCCGGCCAGCAGCACCGGCGATCGATCGCACGAGCGCTTCGGGTTCGATGGGTTTGGTGACGTGCACCTGGAAGCCGGCGTCGAGTGCGCGGGCGCGATCCTCAATCGTGGCGTACGCCGTCAAGGCCACGGCCGGCATCTCCCTGGCCCACTTCGACCTCATCTTTCTCAGCTTCTGGATCAGACTGTAGCCATCTTCCTTCGGCATCCCGATATCGCTCACGAGTAGATCAGGTTTCCAGTCACGGAAGGCCTGAATTGCCGCGGCAACCGACTCGCTGCATCGCACTTCACTTCCGCAGCGTGTCAAAATAGCTGTTATCAACTCACGCGAATCTGATTCATCGTCCACCACTAGAATCCGCAGGCCACCGAGCAATTCGGAAAAACCAGCAGGCAGGCCGTTACCTTCGGCCTCCAGCACCGTGGCACTATCCAAATCTCCAACATCCGCCGCTGATGCGAGCGGCAGGCTTACCCTAAAGGTTGCCCCCTGACTGGTTCCCTTGCTGTGAACCTCGACGGTACCCTGATGGAGTTCCACGAGGTGTTTCACGATGGCGAGACCCAGTCCCAATCCGCCGTGCACCCTGGTGGTCGAGCCGTCCGCTTGCCGAAAGCGATCGAAGATGTAAGGCAAAAAATCAGGCTTGATGCCAATGCCCGAATCGCTCACGGACACCCTGGCATATGGCTCTGCAGGCTCGACCTCTACACGAACCTGACCACCGTGCGGCGTAAACTTGACGGCGTTGCTGAAAAGATTCCAGAAGATCTGCTGCAGACGGTTGGCATCGCCGAGCACGAAACAGGCCTTCGAATCGATAACCCTCTCAAATTGAATCTGTTTAGTTTCCAGGGCCGGCTGCAGGGCGTCGCTTGCCGCGCCAATCACCGATGAGAGGTTAACCGGGCGCAGTTCTATTTGCAGTTTGCCGGTGATGATCCGCGAAACGTCGAGCAAGTCGTCAATTAACTGCGACTGCGATCGCGCGTTGCGTTCGATGGTTTCAAACGCACGCGTCATCTGCACTTCGTCGAGTTTTCCGGTGCGCACCAGGTGGCTCCAGCCCAGAATGGCTGAGAGCGGTGTGCGCAGCTCGTGCGAGAGCGTGGCCAAAAATTCGTCCTTGGTACGGTTCGCCTGCTCTGCCTCGGCGCGAGCAGACTGCTCGCGGACTAATAACTGGGCGCGCTGTTCTTCTGCCTGTTTGCGTTCGGCGATTTCCATTTGCAACGTCGTGGCGTGCAGTTGGGCATCGCTGTAGAGCCTGGCGTTCTCGTAAGCGATGGCCACCTGCGTTACGAGCGTGGCGGTGAGGCGCTCATCGGCCTCGGTGAAATTATCGGCATTGAGCTTATTCAGTAAGTAAACCCAACCGTGAACGCCCCTGGACGACAGGATTGGAGCCCCGAAGAAAGAATGCACTAGGTCCGAAATATTCTCGTCGCTTTGAAGTAGATCGTCGGCTTCAGTCAGCCGCAGCGGCCGACGAGTGGCCAGCAAGGTGTCCAGTGCCCTTTGGACCACCGGGGGGACCTTGTTGGAGGGGCCGTTCTCTTCGCCCGACGCGCAACGGAAGAAATAACGCAAGGTCCCGTCTCCATTAAGTATGCCGATAGCCGATTCCTGCGATTCCACAATCTGTTTGGCAGAATGACAGAAGTTTTGCAGTACCAGTGTAGGATCATGTTCGGCGGCCAACTGCTGTCCGAGCTCGATCAGCATATTGAGTCGGGCCAGGTTCGCATTCTCGAGTTCCAGGTTCTTCTCATGAAGCAACTGAGCCTGACGCTGGATCTCCCGGGTTTTCTTGAACAGCTCGACAAAGACCGCGACCTTCGAACGCAAGATGTCTGGCTCGATCGGCTTCACAATGTAGTCCACCGCGCCCAGGGAATAACCACGGCTCAGATGACGGCCTCCCGTGCTGTCAGCGGTGAGAAAAATAATTGGTATGTCGCGCGATTTATCTCGAGCCCGAATTAGCTCGGCAGTGTCAAGTCCGTCAATTCCTGGCATGAAAACATCAAGCAGAATCACTGCCACGTCGTTATTCAATAGGTACCGCAAGGCATCATCACCGGAGGAGGCGCTGACAAGATTTCTATCCGGAGCCTGCAGGATCGCCTCCAGCGCCAACAGGTTGGTCGCGCTGTCGTCCACCATCAGAATGTTAATCTGCTCGTCAGCTTTCATAGCGCCCGCGCGTTGTTACTCAGTTTATGCAGTTCGGCTGCCATCTCCTGCAACGGCAGGATCCAATCCACTTTTGTCAGATTAATGGCCGCGTCTGGCATTTCCCGGCAGGCGGCGGTGACGGGATCTTCTACCAGCGTTAGTCCCCCCTGCGCTTTTATGGCCGCCAAACCACGGGCCCCATCGTGGTTTGCGCCGGTCAAAATCATCCCGATGGCCCGCTCCTTGTACTCATTCGCCGCCGACTCGAAGAGCACATCTATCGAGGGGCGCGCGAAACCCACTGGCGACTCAGTTGAGAGGGCAAAACTTCCGCTCTCAATCAGCAAATGATAGTCCCGCGGCGCCAGATAAGCGTGGCCGGGCGACACAGTCTCTTTGTCTTCCGGTTCCGTGACAGGCAGACGACTGCTGCGAGTCAGGAACTCACACAACCCGGTTTCCAGGTCTTTTCCCCGGTGCTGTACGATGACCATAGGCAAAGGAAATTCCGCCGGCAATCCGGAAAGCAATACCTGCAATGCTCTCAGGCCTCCAGTAGAGGCGCCCACGACAACGATCTCAAAGGCCACTCACATTACCTTTCGATAGAGCTTGTCCCTATCATTAAGATGCTCATAGAACGCTGCCCGCGGCGTAAACTTCAACGACTCTTTGTTACCCAGACCAAAGACGCCAAACATGCTCAAACTGTCGTAGAGCAGATTGTGAACGCGTGCTTGCAGATCTTTGTTGAAATAGATCATGACGTTCCGGCACAGGATCACCTGAAACTCATTAAATGAACCGTCGGTAGCAAGGTTGTGCTCGGAAAACACGATATTGCTTTTGAGTGCGGAACTAAAAATTACATTGTCATATTGCGCGGTGTAATAGTCGGAAAATTCGTTTGCGCCGCCCGCCTGGTGATAGTTGTTGGTGTAGTCTCGCATGGAGGCAAGTGGAAAAATCCCATCGCGGGCTTTGCGCAAAACTGCCTGGCTGATGTCGGTAGCATAGATGCGGCATTTTCCGTAAAGATGTTCTTCCTGCAGCAAAATGGCCAGAGAATAAACCTCTTCACCTGTGGAGCAGCCGGCCACCCAGATTTGTACCGTGGGATAAGTTCTTAGCAGCGGCACCACCTTCTTGCGAAAAGTCAGATAGAAACTGGGATCGCGAAACATTGCCGTGGCGTGCACCGAGAGGCCCAACAAGAACCGATTCAGGCAAGCCGCATCGTGGAGCACCCGGTCCTGAAAAGCCGATACCGTGCCCAGTTTCTCCAGTCGCATCATTTCCAGGATTCGCCGTTTTATCGAAGCGCGCGAATACTCTCGGAAATCGAAGCCATAGGCGCGGTAAAGACCCTCGAGCAGTAGAGAGATCTCGACGTCTTCCAGATCATTTACTTCTGTTGCGACTCTGCTCACGTAGTCTCATCTGTCCGGTAGAGCCATACTCGCAGCAGCGAGAGCAGCTGGTCTATATCTAGGGGCTTCGAAATATAATCTGAGGCGCCAACATCCAGACAGTGATCCCGATCGGCTTTCATAGCCTTAGCCGTCAGCGCGATGATTGGAAGCTGCTTGAACTTTTCCACCTGACGAATCGCGGCGATTGCCTCGTAGCCGTCCATCTCGGGCATCATGATATCCATCAAAACGGCTTCGATACCGGGAGTGGACTTCAGCAGATCAATGCCTTCCTGCCCATTCTCGGCGTGCACCACCTCCATGTGGTGCGCTTCCAGCGCGCTAGTTAAGGCGAAGATGTTTCGCACATCGTCGTCGACCACCAGCACCTTGCGTCCGGCCAAGACTGGATCGCTGCGGTGAAACTTCTCCAGCATGCGACGCTTTAGCTCGGGTAGATTGGCTTCTACGCGATGTAGGAACAGAGCCGTTTCGGCCAGCAGCCGTTCGGGAGAACTTGCCTCTTTGACGATGATCGCATCAGCCACCTTCTTCAGATGTAATTCTTCTTTCCGCGTCAATTCTTTTCCAGTGTAGATGATGATGGGCAAATCGTAGCGGCCGAGATCTGTTTGCAGTCTCTCGATCAGTTCGAATCCGCTCATATCAGGAAGTTTCAGATCCAGCACCATGCAATCGAATCTCTCGTCCTTGAGAATGTTCAAGGCTTCCTGACCGGTGGCCACGGCCGTGGTTTTGACATCGCCGTTGCCGATCAATTCCACCACGCTCATACGCTGCACGTCATCGTCCTCTACGACCAGGAGTTTCCGAATACGACGCTCAGTGAAGTCTCGCATGTCGTCGAAGGCCTTGCCCAAGTCCTCATGAGTGGCGGGCTTTTGCACGTGATTGAAAGCGCCTTGCTGCAACGCCCGCTGGCGCTCTTCCTCAACCGTAATAATGTGGACGGGAATGTGCCTCGTCTCCGGGTCATTCTTCAGCCGATCAAGCACCGTCCAGCCGTCGCGGTCAGGGAGTTTAATATCAAGCGTGATCGCCGCCGGCTTGTACTTGTGGGCCAACGCGAGAGCCATGGTGGCGCTGGTGGCAACTAAACCTTTGAATCCCTTGTCGCGGGCCAGGTCCAGAAGAATGCCGGCGAAGCTAATGTCGTCCTCGACGATCAGGACTGCGCGGTCGCCCGCTTGAATGTCATTGCGATCGTCGAGGATTGCCGATTCGCTGGAGAGCAATGCCAGAGATTCGCTGTCGACAGATTCAAGCGGAGTCCAAGCAGCTT
>JBPCMM010000057.1:0-13452 GCA_051002255.1 Pyrinomonadaceae bacterium
GTAAAGATAAAGACTGCCTGCGTCACCTGCCCCTTGGAGTTTGAGAGGGGCGCAACGCGATTCGCCATCGGCGCGAAGAACGCGCGAAAGATGTGGGACATGGAATCGATTAGAAAAACCCGCTCGACCGGATTATCACCAGCAGCAGCACTCTTGGTTGGCATTTGCTTCGATCATAGAGAGGGGTTTTCGGGGTGTCAAACAAGCGCCGGATTGAGTGGTTGGTTTGATTGGGACAAGGCGAGAGAAATGATTCAACCAGCGCCGTAGGCGCGGCAGAAGGTAGCCAGGGGCGAGCGGCTTTGCACGCGGCCCCTGGTTACGACCTCAGTAATGCGATCCGCCCTGAAAAGGGCGTAAGGAACCGCAGACCCTGAATATGTGGATTGTTGAAACTGTAGCGCGAGTGATTACGACAACCGCCACGTTTGGCGATGCTTGCGGCGCCCTTTTCAGGGCGCGATTGTGTTTTGTCGGACTTGATCCAGGGGCCGCGCGCAAAGCCGCTTGCCCCTGGTACCCTCTGCCGCGCCTCCGGCTCTAGTTGAATTGCCTCGACTTCGCTCCTCGCGCTACTCGCCATTTCTGTTGCATTTGCTCCAAGCATCTTCCAAGCGTTGTTGCCATCGCGCCACATCTCAGGGTTTTCTTCAGCTTGATTACTGGCTTTCCACTCGGCATAAGCATTGCACGTCACTCGCTGACAAAAGACCTCTAAGCGAAACAGGCAAGGAGAGCCAACCACTTTGCTCAAACAAACCACGCTTGGTTCGCCAGTTGAAACCGACGGCATCGGACTCCACACCGGAGTACAGGTGCACGTGCGACTCGTGCCGGCGCCGCCCGACACCGGCTACGTGTTCCGGCGCACCGACCTGGGTGGTTTTGAAATTCCAGCTACCGTGGAATCTGTGGCCCATTGCGGCTACGCAACCACGTTGATGCGCACGGGCGTGATGCTCTCTACGGTCGAACATCTGTTGGCGGCGTTGCGCGGCTCAAACGTCGACAACGTTTTTATCGAAGTTGACAACCTTGAGATTCCAATTTTGGATGGCTCGGCGGAAGTATTTGCCGAAATGATCGAGCGAGCAGGCATCGTTGAGCAGCCTTTAGCGAGGCGGGCCTTGCTGGTGCGCGAACGAGTTACCTTTGAGCAGGGCAATCGCCGGATCTCAATTGAACCGGCAGACAGTTATCAGGTTGACTGCCTCATAGACTTTCCTCACCCGATGATTGGCGTCCAGCGCTTTTCATTAGAACTCAATGATGGAACCTTCAATCGCGAAATTGCAGCCGCTCGCACTTTCGGCTTTACCGCAGAGATCGAAGAGCTGCAACGGTCTAATCTGATCCGCGGTGGCTCGCTTGATAACGCCATCGTGCTCACGCCGGATGGAATGATGAACAAGGAAGAGTTGCGTTTCCGGGATGAGTTTGTGCGACACAAGATCCTAGACATCATCGGCGATCTGGCATTGCTCGGTATGCCACTGCTGGGCCGCGTCACAGCCGAACGCAGTGGTCACATCCTGCATGCCGGTTTGATGTCGAAGCTTCTGCGAATGCGTTCCGCTTGGGATATTGTGGATATGCCTGCGCGCGCGGGATTAGGTAGAGCATTGTGAGGGTCCAGCTCGGAGTGTTGAAAAATAAGTTCTTAGGCGCCAAAGGTAAATGTTAAAGGCTGCAAGCTGTTGAAAAGCACGATCCACGAAATCACCCGAAACGGCACGAAATGAAAACTTAATTCGTGTTACTTCGTGTGATTTCGTGGATCGTTTTGCAGCTTTCTTCTATCGCTGCCCACTGCTTCCTCAGCAACCTGCCATGCTTTTCCATTTCGCGCCTGGTGCTAGATCCTGAGCTTTGACACAGTCGCTTCCTGGTTACTACTTCTCCGGCAAAAATTCATACGTGAGATGCAGATGCACGAGGCCGGGAACGATCTCCGGTTTCACTTCCCTTGCCCGCAGACGTAGAGAACCACCTGAAGGAGCAATCGGAACTACGCTCGACAATTGCTCGGGCCGCAGAATCTTTAACGGATTGATGCGGGCATCGATGGCCGATTGGACCAGGGTGACGATCGAACTCTGGGCCAGCGAAGGGACATTTTCCAGACGCATGTCGGTGATCTTAATTCTTGCCTGCAGCACCTGGGCGCTGCGATCAAACTCCAGGCTCCATTCCGTAAAGGCCACACCACGAAACTGCAGGCACCCTAGAAGTGTTGAGTTATAAGCACCGGAGAAGGCCAGTGGCGCTACGATCTTCCCCTGCTCGAATTTGACCGCCGTTTTTACGCCGCTGTTTTCGCGTTGCAGCGTGATCGCGCTGGGACACGACTTTGCGGATTCGTCGGCTCTGTTCTTGTCGGAGTCCGTAATGACCAGCGGAGTGGAAGGCGCTTTTAGGTTATCGAAGATCGCGTCCAGGAATGAGTTAAAGAACTGCTCTCTAACTGTGATCGTCGCTTCGCCGAGGCGGGGCGGGCGTGGCTTATTTGCCTGGCCGAACGCGGAAAGCGCGGTCAACAAGACGCTGATAAAGATCAATGCTCTTGTAAGGTTGTTCATTCGATCTCTCATCCAAGTCCTATCAGACAGCTGAAAAACAAAGACGATCCAAGAAACCACACGAAACCGCGCGAAATAGAGGCCTATTCGTGGTATTTCGTGTCATTTCTTGGATCGTATTACTGCCTTCTTATTGCTGCACACACTGTTTCAGCAACCTTGCTGGGAACTTTTACAGACCACTGCGAACGATGTCGTGCAACCTGATCAAGCCCACGCACACTCGCGCTCCGTCTACCACCGGTAAGACCGAAATTTGCGAGGGTCGATCTTCCATTAAACGAAGCGCATCGTAGGCCAGTGTGTCAGCGGAGACCACTACCGGATTGCGCGTCATGATTTCTTCACTTTTGAGGTCTTCGAGCGAGGCGTGGTCCATGCGCTGAATGGCTCGACGCAGATCGCCGTCCGTGATAATTCCCGCCAGTTGACCCGCTTCATCCATTACGTTTACGGCGCCAAGTCCCCCGTCGCTAATTCCCTTAACCACTGCCACCCAGGTCGATCCTGTTTTAACGGTCGGGTTCTGGTTACCCCCGTGCATCAAATCCGCGACCTTTAAAGTCAAACGCTTCCCGAGCCGGCCTGCCGGATGGTTGACGGCAAAGTCGTCCAACGTGAGCCCCTTCATTTTCATGAGCGTCATCGCCAAGGCATCGCCGAGTGCCAACGCCACCGTCGTGCTCGTGGTTGGAGCCAGATTGAGCGGGCAGGCTTCCAGGTCCACCGAGGCATCAAGCAAGGCATCGGCACGATTTGCCAGAGTGGAGGTTAGATTTCCAACCACGGCAATGATCGGAACCTGTCGGTGCTTCAGGTAAGGAAGCATTGCGACAATCTCGTCCGTCTCGCCGCTGTTGCTCAGAACAATTACCACATCATCCGTGTTAACGATGCCGAGGCCGCCGTGTAGCGCGTCGGAGGGGTGCAAATGCAAAGCGGCGGTCCCAGTGCTGGTCATAGTGGCCGCGATCTTCTGCGCTATAATGCCTGACTTGCCTACGCCGACGATTACGACCTTGCCCTTGCAGCCCGCCAGTAAACTCATCGCGCGCTCCACCTGCTCTTCGTTCAGGCGAGTGGCGGTGGTGGCGATTGCCTTAGCTTCCAGACGCAAGAGGCTAACAACTTCGGGAAAGTGGGGTTTGCTGGTCATGCGCTGGCACCTTGATATACGACGGAGGTCAGGTTTTGCAAGTAGCCAGCCCGCGTGGTTTCTGCTTCAGCCTGCGCTTCGCAGGCTGATATACAACTATCCGAAATATCTAGATTCGTACTTTTTCTCTCCCAGCAAGGGTGTGCTATCTTTTGTGGCTCCGACACGTGCCCGCGTAGCTCAGTGGATTAGAGCGTTCGCCTCCGGAGCGAAAGGTCGCAGGTTCGACCCCTGCCGCGGGTACCATTCCTCCCCAACTTGAGCGGAACGACATGGAAAGAGACTCGCCCCCTGAAGAGCCTGTTACGCGCACGATTTTAGTTGTCGATGATTTCGACGACACTCGATTGCTTTTGAAAACCTGGCTCGAGAAGAAGGGCTTTAATGTTGTTGAGGCTGGAAACGGAAAACAGGCAGTGGAAGTAGCTCAGGAAGTGCGTCCCGATTTGATCATCATGGATATAGAGATGCCGGAGTTGGATGGCTTGGCTGCAACTCGCAAGATAAGAAGTATGAAGGAACTGAATAGCATTCCAGTCCTCGCAGTTTCTGCCTATGGAGCGCAGCAGTTTCGCGCTGATGCTTTGGCCGCGGGATGCAGCGAATATGTCGCCACGCCTTTCGAGCCGGATGACCTTGAGAAGGTGATCCGCTCTTTTCTTTCCTGAGCCGAAGGGTCAAGATTATGCGCAGTAGATTTATCACCGACAACTCAGCGCCCCACTCACCTCGCTTGAACTTAGTCGCGCTTGTGTTTCTCGTACTCTCGGCGGGAAATGTTGTGGCGCAGGATAGCCAGTGCAAAATCAAACTGAGTGAACTTCCGCAATCCGCTGAGTTGAGCGGGTTCCGAATGGGAACGACCATGGATCAGGTGAAGGCGCGCGTGCCGCAGGTCGTCTTTGGACGAACCGACGACTTGGGAACGTCAAAGACAAGCATCAACCCCTACTTCGACGCACGAATAGATAAATCCGGATTCGCGGACGTACGGACGGTCTCCCTCGACTTTCTCGACGGACGGGTAATTTCACTTTGGATTGGATATGAACCAACCTTTAAGTGGCCGACCGTGGCCGACTTTGTTAAAGGCATCTCGCAATCACTGTCGCTGCCAGACGCTTGGTCACCATGGAAATCGCAAGGCCAACAACTGAAGTGCGTGGATTTTCTGGTCACAGTTTCCATCGTCGCCCGCGGTCCGAGCTTTCGTATTCTCGATCTAACTGCCGATGCGACTCTGGCGGCCCGCAGGATTGCCGAAGAAGAGGAGAAGGAGGCGTTGGCAGAAAATAGCGAGGAGGAGGAGGAGATCCTTGGCGATAAGCAGGGCAAGATCTACTATCCCGCCGATTGTGAGGTTGCCAAACAGATCAGCGCATCAAACCGCACGACTTTCAAAACCGCGCTCGAGGCTGAGAAGGCAGGATACAAACCGGCCAAAGAGTGCAAGCAGTGAACACATTGCCGATTTCCAATTGGCAATTCAAAACATTTCCAATTGCCGATTGCCAATTTCCGATTGGTTCTCTTAGGAACGCAACCATTGGAGCTATCTCCGTGTGCCAAACGCAAATCGGCAATCGGCAATTGGCAATGACTTAAGGAGCTCAAGATGATTAAGGAATTCCGCGACTTTATTGCCAGGGGTAACGTCATCGATCTGGCCGTGGCCGTGATTATTGGAGCGGCGTTTGGCAAGGTTGTTACTTCACTGGTCGAGGGGATCATTATGCCGCCAATTGGCATGATGCTCGGCGGCGTCGACTTCGCAAACCTCTTTATCGACCTCTCCGGCGAGCGCCCTCTGTCATTGGCGGATGCCCAACTCAAAGGGCTACCCGTAATTGCTTACGGCATGTTTATCAATGACGTGATCAGCTTTCTCATTATCGCCTTCGTAGTGTTCTTGATTGTCAGAGAAGTTAACAAACGTAAGAAGGCGGCGGAGCCGGCGGTTAAAGAGTGCCGCTACTGCCTTTCGTTAATCCCACTGGGAGCAACCCGCTGTTCAGGATGCTGTTCTGAAGTTGGATTGGCACCGGAGCAGGCTGTCTGAACTTCCTAATGAGTGCTTAGCAGGACGATCCACGAAATGACACTAACAAGATTTCGTATTGGTTCGCTGATTTTGTGGATCGCTTCCTCCCGAGAATCTCGCTTCACCGACTACCAATAACCGCGACAGTCAACTAGACTCCAGATCATGCGCGAGTGCCCCCGTTGCGAAATCTGCTATGAGGATGACGTTCTTGTCTGCCCTCAAGACGCGGCCAACACCAAACATACTTTGCCCGGGGCCACGCTACTATCCCAACGTTACCTGCTCGAGAAGCGTCTTGGTAGAGGGGCCATGGGCCAGGTCTATCTCGCGCGCGATCAGAATCTAGTAACGCGCCGCGTGGCGGTCAAGACTGTCCGGCCTGACATACTCAGCGACGAAGGCTTGCAGGAAGGAGAAGCCATCGCTCGATTTGAGCGTGAGGCTCGGGCGGCGGCTTCGATCCGGCATCCCAACGTCGTCGATGTAACGGACTTCGGTAAGAGTCCAGAAGGCGTTTTCTTCCTGGTAATGGAATACGTAGAGGGCGAAACTCTTTACCAGCTCCTGCGACGGGAAGGTACTCTCAGCATCCAGCGCACTGCCGCTCTACTCCATCAAATAGTAGCAGGCATTGAAGCCGCACATGACGAAGGCATACTTCATCGCGACTTGAAGCCCGCGAACATTTTCATCATGCAGCAGCGCCGCAAGTCCGCGAGTACCGCAGACGACGGCTTTGTTAAGGTCGGCGACTTTGGTTTGGCAAAGATCGTCCATTCCGATCGCTCGGAAACCCAAAGCGGACCTGAATCCCGGGGGATTATCGGTACACCTGAATACATGGCTCCCGAGCAGATGCAAGAGGGAGTTAAGCTGGACGCGCGCGCAGATATTTACGCGCTGGGAACTATCGCCTACCACATGCTCGGCGGACGTTCACCCTTCACAGGCAACATTACGCAAATAATCGCGCAGAAATTGCTCCACGAGCCACCGGCTTTAACGACGCTGCGTTCGGACATCTCGACCGAAATCGAACGAGCGGTAATGCACGCACTCGCAAAAGAGCCGGCAGAAAGGCCCCCAACTGCGAGCGAATGGCTAGAAGAGCTAGAGTCAGCGATGCGGGTGTCGTCCGAAAACTCCGGCCCAGGCGAATCACGAGTAGTCATCATGGCGCCCGCAGGCTCGGAAGTGTATGTCGACGACGAGAGACAAGGTAGCGTGGGACGCTCGGGGCGAGTAGTGCTCACATCGATCGCCCCGGGCCAGCACGTTCTGCGAGTAGTTCGACTTGAAGAGGAAGACGATGAGCGCGTGATTGAGATTCGGCCCGACAGCGCGGAACAGATTATTCAGGCCCAGTTCAAGAGCGCCCCTTCGAGCGACCAGCTTAGCCCTTCGAGGGGCGGAAGTCTCGACAGCAGGACCGGCACTCCTCCACTTACCACAGGAGTAGTCGTATGCACTCGTTGCCACTCACGATTTGCTGAGGGCACTAGGTTTTGTGGCCGTTGCGGAAATACGACATTGCAGCCTGTTCCAACCTCGGATCTCAGATCTCAGATTTCAGACCTCAAAACCTCGGTTTCGGGTCAGGCTCCCTACGCGGCGGCGGTTCCCGCTGCGGCCAATCACCCCCAAGCCTTCGGCTGCCCGCGCTGCGGACATCAATACTCTGAAGGGACGCGATTTTGTGGCAGATGCGGGATTCCCATTGGCAACTCTTTGCTTAGATGGGAAACGGCGAAGCCCGTGGAAGTCGTCTGCAAAAGGTGCGGCACCAGCCATGCGGCCACCACCAGATTCTGCGGGCGTTGCGGCAGTCCGATCAGCCCCTGAGCAGAAGCTGCAGAAGAGGAAGCGATAGAGGCGGTCTGGAACATGGAAGGACTACAGTAATTCGCAGGTCAAGAAGGGGGTCATTTTCCATTTCTCATTTTTCATTTGACATTTTCAGCACTGCTTTAATTCTTGTTCGTGTCCGTTCGTGTGATTTCGTGGATCGTTCGGCTCTCTCAGCCAGGCAAACGATCCACCAAATAACACGAAGCACCACGAAATGAGATCAGAACAATGATCGAATGAAAAATGAGAAATGGAAAATGGAAATGGACCCGTTCCTGATCTGCAAATCAGCGGAGCTTGAGCCGTCTTTTTGGGATCGGGTCTGGGTAGCGGGCAAAGGATATAAACCAATCGTGTGCTATAAACATCTCTCACGGCCGTTAAAAAACCGGGTTGATTCATGAAGCGCTGCCCTAGTTGCAATCGCACTTACACCGACACCTCATTAAATTTTTGTCTGGAGGACGGCACCCCGCTAGTCAGTGATGTTGCGCCTGCCTCCGATCCGAACGCGACCGTACGGTATCCGGAGCCCCGCCATACTAGCGAGCCGCCACCCACCGAAATCTACCGACAAAAGCCTTTAATCAATCAGGTGCCGGAGATGATCCAGCCACGGACGGGGTCCCCAAGCGGGCAGCCCGCTTGGAGTGGTGGACCGGCGCCCCCGCAGTGGTCGCGAACGCCGCAGTTGCGGCCGCAGAAGAAATCCAACGTCATCTGGTGGGTAGTCGGCGGCATCGCCGTAGTCGGAATTCTGGGCGTCGGACTGATCATAATGATCCTGGCACTGGCTAACCTCAGTGCAAACGAGAACACCATGAATGACAATGTGAACACGCGGGCTTTTAACACCAACAGAATCGCCAACGCCAACCGGACTGCGAATTCCAATGCCAACACAAGCAGTGTGCCCGCTTTCGTCACTGATAATTTTTCCGAAGAAAAGTGGAGAACAGGAAACTTCCAATTCGGAGACATCTGGTATAAAGACGGCGAGTATCACATGCGTTCCAAAGAGAAGACGTATCTTGTGATGTATGCTCCTCTAAGTGAGTACGCCACGGAAAATGCGACCGTCCGCGTAACTACAAGGAGCGTCGACGGCACCGGCCCCACATCCGGTTATGGTCTGATCGTTCACGGTCAGAAGTCACCGAGCAATGAACTGGAAGATTATGCGCTGCTCATCTACACGGGCGACGAGCCTCAGTATCAGGTGGTGATGCATAAAGGCGGAAATCAGAAAGCGCTGGTGCCCTGGACTAAATCGGCGGTGATTCGCTCAGGCACAAGCCCCAATCAGTTGGAGATACGGGCCAGAGGAGATCAACTGCAGTTCTATATCAATAGCCGTTACCTCACTCGGATTACCGACAATGAGGATCTCAAACATGGTGTCGCAGGACTTTACACCAGCGAGACTTCAGAAGTGGTCTTCGACGATCTGGAGATCAAGAGGTAGCTTGAAGCGCTCCCTGGAATGTAGGCGCCTGCCCGCAACGCCCCTGTTGAAAACGAAATGCAGGTCAATCTAAGAGTATTGGCAGGCCCTTACCAAGGTCAGGTCTTTGCGTTCAACCAACACGATACATTTCTAATCGGACGCACTGACGACGCCCACCTGTGCCTGCCCGATGATCGTTTTTTTTCCAGACATCATTGTCTGCTGGAGATAGATCCTCCTCGATGTTTTCTTCGTGATCTCGGTTCTACCAATGGCACTTTCGTAAATGGACAGAGAGTCAGGGAAGCCTTTCTGAATCATGGTGATCAGATCCAGGGGGGTGAGAGTGTCTTACTTGTGGAGGTAAACGCACATCAACTTGTTGACCCTAACGCAACAATAAGAGATGAACAAGTAACCAGCCGGCCGGCCATTATCTTTGTCGAATGTATGAACTGCGGCAGACGTGAACAGGCTCAAGCTTCTGCGTCGGATGAGCATCTCACCTTTCTGTGCGAGGAATGCCGCGAAGAGTTGAAGCGCGCGCCGCAGCCGGTGCCCGGATATGACATGGTGAAAGTGCTGGGTCGAGGCGGCATGGGATGTGTAATGCTGGCGCGCGATCAGAAAACAGGTCGGGCGGTGGCGATTAAGACGTTGCTGCCAGAATGTGCCGTTAGCGATAAGGCCATGCGTCGCTTCCTGCGTGAGATTGATGTCGGTGCCGCGCTGAAGCATTCCAATATAGTTGAGTTTGTCGATCGCGGAACACACAACGGTGTCGTGTATTTGGTCACCGAGTTTGTCGACGGCGCCGATGCGGCCAAACTTGCCGACTCCCGGGGCGGCCAACTTTCGTGCTCCGAAACGGTCTCCATTGTTTCGCAGGCGCTCGATGCCCTTTCCTACGCTCACACGCTGGGCTTCATTCATCGCGACATCAAGGACCAGAACATCTTAGTCAGCGGCCCCGGGCCAGACTTCACCGCGAAGCTCACGGACTTTGGTCTGGCCAAGAGCTTCCAACAGTCAGGAATGAGCGGAGTAACCATGGCGGGCGAAAGCGCCGGCACGATCGCTTACATGCCTCCCGAGCAGATCCGAAACTTCCGCGACGTAAGGCCCCAGTCAGATATTTACGCCGTTGGCATGACCGCCTACAGCCTGCTCACAGGAGAAATTGCGCTGAATTTGGGCCAAAAGTCGAGCATGGCGGAAACCATCAAAGCGATTTTTGAACAGCCCACTATTCCCCTGCGCCAGCGAGCGCCACATGTTCCGCCCTCCGTTTGTGAAATCATCGATCGGGCGCTCAACAAGGATCCCACCCAACGGTGGCAATCCGCGGGCGCCATGCGCACCGCGCTGATGCACGCGTAGTTTTGCCATTGCCAATTCCAATTAGTTCATTGCCGACTGCCGAGTGGCGTTTGGTGCAGGTAGGAGTCTCAATCAGGCAGCTTTCATCTAAGAAAGCCAATCGGCAATTGGCAATTGGCAGTCGGCAATGACTCAATTGGCAATCGGAAAACGGCTCCAATACCCAAAAAATCCAACAAAATAGGGCTTTACTTATTCCGCCAAGGAGCCCCATAATACGTGGCCCTCGCCGCCTCCTGCGCGGCGAGACTAGCAAGAGGCGCAATCACTTAACGCCACACGACGTTGGCGAGACCCGCGTCCCAGGAGAGATAGCCATGAGATCGATTTGGAAAGGTCATATAAGGTTCCTGCTGGTAGCCATTCCGGTGCGTATTTACAACGCCATTGAGACTTCGGAGAAGATTCAGTTTAACCAATTGCACCGCGATGATTACGGCCCCATTGGTTACGACAAGCGCTGCAAGAAGTGTGGCCAGGTGGTCACCAATGATCAGATAACCAAAGGCTACCAGTACGAGGACGACCGATACGC
Organism: Pyrinomonadaceae bacterium; assembly: GCA_051002255.1. Classification (GTDB taxonomy): domain Bacteria; phylum Acidobacteriota; class Blastocatellia; order Pyrinomonadales; family Pyrinomonadaceae; genus PSRF01. Next base: position 10,990 of record JBPCMM010000057.1, read on the forward strand.
GATCGTCGAACCTGAAGACATTGCCAAGATAAAGATTAAGACCACCAAAGCCGTGGACATTATCGGCTTCGTCGATGCGAACGAGATTCCCACAACCTTCTTCGACTCTCCCTATTATGCTGGACCCGACGGCCCGGTCGCCGAGAAACCTTATGCACTGCTCCGCGAGGTGATGAAACAGACTGGCAAGATTGGTATCGGCAAAGTGGTTCTGCGGGATCGCGAAGATCTAGTGGCCCTCTTTCCCCACGAGAAGGGTCTGGTGTTGCAGAAGCTGCATTACCCGCATGAGCTTCGTAGTATAGAGAACGTTCCTGAGATCGACGGTGCACAGAAGCTCGACAAGAATGAGCTCAAGCTGGCCACCACACTGGTGGAGCAGATGGCTACTTCGCTGGAAGAGATCGACACTGTCGACAACTATCACGAAGCGCTGAAGAAGTTGATCGACTCCAAGATCAAAGGCAAGAAGACCGTTGAATTTGAGGTTGAAGAACTACCCAGACTTGATATCATGAGCGCGCTTAAGAAGAGCTTACAGCAGTCGGGCCGTAAACCCATGGTGAAGGCCGAGAGTACGACCAAGAAGAAACCGCAGATCACGCTGGTCAAGCCGATGGCCAAGCCAAAGGCAGCTAAGAAGCGAAAGGCATCTTAGGCTTTCAGTCTTATTGATGAACGAAAACAGCAATAAGGTTCTCTCCTTCCCCTCAGCTGTTCCAGCGAAGGCAGATTATCAACGCGTCAAATCCAACTACTCGATTCGCGAGATCAAACAGCTTTTTGGTTTGAGCGAGCGCACAATTCGCCGCTGGACCGAACAAGGAATCATCCAGGCCACTTCATCGCCTGAATCCAAAGACTACAGCTTCGACTTTCACGCGCTCACTCAATTCAGGCGTGTGCGCGAGCTGAGATCACAGGGCCAGGGCATTCGGCAGATTGAGGCTGAGCTTCAAGGCCAGTTGAATCTGTTCAGGGCGGAAGTGGGCAGACTGGCGCGTCTGCTCACGCCTTTCGAAGAAGCGTTGGTGTTGCACGAGCAGGGCGATCCGAAAGCGGCTGACTGTTATTTGGAGGCGATAGGTGAGGGCGATAATGTAGCTGAGGCCTACTGCAACCTGGCAATCATCAACCTGGAGCAAGGGAACATAGCGAAAGCGCTCGACAACTTCACGCTATCGCTCAAAAGCGATCCACGCCACGTCGAGGCGCATTACAATCTTGGGAATCTCTACTACGATGCCGGCGAGCTTCCCCTGGCGCGTCTCCACTACGAAGGCGCAACGCAGATCGAGCCGGGGTTCTCTCTCGTCTACTTCAATCTCGCGCTTGTCTATCACAAACTGGGCGAAAGTGCGGCTGCCTCTGCGGCGCTCGAAAAATATATGCAATTGGAACCGGACGACGAAGAGATTGAAGCTTTGAAGCAGCTCCTCAGAGCGTTGCAGGATCCGCGACGGCCAACCCGGTAGCCAAGCCGCCCTTTGAAGCAAGATCACAATTACTTGCTGTTTGAGTAATTTCAACCGACCTAAACGATCCACTAACTCACTCGAACCGACACGAATTAGTTGTTCGTGTGAGTTCGTGGATCGTCTTAACGGTTGGAGTAAGGCCCTGACGCTCAGATTAAAACTGGTCTGCTTTATTCCAGCTTGTATTTTCGCGTGTTTGTGGCGTTTTTTCGAAGGTTGGCGGTGGGCAGGATGTGCCTGCCCACCTGCTAGTACAGGATCGTAAGAGAATGTGAACGATCCCGGTTACATAGGTACTCTATCCAAAGGAACAATAAGACCTTGATTCCAGTGAGACCGAAGACTGGTCCACTTCCCTGGGACCTGCCTCCCCGATAAATACCTACTAGTCAGATGGCCCAAATCAGTTTACACTCTGCTTTCCGAAACGTTCTCGGACTCTTCCCGCTTTGGAACTTGAAATTTTCCCAGGAGGGTTCCCCCATGCTGCGAGCAAAATGCCGCATCCTCTGCGTCGACGATCATGAAGACACTTCAGAAATGCTTCAGCTGCTTCTTTCTCAGGAAGACTACGAAGTGGTGACCGCGGTTACCGTGGAAGACGCCCTAAAACTAGCGAACCGCGAGGACTTTGATCTCTACGTCCTCGATAAGCGCCTGCCTGACGGGAATGGTCTCGAACTTTGTAAGAAGCTGAGCGCGGCCACGCCAGATGTTCCATGCATGTTTTACACCGGTGATGCGTATGAGGTGCAGAGACATGAGGCCATTGCGGCGGGCGCGGATGCCTACGTGGCGAAGCCGGACATCGACGGTTTGATTGAGGGCGTGCGCCTGTTGCTTGCCGACAGAGAGTGCGCTGCCGCAGTTTGAGTTGTTTATGTCCACCGTCGCGTCGCGCTTGAATGGGACACTACGAAAATCCTGGAGCACCACGAGAATCCTGGCTCGCTTGACACACTAGTCAGCGGACGTATAATTTCTT
>JBPCMM010000058.1:0-4392 GCA_051002255.1 Pyrinomonadaceae bacterium
ATGGCGGTTGAAGAAGCGATGCGTTCGGGAGCAATGGCTCTTTTTGGCGAGAAGTATGGCGAGAAGGTTCGGGTGCTTTCTATCAACGGCGCAGGAGACATTTTTTCCAGGGAGCTGTGCGGCGGCACGCACGTGCGAGCCACCGGCGACATTGGACTATTCAAGATAACGAGTGACGAATCTATCGCATCCGGAATTCGTCGTATTCGAGCGATTACAGGCGTGGACGCATTCGAGCGATTTCGCGAGGCCGAGGCGATTGTCGAAAGAGTGGCAAGCGGGTTGCGCACTTCGCGAACCGACCTTCCCGTTCAGGTTGAACGGTTACAAGAAGAGATGAAGAAAGCCAGACGTGAAGCTGATGACCTGCGCATGAAGATCGCTGCTGGCGCCGCGGCCTCCTCTGCGAATGGCGACGAGTCGCGCGAAGTTGCAGGCGTGCGCGTAGTAGCGCGTGAAGCCAGCGGCCTCGACGCCGCGGGAATGCGACAGCTTTCCGACACGCTGCTCGCGCGCATCAAATCGGGTGTGGTTGTTCTCGGCCGTACGGGGGAGGGAAAGGCTTCCTTGATTGTGAGAACTTCACCGGATGTCTGCAAACGCGTACCTGCCGGTCAGGTAATCAAGGAACTGGCGCCCATCGTCGGCGGACGCGGAGGTGGAAAGCCTGATATGGCTGAGGGTGGTGGAAATCAACCCGAGAAACTCGCCGAAGCACTCGAAGCAAGCTACAAAATTGTCGAAAGACTGCTCGGCTAGAGCTGAACACGGATCCAACAAAAGCGCGAGTGTGTGTCTGGAAACACGCACTCGCGCTTTTTCTTTTGTAACCCCGGTCGAATTTCCAGTCGCCGGATAGAATTACATCGCCTTCTGCTTGTCAGTCAGCTCAATGGACATCTTCTCAAGCGTCGACTTATTTAGAGTGCCGGTCACCTTGAGACCTTCAGCTCTCTGATACTCCTTAAGACCAGCTCGAGTTGGCTCATCAAGCTTGCCGGTAGTACCGCCGCTGTACAAACCTCGAGCCTTGAGAATTACCTGGGCCTGATTTACCTGCTCCTTGTTGGCGCGGAATACCGGCCCGCGTTTCCGGCTACTGGTGGACTTTGCAGCTATTTTGGAAGTGGTGGAGGAATCTTGAGCTGACACTGCGATTGAATAGACGAAAAGCAGAGACAGCGAGAGTGTGAGTGTGAGTAGCTTTTTCATTTTTTGTCCTCTTTGTGTGAGGCGCGCAGAAGCGCGCGGGTTAAAAGAAGTGAGGCCTTTCGTAAAGCGTCGCTATCATACTACCGCTGTCAATAGGGTTGGTGAGGGTGAAAAGGGCGCCCTCACCGAAACGACTCTCCCAGTCAAACAAATCAACCCTTGGGCACGTGCCGCCAGCTGGGACCATATATATTTTTGCTAGACCCAGCCCCCTCGCCGGGGACGCCGAAAACCAAGCAAAAGCCGCGAGTTTGCCCGTGTCCCAACACGGTTGGTAATTGTTGAACCACCGTGGTAATATCTCTTAATCCCTGGATCAACCGGGAGAGCGGCTCGAAGCGACCAGAACAGTCCTGCCCCGAAAATCCTAAGGATCAAGTCAGGCGGAGGCCTTCGATCGCAATCACAAGTAAATAGGATTCAATCAAATGAAAACGATCCCTCTCGCTGCTGCGTTACTACTTGCCTGCTCGATACTGATATCCGCGCAGACCGCTCCGACCGAAGCCGGCTATAGAGTCGACAACTTCGATCTTGCCAACGGAGTGCGCGTAGAGTTATCACCAGGACCTTCGGTCTTACCCAAAAAAAGCGGGCGCCCGCGTAAACTCACCGCATACAGCAACCTCGTTTATTCGCATTCCAACGCGTCACTCACTCGGTTAACAAACATGAATGTGGGCACCTCGTTGGAAGGCTTTACAACCGGCAACTCGGCCGTAGACAACTTCATCCTAGAGTCAGGCAAACGCAACTCTGTTGACCCGGTTCTGCTATATTCAATCATGCACCAGGAGTCAACTTTTAAACAGGGAGCTATTTCACCCAAGGGCGCCCGCGGCTTGATGCAGTTAATGCCTCCCACAGCGCGAAGGTTTGGTGTCACAAACATCTTCAACCCCCGGCAAAATATTGAAGGCGGGGCACGCTATATGCGCTTTCTGTTGGATCTCTTCAAAGATGTCAATCTGGCACTCGCAGGCTATAACGCCGGTGAAGGCGCGGTGATGAAATACGGATACCGGGTTCCTCCATATAGAGAGACTCAGGAGTACGTCAGAAGGATCAGCAGGCGCTATAGTCTGATTCGGGATCCTCTCGCCGCACGTGGGGCTAACCTTATGTCCGGGGAGCAACTTGCCGCTGCTCGACAGAAGTCCTCGGTGCCTCTGACGATATATGAGCAGAACGTCTTTGCGGTGCAGACACCCGATGGCCGGCGTCAGCTAGTGAGCCAGTAAGCCACTCAGCCAAGGAAGAAACGAGGCGGAACCTTTGTCGGGTTCCGCCTCGTTTTGTATTTCGACGCGGGAGTTTCTTTCGGTATTATTGAGACTGGCAGCTTTTTGGCGGCTTCGTCCCAAACTGAGTGAGGTAAAAAGCGGATGCATTGTTCCAACTGCGGGTCTTACGTTGCACCGGGCGTCCGTTTTTGCTCGGGATGTGGCTCGCCAGCCGTTGATCCTGAAGCAACGCGTCTGGCCCGCATGCAGAGTGGTCTTCCGCTTCGTCAGCCAGGAGAAACGGAGATTGAGCACACAATCTTCACTGTAAGGCCGACTATGATCTTTATTAAGCTGGGTTACGCACTAGCGGTGGTCGGCGCTGTTATGGTGGTTTTATTGCTTGCTCTTATCAACGTTCCGGCTTACATCTCGATCCCACTTGCGCTGGCCCTCCTGCTGATTCCAGCGTATTTCCACATCAGACGAAATATGGTTCGCTACACGCTCACCGATTCCAAGATAGAAATCGACACGGGCCTGGTTGCCCGGACCACGCGAAACATCCCCCTCAGTAAGATTCAGGACGTCACCGTTTCCGCGAGTATTCCCCAGCGATTGCTCGGCTTTGGCGATTTGATCGTCGACAATGCCAGCGAGGTAGGCGGTAGCACGGTGCTGCACAACATCAGTAAGCCTCGGCACTACGCAGACTTGCTTTTGCGCCAGTTGCGCCGCTGGCATTAAAGTACCCTTTGCCGGGGTTGGAACACACAACTGAATGGTTTCCAGGGAACATCCAAAAAAGCACGGGTTCTAAGAAACTGTTCGTGGAAGCAAAGCGGGGGTTTCGGCTTGCGCAATTCAATCTCGTCGTCATTGTCCTTGGCTATTATGCTTTTGCTGGCGCTTAACTCTGCAGCAATAGCTAAACCGCCTTCAGATGAGGTTATCAAGATATTACCCATGGAGGTCGGCGGCTTTCGCCTGGTAGGTGGGGTTCGGCCAAGCGACCCACTTGCCCCGATGGGGCTACTCGGGCCCCAGGCCGCTGGTCAGAGGCTGGAAGGGGATCGCCATTATTCTGGCGCTGAAGCCGAATACCTTTCCAGCGACAATTCACGCCTTCTGGTACAGATTGTCCAATTTCCCAGAGACTCAGACGCATACTCCCTCTTGACTATCGCTGCCAAGAGTGCCCGAGATCCGGCGCGGTCCGAACTCGGCAAGATCACCAGAGAGGTGGGGACCGCTTCCGTTATCCTGCCGGGCCGCATCGCATTCTTCAAGGGCACTAAATTCGTGCGGGTTACTGCACGGGAGTCAGCCGCTCAAGACCCGAACAACATAATTACGCTGGCGCGCCTCATCTCGGATCGACTTGAAAAAGGGGAGGCTGATATACCTGTTCTCGTCAAGCACCTTCCTCGATGGGAGGAAGCTCAAGGAAGCGTGGTCTACCTGGCCGGCTTCCGCTCGCTAAGAGCGGTTCTGCAGGATCAACCACTACTCGACAGTGTGAGCTCAGAAGGAGACGCGGATGCGGTTGTCGCCAATTACGGTCCTATACAATTTATCATTGTTGAGTACAACACTCCGCAGTTAGCAGGAGATAACGATCGAAGCATCGTCGCGAAGATTGAGGAGCTGCGAACGCAGGGTCAGTCAGTGCCTTCGGGGTACCGACGGGTCGGAAATTATTCAGTATTTGTTTTTAACGCCCCGAATGAGCAAGCCGCAAAAGAACTCATCGACCAAGTTGAGTATGAGCAGGTAGTTCAGTGGCTGGGTGACAATCCCTATATGCTTGAAAAGGCACAACGAGAATATTACCAGACCACCGCGGGAGTTCTGGTCGCAGTTGTCAAAGCATCTGGACTTTCACTTCTGTTGTGTTTGGCTGCGGGCGGTTTTCTTGGCACACTTCTCTTTAGCCGCCGGCGGGCACAGCAGCGAC
>JBPCMM010000059.1:0-12965 GCA_051002255.1 Pyrinomonadaceae bacterium
ATCGGCGAGGGCCGACTGCTAATGATCGCGTCGCGGAGAGCTTCCGCATCCTTGGTGATGATCACGATGCGCATGGCGTCAGACTTGAGATGTTTGCGAATGGCGTTATTCACATCTTCGAGCGTTAGTTTCGCGAGCTGCTCACGCATGTAGCTGACGTAGTCGGGGATGTTGTAATAACGGCTGTCGAGAGCGTAGCCGAGTTGCGCGTCCTGCGTCTGCGTCAGGATGTTGTTGTATTTGGTCAGGAACTCCCGCGTTGCCTCAAACGCTTCTTGCGACATTCCCTCCCGCACCAGCTTGTCATATTCGTAAAGCGCTGCGCGCAGCACGAAATGGCCATTCTCCGGGGTCACTGGACGAATCCAGATTTGAAAGATCTGGGAGGAACGTCCTAGATTGGGGTCGGGCGTGAACTGGAACATGCCGCGAGGGAAATACTCGATGTATGCGTAGTTCCCGTAATTGAGTCCGCGCGCCTCTCGGAGCCTTTGATAAAGATAACTGTTGCTGGAGCGATGCTGCCCAAAGTAAGAGGCCACCATCGCCAGCGCCGGCCAATCCTTGTCGGCCCGCGTTACGTTGATCGGGAAGCCCATTGAAATTGCGGTCGCGCGCGTTTCCCGCTTGACGATGGCAATACGCATTCCCGACGCAAGCTTGGGCGTATCAAACTTAGCTTTGTTTGCCTGGCCCACCGGCAGCTTTGCGAAATCGGTTTCCACGCGCTGCGGAAGAGTTTTTGGATAACCTCCCGCCAGCGCCAAGACGGTATTGGCCTGGGTGTAGTTTGCCTTGTAGAAGGCGCGCACGTCTTCGACCGTTAACTTCTCGAGCGTACTAACCGTCCCCATGTTGTGGTGTTCGTACGGATGGCCGTCATAGATGACGTTGTAGAGGTACTCCTTGCCGAGTTCTTCATCGTTCGTTTCTCGCAGGGAGACTTTCAAAAAGTTAACCGCATCAGTCTTCAGTCGCGTGAAATCATCAGGCCTAAACCCGGGATCGAGCAGCATCTGGCTGATGAGACCGTAGTACTTATCCAAATTGTCTATGTGCGTCGTACCTGTAAAAACGGTCATCTCTTTGTCGATCTGCCGGCCGAAAGAGGTAGCCATGGGATACATCGCTTCCACGATCTGTTCGTACGTCATAGTGCGCGTGCCACCCTGGGCGAGTATCGCCGCGGTCAAAGCCGCGACCCCTTCTTTTCCCTTCGGGTCAGCGGCGGCGCCGCTCATGAACTGAATACGAAAGGTGACGAGCGGCGAGCGGTTTGGAACGAGTACGCTGGGAATCTTGGTAGACATATTTTTCTGTGTGCGGCCTAGGGGGACCGCAGATGTCAGGATGGCGAGACTGGTGAACAGGCAAATAAGCAGGATTATGAGCCGGGTAATAAATAGGCGTCCCATCATTTTCCACCCTCCTTTACTTCGCTCTTCGCAGACTCTTTCGCCTTCGTGGCCAGCGTCACGATAGTGCGGCTCTCGTCGCGGAAATACCTCGCTGCGATATCGCGGACGTCTTGTGGAGAGATGGTTTCCATGAGCTCCGCCAGCTTGTCTATGGTCTCCGGCGAGCGGCGCAGCGAGACGAATGGCGCGAGCGTGGAGGCGATAGCATTAGAACTGTCCATTGCCATCGCGAAGCTGTAGCGCAGCCGCGAACGTGTGGCGGCCAATTTGTCCTGGGGAATCAACTCGGTTGAGTAGCGCTTGAAAGTCGCCAGAATCTGATCGCGTACGTAATCAACGTCCTTAGCATTTTTGACGCGCGCTAGCACCACGAACAACTCGGGATCCATCTGGTTGCTGAAGTCCGGTACCAAAACATCCACCTTTTGTTCCGACAAAACGAGCTTTTGATAAAGGTCAGAGTTCTCGCCGAACGCGACCTGCGCTACCAGATCGAGGGCCATCTTATCTTTGTCGACATCTGAATACGCCGGACCACGGAAGGCAACTGCGACGATGGGCAAGGTCGGTGAAGGCCAATCGATGTGAGTCTTGCGCGGCTCAGTTTGCTTTGGCTCTGCCGGGATTTTAGTCACGTAGTCCCCGCGTTTCCATTCGCCGAGGTATTTCTTGGTCAGATCCAGGGCTCGGGTGCGCGTCACATCGCCGACCAGCACGACGGTCGTGTACTCGGGACGATAGAAACGCTTGAAGAATTCCTGGCTGTACTCAAACTGATTTGGCATGTCCTGAATGTCTTTCAGGTAGCCCATGGTTGTATGTGAGTAGGTGTGTGTTTTGAAGGCTGTCTCGCGCATTACCTCGTATAGCTTCGAGAAAGGGTTAGCACTGTTCTTGTCATACTCACCCTTGACCGCCAGCGACTCGGTCTGGAACTCCGGCAGAGCGTATTTCAAACGTATGAAACGGTCGGCTTCCATCTTCATGATCTCATCCAGATCGTCCTTCGAGAAAGTCGCGTGGTAGACAGTGCGATCGTCTGAAGTGTAGGCGTTGGTCTCTGCACCAGCGCGCTTGAAAAGTGTTTCGCGCTGGTCGGCGGTATAGTTTTCACTACCGCGAAACATCATGTGTTCGAAAAAGTGTGCGAAGCCGCTCTTGCCCGGCTCAACCTCGTTACGCGAACCCGTCTGAACGACGATATAGAGAGCGACCAGATTCGGATAATCCGTAGGCACAGTTACTAATCTCAAGCCATTCGGAAGATCGTCGATGGTGTAATTGTATGGGAAGAGTTTGCGCGATTTCTGCTGAGCCAGTGCCATCACCGGCACGCAGATCACTAAAGACAGGATGATGATTAGTCTCATTCTTCATTACCCTCAACTAGCTAGATTTAATCAGTGGGAAGAGTGCTTAGTATACATCAGTTCTACATCAGCAACGTCTCTACCCGGTGTGCGTGAACCATATGCTCGCAAGGAGACCATGCGAAGATCGTGAAGCGACCATCCACAGAGGCGACCAGCGCAACGCTGTCAGGCTGATCCTGGACGAATTGCGCCGCCGAAAGGTGTCGCGTACCGCCGAGTTCCAGTGGGTGAACGACCGTGGCCACGCCGTCAACGATGGGTTCCGTCACGATTACTTGCTCGACCTGGGCGCCGTCGGCACGACGACCAATCTTGGCGCCGAATGCCAGCAACTCATACTCATCGCTGATGAGTGCCGCGCCATCAACTGCGGTCAGGCCAGCAATCGCATCCACTGCATCAACGAGGGCCTCCTGCCATGTTGGCTGGCTCTTCTCAATCTGGTCCCTTCGCATCAATTCGGCCAGCTCAGAGAAGGGAGGCGCTACTAAATATGAGACTGGCTGCAGAATCGATCTCCGCCATGCGTCTGAGCCCTGGGGCACGACCAGCAGAGAACCGCCGCGGCCGTGCGCGCGCATAGAGACTGACAGTTGCACCAGCACATTCACGGAGTCAGACGTCAAGGTTCTCGAGCCGAAGCTGAGCAGCGACGTGACTAGCTCCGGGCAATCGGGCAAACCCGAACCTGCGTCGTCCACCATTTTTATTTGATCGCCTTTGAGCACCGCGACGTTGACATACTTGCCTTGCTCCCGGCCACGACGGTACTTGACCACCAGCAGGCCTGGTTCTATCACCTCGAGCACGAAGCAAAGTTTTGGGATGGAACGCGTGGTGCCCCAGACACGAAGGTCGGAACTTTCGTCATCGTCGCGCCAAACTCCGAGATGGATTCCAGGACGTTCAACGGCAGGTGCCAGCCGCGAAAGTACGGGTGGGGTAAGCGGGAACCGTCGCTCAAACGTGAGCGGCTGGCCCGCCTGCTCCGGTGGGAGAAAAGCGAGTGATATTTTTGGAGCATAACCTTCTTCGCGCCTGAGACTGGCCCAGAAGGCGGCGTCGATAATGGCCTCGACCGCGACCGCATCAGGCTCTGGCGCCAAGTGCTGTCGACTGCGCTGTCGCGCCTCCGCGAGATGGCTAGCGAAGTATGCCTCGACAGTCGCGGCAACCGATCGGGCCGCCGGATACGCAGGTAACGTCATGGTGTCAAGGTGCTCAGACATACAAACAAAGTACTAAACTGTTGGGTAAAGGGAAAAAGGTAAAAGAGGGAAAACCAAAAGATCTTGGGGTGGAACTAGTTTCCTTCACACTTTCTCAGATTCTGAGATGAGATCTCAGATTTGAAATCTCAAATCAAGGTTCTCCCCATTCTCCTTTTACCCTTTTCCCCCGTTCATCACCTGGTGAATTAACTTTTGTAGACTCTCCACGGATTGAACCCCACTAGCTGCGGCCTTCCGATCGGCAACAAAGGCGGGTACACCGCTGACTCCGATCCTCGCAGCTTCCTGTTCATCCTGGAGTACGCTTTTTTCAAACTCGTGTTTCTCAAGAGCAGCGCGCAGCGAATCAGCCGGCAAACCTAGGCCGGCTGCCAGCGACGTAATCACCCCAAGGTCGCCGATGTCCTCACCTCTCTCGAAGAAGGCGCGAAAAATTGCCTCGTGATAGTCATCAAACCTGCCTCGAGTGCGAGCCCAGTGCGCCGCTTCGTGGGCCAGCATGGAGCGAGGCTGCAAGGGAGGAAGTTTCATCTTCATCCCCAGCCTCTCTGCCAACGGGTAAACCGACGTACTCCAGGCGCGTTGTAGGTAGTCACCTTTAGGGTCTAGCTTTGGTACCGGTTCAGGCCGCAACTCGAACGCTCGCCACATGACCTCTACGTCAGGGTTAGATTGCATCAGTTCATGAACGGCTGGCTCCGCCAACCAACAGAACGGTCAAAGATAATCCGAAAAGATTTCTAACCTAATTTTGTTCAAGTCTACCTCATGCTATCGTTGGGCCACTCCTCGGGAACCGTTCTTATTCGGATCGATTTAATCCATTGCATTCGCTCGCCGGGTTCCTCTAAACAGGCTGCGACTTTGGAGTGCGGCCGCCTTGTCGCCGCTTTCCAACCTTCCGGTGAAGACCACGAAAATTCGTAGATACGCCACCCGAATTATTCATGGTTCAGTCAGACCAAAGCGGCGACAAGGCGCCGCACTCCAAAGTTGGCTCGCGTGCACTATCCGTTTTTCAGCAGCCTGCTAAGACCTGGTCCGGCATCTTCAATAGCTCTTCCCAACCCGAATTGTCGGCGCGCATTTGGGCCGTGAGATCGTCGCGAAGTTTTTGTAGTTTCCCGCTGAGAGTATGGGAATAGTTATTAATGTCCAAAAATCTTTTGCGCTGCTCTTCGACAAATGTTTTCTGTTTCTCAATAGACGGAATTGCCGAATGCTGGCCGTTCTCCCAGAAGGGAAGTAGCAGACGTTCGACCCGGGTGGCGCCCGGAATCTGGATCCTCTCGTCGTCCAGTCCAGTCACGTCGGCCACGTAGTTTTCCTGATCATCGATGCCCCGGAACACTTGCAGTCGTCCAGGCAGCGTTGTTTTTTCAATCGAGTTCGACGCTTTCAAGGTGGGCTGGCCATCGATGAGACATTGTTTGAAGATTACGCCGGCAACTGCCGGAACTTCACTCGACAACTTAGTGCCGATACCGAATCCCGCAGCTTCGGGGAATTCCTTCACAATCGCCCGCACCTTCTCGACGTCGAGGTCACCGGTGAGGTTTGGTCTCAGACCGTGCAATCCATTTGCCTCGAAAAAGCGAAGACACCAGCGTCCCAACTCAGCCAGATCGCCGGAGTCAACTCGAAATCCTTTGAAGGCTCGCCGCCTGGCATCGGTGGAAGTCGCAGCCATCGCGGCGTGTACCGCACCCATGTAGACGTCGATGGTGTCGAGCAGCAGAGTTGTGCCGTTGGGATTCGCGTCAAGCCAGCGTTCGAAAGCAACTTGCTCGAAATGCTTAGGCTTGCCGGTGCGCGGCTCGATCTCCGGTTCATACATGTATTCGATATAGGCTTGCTGCCAGTAGTGAGCTTCGGTACCCACGGCGGGGATATCCAGGCGGTGGGCCGCTTCCATATTGGACGTGTCGTTGAAGCCGCCGATAAAAGCGTAGGTAGCAATGTCGACCGCTCGCTCAATGTCGCCGTTACGGCGCAGGGAGAAATCCGACAACCAGCGTTGGTTGCCCGCCGCCATGCGAAACTGCATCGCGGTGCTAGCCGTAGTCATCGGCAGATCGAAAGCGTGCTCGAACTTGATCTCCTGCGCCTGGGTGAGGCCAAACGCTCCTGAGATATCTGCGAAGGGCTGATGCGAAAAGACGATAGTCCCCGGGCGCACTGTGCGAATGGCGCCCACGAAGTACATGTCTTCAATTGCCTTGGCGAAGAGTTTGAGACCGGCACGATCCTGTTCCAGAAATCGGAGTCGAGGCCGATCCATTTGACTGTCGACCAGGAGTCGCACCAGACGTTCATGGCCCAGACATGGGGCAAACGGCAGCTTGCGCTGGGTGACGTAAAAGCACGCTTGCCCATCGCTCAGAAGCTTGTCATGCAGGCGGGCCACGTCTTTGTAAGACGCGTCGCCCATGGCTGCGTGATAACGATCTATGTTGAGTGTGCCCATTCTTAATAGTTCCGCTCTTCCAGCAGGGCTTGTAGCTCAGCAATCGCGTCGAGGTCTCTTGGTCGCCCGGCGGCCCGCTTGACTTCTATCAGCCGCTCAAGTCCAAGGCACAAACATCTACCGTCAAAAACGTCCAGGGTCACTGTGTGAGGGAGCAGGTCACCGTACGTACCGCCCAGCGTAATCTCCGCGAACAAATCCAACGGACCGAGAGATGTGGTCAAAGTAAAGTTGAGACCATTCCAAATGGTTTGTGCTTCCCACTTGAACGGCAGACCTTCCGGAGCACCTCGTAAGTATGGGGCAAATGGCGCAAGCGATTTGATGATCGCCTCTACATTTTTCTGATCCCGGCGATAGACAAGGTCCAGGTCTTCTGTGAGCCGGCTGGCACCATGTGCGATTGCCGCTGCGCCACCAACGATTATGAATTCCACGCGACCCGCCACCAAACTTCGAATCAGTTCCCGATAATCAGTCATGAATGTGTTGGGTGTTTACCGGCCGCGCGAAGGTCATCAGCAAATTGCTGCAGACTCATCAATCGTTCGAAGCGTTGAGTTACTGTTAGCTGCAGATTGTCTCGCAGGAGCGTACGATCTATGTCCTTCAGATAAGCTTCTACAACCGGATCTGAAAACTTAGATTCCGGTTGCCCAGAAGCGCTGACGATCTCTGCTCCCGCCTGACGCATTTCATCCATAGCCCGGTCGCCATCGCCGGGTTGTACCTCCACGGGGCGCATCGCATCTTTCAAGGCTTTGACGCGAAAGCCGTGTTTGAGGGCATCGAGTACGGTGTTTTTCACGCAGTAGTCTGTCGCGAGTCCGCCCACCCAGACCTCTTCAACTCTGAGTCGCTGTAATTGCAGAGCCAGATCGGTGCCGTCGAATGCGGAGTAATTGTCTTCGTCACCAAGACCCTTTGAGATTACGCGGATGTGCTTGTCGTCAAGCAGTTTGGGGTGAAACTCGGCGCCGTGGGTATTCTGAACACAATGGATTGGCCAGGTGCCACCATAGTCTGAAAAGTGTTTCGTTTGGGGCGGATGCCAATCACGGCTCTTGAACACCGGTTCGCCGCGCTCCAGAAACTCCTCTATCAGCTTGTTGAGTGGTCCCACCACCTCATCGCCATGCTCTACTGCCAGGCTCCCGCCGGGACAGAAGTCGTTCTGCACGTCAACCACCACTAGTGCTCGCTTCTTTTCGTCTGCCATAAGGACCGACCTTTGCAAAAAGACTCTATTATACACGGATGAAAAGTTAAAGCAGGGGTTTCTGACCCGGACCACCGCGCGTCGCAACTGCCGTGCTAAACTGGGCCGGCAAAACCTCGGCGGAGATAAGGGCTACGATCCACTAACACACACGAAATGACACTAACAAGATTTCGTGGCAGTTCGTGTGATTTCGTGGATCGCCAAGGTCGATACGAAGTCACTCAAACCGCAAAGGAAAATGAAATTAGGACACCACCCGGTGTTCGACTCTAAAGAGTCATGAACTCAACATCTAAATCGTTTGCCAACATTGGAATGATAGGTTTGGGAGTGATGGGCCAGAACCTGGCGCTCAACATTGAACGCAATGGTTACGCTGTAGCCGTTTTCGATCGTGAGCCAGCCGTGCGCGGGAAGTTCATCGCGGAAACCACGGGTAAGCAGATTGTTGATTCGAGTTCGCCCGAGGAGTTTGTTCGATCGCTCGAACGCCCGCGCAAGATAATTCTGCTGGTGAAGGCCGGCGATCCTGTCGACTGGACCATCAACCTGATCAAGCCGTTTCTCGAACCGGGCGATATTATTATCGACGGCGGTAATTCCCATTTCAAAGATACTGAACGCCGTGGGCAGCAATTGAAAGCCGACGGATTATTCATGATTGGCTCTGGCACTTCAGGCGGGGAGAAAGGTGCGCTGCTTGGCCCCAGCCTGATGCCCGGAGGTGACAGGAATGCGTACGAACAAATTCGACCCATCTGGGAAGCGATTGCCGCCAAAGTCGCAGACGGCCCGTGCGTAACCTACATCGGTCCAGATGGCTCCGGCCATTTCGTGAAGATGGTGCATAACGGCATTGAGTATGGCGATATGCAACTCATCGCCGAAGCTTACGACGTGCTGCGTAATGGTTTCGGCCTTTCGGCTCCTGAGATTGCGGATATTTTCGAGGAGTGGAATAGCAGCGACCTTGAATCCTACTTGATCGAGATCACGGCAAAGATCCTGCGGGTTAAGGATCCCGAGACGGAGAAACCGCTGGTTGACCTGGTTCTGGATCAGGCTGAACAGAAAGGCACTGGAAAGTGGACCAGTCAACTGGCGCTTGATCTCGGTGTGCCCATTCCAACAATTGATGCCGCCATCGCGGCTCGGAACATTTCCGCTCGCAAGAGCGAACGGGTTGAAGCAAGCAAGAGGATTAGCGGGCGCACGACGGGCAAATTCGGTGAACTAACCATAGCGTTCAAAGACGGGGTGCGAGATGCGCTGTATGCATCGAAGATTTGTTCTTACGCCCAAGGCATGAACTTGATCAAGGCGGGTTCAGAAGCGTTCAACTGGAACATCAATCTCAGCGAGGTCGCGCGCATCTGGCAAGGAGGCTGCATTATCCGCGCTAAGTTCTTGCGAAAGATCAAAGAAGCCTATCTGCGCGATTCGCATCTTCAGAACCTACTCCTGGATGAAGAACTCAATAATCGTATTGAGGAAGCCCAGCCAGAGTGGCGGATTGTGTTGAGCACGGGAATGCAGCTAGGCATACCAATGCTGGCAATGGCGTCGACTCTGGGCTACTTCGACATGTACAGGACTGCAAATCTACCCCTGAATCTGACGCAGGCCCAGCGTGATTTCTTTGGTTCTCACACGTACAGGCGAGCTGACAAGCCCGAAGCCGGAGCTTTTCATACGGAATGGGAAGAGTTGCCCGAGAAGCAAGGGCGTGGACATTAGTCAGTTGTTAGTGCTCGTCGGTTTTAACGCACTGCTCCAGCCGTGTAGCGGCGAAATGCTTCTAGCAGGCTGCTGAAAAAAGGGCGGGCCAGTATAAGCAAGGATAAGACGATCCTCGAAAGCACACGAATGACTCGAACTAGAACCTCTCTTCGTGTTCGCTCGTGTGAGTTCGTGGATCGTTGTTAGTTTTTCAGCAGGGGAATGTTTTCGGAAGAGTTCGTGGATTCCTCTTACAACTTTCTTAGGAAGCGTCGCGCCGACGATATCTCCCATGCCACCTTTGCCGATAAACAAAAGTGCAAGGCAAATTACGGGGGGAGTCCTACGCGGCGCAGCAAGTCCTGGAAGCGTGGGTCTGAGCGTAGGCTGTCCCACTTTGGTTCTATCTTGAGCCATTGCATTTGGAATGCGCGCTGTTCGTACCCCTTATCGAGCCAGGCAAATGCCTGATCCCTCTCGCCCAAACCTGCATAGACTAGGGCGATGCTGGTCGCGGGCACATACTCTTCTCCTGAAACCTGTTTGAGTTCGTCGAGCACCGCTCGAGCCTCGCTTTTGTTACCTGATACCGCATAAACATGGCCGAGACCGGAACTTAAAAATGAAACTTCACTGCCTCCCCTCAAGGGAATTGCGCTTTTGAATCCAGCGATGGCTTCCCTATACATCCCCTTTTGTTCATAGGCGGCAGGAAGGAACGAGTTCGCCGGAGGGAAGTTCTGGTCCAAGTCCAGAGTCTTTTGGAATTGTTCGATAGCCTGGTCGTAGTCGCGGGCATAGTAATACGCCAATCCCAATTCAAAGTTGATGATAAGGGAGAGTGGATCCAGTTCTTGGGCCCGTTTTCTCTCTGCAATCGCTTCATTATGGCGGCCCATTGCCTCAAGATATCCGCCATACCATTGGTGAGCTGTTGCGTAGCGCGGATTCAGCTCGATGGCACGTTTGAATTCCTTCTCGGCACCGGTCCAGTCCCAATCGTATGATGCCAAGACGCGGGCTAGTGACGCATGCGCTTCGGCAAGTGTTTCGTCCAGTTCCAGTGCTCGCATTGCGGCAGCCTTAGCTTTAGGCATTGCTTCTACCGGAGGCAGCCTGTTGGCTGGAACAACATACGAATCAGCCAAGCCGGCATATGCCAACGCGAAGCCGGGATCTTTTTCAATCGCCTGATGAAAATACTCGATTGACGTCTTGAGCGCTTCCGGGGTCCGCTTGTTCCAGTAGAAGCGGCCTTTCAAATAGAGCTGATAAGCCTCGTTGCTCTCGGTGGAGTGTTTGGCAAGCCCTTTCTCCGCGCCGGAAACTTTGGACTTCAGGTTCTCGACAATCTCGCGCGCAATCTCGCGCTGGATCGCGAGCAAGTCTGACATCTTGCGGTCGTACTGCTCGCCCCACATCTGCGTCTTATCGCTCGCATTTACAAGTTCGCCGCTAATCAATAGGTTCTCGCCGCGTTGTGTGACCCTTCCGGTTAAGATTGCTTCGACGCCTAATGCTTTCGCCACTTCCTTCAAGTCAATCTCTTTGCCCTTGTACGTAAAGGCGGTACTACGGGCGATTACTTTAACGTCAGGCAGTTGCGAGAGACTGTTGATGAGGCTCTCCGAGATGCCATCCGACAGATATTCCATGTCTGCATCTTTATTAACATTCGTGAAAGGCAAGACGGCGATAGAGGAAATGGCTACCTTCGAGTTTCTAGATCGGACGTAATACCAACTGGCCGCAATCGCCGCTATCAGCAGCAAGGCAAACAGTGGCGCAAACTTCCGGAGGATTAAGCGAACGACTTCTTCGGCACTCGAGGTCGAACGCCCGGCCCGGATTTTAGCCGTCTCTATTGTTAGTGGGTGAGCGCCCTTTGTTATTGCATCCATGTCGCCGCTTACCGTTCGACCGTCGGGCGCCCCTTCGACGGCCTGGCCTGATTTTTGAGGACTCTCCAGGTGCTGCCGGAGTTCTTCCAACTCAATGCCTACATCTTTGATTGACTGGTATCGCTTCTCGGGCTCTTTCGCAAGACACCTGCGGACGATCCGTTGTAACTCGTCTGGGCTGCGGAATTGGTGTCTTTAATCTGCGGCGTCGGCGCGTACACGATCTTGTGCAGCGAGTCCAGCACATCCTTCCCCTCGAAGGCTCTCAGCCCAGTCGCGGCTTCGTAGAGGATGCAACCGAAGGAGAAGATGTCGGAGCGGTGGTCTATCTCACGCACCTGCCCCTGCGCCTGCTCTGGCGACATGTAACCCACCGTGCCCATCACAATTCCGGGTGTGGTGTGTTGCGATATCCTGGCTGTGACGGCCTCATTCGAAACTCCGTCAACACTACCCGTCTGCTGCGGGGGCTCAATTAATTTTGCCAGTCCGAAGTCGAGAATCTTCGCCTCGCCGTCGCGCGTGATCATGATGTTGACCGGCTTGAGGTCGCGGTGCACAATGCCACGCTCGTGCGCCTTCGCCAGCCCCCCGGCCACTTGGGCAAGGTACTTCAGGAGCTTAGGCAGCGGAGTTTTTTCCCGGTGAATCTTGTTGCGCAGCGTCTCGCCCTCGATGTACTCCATCGAGATGAAGGGCTTACCTTCCGCCTCCCCGATCTCATAGATGTGTGCGATGTGTGCATGATTGAGCGCGGCCGCGGACTTGGCTTCTTGCTCGAATCGGAGCATCCGATTTTTGTCGGTGGCGAATTCGGCGGGCAGGAATTTCAGCGCGACGGCGCGGTCGAGTTTGGTGTCTTGCGCCAGGTAGACTTCGCCCATCCCTCCCGCCCCCAGGAGTGAGCGAACCTGGTAATGGCCGAGCCTTTTCCCCACCGGCGAAACTGACTTCTCCTCTGCTAGCACTTTGGCCGCGTCATCAATCGCTCCGGCAGCCGGGAAATGTCCGGCCTCCTCTTCAGCCGCGAGCAACGACTCCACCTCCCGGCACAATGATTGGTCCTCACCGCAGGCCTCTCTCAGGAAGGACGTACGCTCCCCGGGTTGCAGCTCCAATGCGGCTTGATAGATCTGACCGACTTGCTCCCAACGTTCAGGAGTCATCATCTACTCTCCTGCTCACCTCAGGGTACAGCCAAAGCAAGGTAAACCAATGCTGGCGATGGCGTCGACTTTGGGCTACTTCGACATGTTCAGGACTGCAAATCTATTCGAAAGGACTTGGTCTGCGACTTCTTGTGGCGATTGCCTTGGATGGATTGTTAACCGACGGTGTTCATTACACAGCATTCATGATTCACGATTCCATTCGGCTACTTTCGTGACGAACTGCTGCGCGAGATAAAGGATCAGTAGTCGCTCGATGCCTGCTTGAGGGTTTCCGCGCGGTTAAGAAACCTCTCAGCGGAGGCCCTTAATCAAGACAACATCGCTGGTAACAGCCCCGCGCGAGACGCCGAGTTGACGGCCATCTCGCGACCAATCAAACCAGAAGATTTGATCCGATTTGAAATCGGTTGCCTGTTTAGATGGACTTCCATCAAGCGGTTGAATCCATATATTAGAGATGC
>JBPCMM010000060.1:0-8380 GCA_051002255.1 Pyrinomonadaceae bacterium
ATTCCCAGGTCTGCACCAGGCTGGAAAGACGGTCCAGTATAGCGTCGTCAAAACCGAGCACCTTGCCCACTTCGCGCGCAGCTGAGCGCCCGCGGTAGGTGATGACATTTGCGGTCATCGCCGCACCCAGTTTTCCGTAGCGCTCATAAACATATTGAATTGCACGCTCACGCTGGTCGCCACTCGGCAGGTCAAGATCGATGTCGGGCCATTCGCCACGCTCTTCAGAAAGAAACCGCTCGAATAACAAATCCATGCCCACGGGATCAACGGCCGTAATTCCCAGTGAGTAACAAACAGCACTGTTTGCAGCCGAGCCGCGCCCCTGAATCAGAATTCCCTGCTGCCGGCAAAACCGAACAATGTCCCAGACGATCAGGAAGTAACCTTCGAGTTTGAGTTTTTCTATTAGGACCAACTCGCGATCGATTTGCTGCCGGGCGTGCTTATATGTCGGTGCGCCGTTCTGGCCGGTGTAACGCAGTCGCGCGCCTTCGTCAGTGTGCTTACGCAGAAACGACATCATTGTCTCGCCGGGGGGCACGGGATATTTGGGAAACTCATAACCGAGATCCGCGAGGGAAAATTTCAGCCGTGAAGAGAGCTCGAGAGTGTTGGCTATTGCCTCCGGCAAATCAGCGAAGAGGTTCATCATCGTCTGCGCTGGCTTCAGATACCGCTCGGAATTGTTTGCCAGCAACTGCCCAGCGTTTTCCAGACGCACATGATTTCTCAGGCAGGTAAAGACATCAGCAACTTCGCGTTGCGCAGGAGTCGCATGGTAAACACCGTTGGTGGCGAGCAGCGGCAACTTCAACCGCTTCGCCAGATGGACCACTGCCTGATTGCGCGCCTCTTCCGGACGATTAAAATGGCGCTGCAACTCGGCATAAACATTCCCCTTCCCGAAAACGTCCAACAACCATTCGCCAGCTCTAATTGTTTTCTCCCCATCTCCCCATCTCCCCGTCTCCCCATTCCTATATCCTAAAGGCCCCCGCTCTCCGCCAGTCAAACAAATCAACCCTTGGGCATGTGCCGCCAGCTCATCGGTGGTGACCGCACACTCACCGGGTTTTGCGTGCTTCGGCACACGTAGTTTCATCAAAGTGATTAGTCGACAGAGATTCTGATAGCCAGTGCAGTTGCGAACCAGGACAGGTATCCTTACGACGGGGTGATACGCGGGGGAGCTTTTTGGTCCAACGTCCAACGTCCAACGTCCAACGTCCTTCTTTTGACGTGGGATGTCGGAATGTTCGGCATTCTCCTGGCTTAGACCTTGGACTTTGGACTTTGGACTTTGGACAGTTATTTCGGCTCCGATATGGGCCTTGATCCCATTCTTCTTGGCCGCCATGTGAAAACGCGGCGCCCCGTACACACCGTCTCGATCCAACAGCGCCATCGCCGGCATTTGCAGTTCGGCAGAGGCAGCTATCAATTCTTCCGGTACCGAAGCCCCCTCCAAGAAGCTGAATGCTGATTTGGCGTGTAACTCGATGTAATTCATTTGCTTATTTGGAGTGCGCCGGCAGAGCGAAGTACAGTGCTTAGTCATACATCCCTTCGACAAACCACAACCCAGTTCGCAATTCGCGATAAATCCGATAAATGACTTGCAGGGGCGAAGCGGGGGATTTGCCTGGGGAAAACTCTGCACGCTTTTCCACGATGACATCCCATTCATCTCGCGCCCAACGGTCTTCGCGCCACCAATCACCTGTCGTCCGCCATGGACCACCCAGCCGCACAACTTTCCCATGCACACTTCGATTCGATCCCCACGCGTTGATCTGTGTGGGATAGCCCCGGTTGGCTTCTACAAGAGCTCGCAAAGGTGGTCGGAAAACTCGGAAAGCCAGAAGACATTTCGAATTTCGAATTTCGAATTTCGAATTTTTCAGTCTTCTGTGTTTTTCTTTCACCTCAAACCGCTTCACTCGAAAAGCTCCTGGCCGGTTCGTATCAACCAACTCAGGCGAGCCGGTATTTTCAGGACCAACCAGCTTCGCTAGTCTGGCGAGAGTAAGTTCCAGTTTCTCAGGTTGCGGCGCCAAAGGAATAAAGAGGCCGTTCTGAAGCACACGCGGCTTGACCGGCTCGCAGGCAATCGTCACCCCGACGACCGCTGCTTGCGGAGGGTGCATTTCCGTCTCGAGCAGCAAGAGCTTCAAAAACACTTTGGGGTCGCGCATTGGGGAGGGAAGATTGAGCCGGCGTTTGTGAGAGGTTTCATCTTCCAATTTCATCAACACGCGTAACTCATTAGTTGCAAGCGCATAAGCATTCAGACTGGCGCAAAGTTGATTGAGCAGGCGCGCAAAGATGAACGAGAGTGGTTCCAGCTCCGCGAGCGCATGCTCCAACTCGATCGAGTTTTCGAAAACAGCTGCGGGTTGTTTGAGTTTCAGGTGACGTTCAGTTTTCCCGCTGGCAAGTTGTTGTAGCCTTATTCCTTCCTGGCCCAACCGCTCTGAAATTCCGGCGACTGGCAAGCTGGAAAAATCGCGAAACGTGCGAACACCCCACTGCGTTAGCGTTTCCAGGATTTTTTGTGTTTCTTCGTGTCGCTTCTTTTCGACCAACGTCCAATGTCCAAGGTCCAATGTCTGTCTATTTGAAATTGAGGTTTGGTCATCAGACGTTGGACGTTGGACGTTGGACATTGGACGTAATTCCGAGATAGGCAGCTCGCCCAGGCAAGTAAGTTCTTCGCCGGAAGAAATAAAGGTAATGCCCTGAAAGAACCTGGCCGCGTGTATGGCGGCATCCGGATTCCCGGCTAAAGCCACATTGACCCTGCATCCCAGCCCGGCAGATTCTTTGGGGCGCGCTGCGCATTTGGCGATTTGATTCGCCATCTCGTAAGCCGAACCAAAAAGCAGTTCACAACCTTCGGCGTCAATAACCACTGTATCGACCGCCGTCTCTTCCACCAGAGGTGAGAAAGCGGTGGCAAACTCCGCCAACGACACTCCGTGGGTAATTCCTTTCCCAAAAATACACGCAAACATGTGGACGCCTTTCAGTAGGAGAACTTGGGGACAGAATTAGCGTGAGCGAAGATTAGCGAAAATTATCGAAGACTGTCAAGGTGGGCTGCGCGATCACAAAGCCTGGGCGCGAAAGTGTGCCTCTCCCATGCCTAAATGAACTGGCTTCTGACGCGAAATCTGGACCTTGACACTGTTGATGAGATTCGAATGGGTGGGATTATTTGTTATTGGGTGAGGCGTTACCAGGGACAGCCGGTTGAAAATATCTGGATCTGATGTCTGGCTAACGGAAGACCATACGTCAACTTCCCGGTTCAACTTCAAAGCCAGCGACGCACAAGAGCGAACACATGAGTCTTCCGCAATTACTAACAAAGCCGTGGGTGTGTTTTCTACCACGCGGCGGAAGCGATACCACCAGGACGAGATGATTCGCCGTGCATCTGTTCTCACCACATCTCCGATATCCAGGACCACAATTCCAAACCCTCCGCCCTGCAAAAGCAGGTCGGTAGCTTTGAAAGCATGCTCGACATTTGCGGCACAGCGTATCCAGAGCAGTCGCTCTAAATTCAACCCGGCTTGCGCGGCCGAGATGGGATCGAAGGTGTCGTTTGTATCTATTAACCCACACACTTCTTCATGGGTCGTGGCGTAGGCCAGCGCTGAAATCATGAAGCTGGTGCGACCGGAAGATGCGGATCCAAAAATCTCTGTAATCGCACCACGAGGAAGTCCTCCCGTAAGAGAGTCGACTTCCGGGATCCCCGTGGAGACAACGGCGACAGGCGGTTTCTCCTGGAGCTTGAAAGCGGTAGCAAAGCGACTGGCGACCTCGGATTCAATTTCAGCTTTGGAAATTGCAGCTCTCATGATTTATAACCTCAAACGCGTTTACAAAGTCTCTGACCCTTAATTCCGCTTGACGCCAGTTATCCTCTTCGGTAATATTCGTTTGATTTTTGACTGACAGCGAAAATTTAACACAGACTCTCGAATCGATACAAGAGAGGAAATTAAAATGCCAGTAACGGCGCGCCAACGGCAGGTCTATGACTTTCTTAACCGCTTTATAGAAGTAAAAAGACAGCCACCCACCATTGCCGAGATTGGGAAGGAGTTCAAGATGAGCTCTTCGGCAAGTGTCCATAGCATTCTTTCGGCTCTGGAGCGGGAAGGACTCATTAAGCGGATCCCCAATGTCAGCCGCGGAATCGAAGTAGTTCCACAAGAAACTTCAAGCGACGGTTATGAGATTCCTCTACTCGGCGCAGTCGCCGCGGGCCAGCCGATTGAAGCGATTCTTACCGACGACACTGTCTCAGTTCCCCGCGATATGATCGGACACGGTCGCACCTTTGCACTTCGTGTCCGTGGCGATTCCATGATTGAGGAGAATATTCAGGATGGCGACATCATTATTGTCGCCTCGCAAGGAACTGCGGAGAATGGGCAAATGGTCGTGGCTTTGATCGACGGAACTTATGCAACGGTGAAAAAGTTTTATCGCGAGCCTGAGTTTATTCGACTGGAGCCCGCCAACCCGCAGTTCAAGCCAATCTTCATTAAAACTCAGGAAAGGATCCAAATCCAGGGCGTGGTGCGAGGCTTGATTCGCAAGTTTGGTCACCCAGCTCAAACTCAAGCTTGAGCGAAAAGACAAACGCGCGGGAGCGGGAAGCAATGTCTGACCCTGATCCTAAAACCCTCGATCTAACCAGAATTGAGTCAGACGTGGCTTTTCTCGGCTTCGCACTGAGTGACTGCACGATAGAACTCGATCCGCAATCCGCAAAATATCTTCGTCCCGTTAATAGGACGGCGCTGGAATTGGCAACTCACAATCGGTTCGGCTCAGAGATTGGAGGCTTTTGGCTGATGCATGATCAGATCGCTAAACTGCGCAATCTCCCGGCATACTACCCTTCAAAAGAAGCTCCTTTCGTGGCGCGTGCTGTGGAAGCATATCTTCGCGCGCAGCTTCATGAGTTTTATTCGCCTGTGAGGCAGGAACGATAAGAAACTTGTTACTTAAGACCATTGCTGTGGCGAGCGATCATCCGCACGGTTCATCAGACTTTTGATCTCTTTACTCTTCGGACCACGACTAGACCGATTCCAGACATAATCATCGCGCCACCAACAAGAGTGCGCCAGTGCAGTTCCTCATTGAGCACGAGCATGCCCAGCGTCACTGCGACCACCGGAGTCACCAGCGCTATCAACATCGTCTTCGTCACATCCATGTTGTGAACCAGCCAATAGTACAACAAGAACGCCACCACAGAACCCACAATGGCCAGGTAAAACAGGGCGACGACGGCCATCGGCGTCCAGCGAAAGCCGAGAGGATTTCCTTCCAGCGGAATTCCGATTAAGAGCAGCGGAATCATCCCGAAGAACATCTGCCCACCTGCAAGAATCGCCGGGTCCAGCTGTTTTCCATAAGCCTTCACCAGCACGTTGGAGTAAGCAGCGCAAACCGAGCTGAGCACAAGAGCCGCACAACCCGCCAATGCTTTGGGACCAGCAATTTCCAACTGACTGGAAAAAACGACAGCTACACCGAGCACACCCAGGATGACTCCCAGGATCCGCGCCGGTGTCATTCTCTCGCCGGGAAGATAGAAGTGTGCAATCACGAGCCCAAAGGCCGGTATGGTTGCCTGCAGGAGCGCGGCCAGGCCCGAGGAAATATATTGCTCACCCCAGAAGAGCAGACCGTAGTTAAGACTAAAAGCCAACAGTCCTGTCATTGCCAGAAGCATCCAATCGCGGCCAGTGCGCGGCAGCGAGAGACGGCGAATGGCTATTAATGAAAAAAGAATCGTAACGGCAATGACAAACCGGATGCCCGCGAAGGTGAGTGGTGGCAAATCTTCGAGGCCAAGTTTGATAAAGAGCCAGGTCGAGCCCCAGATGCAGCAGAGCAGAAGCCAGACAAGGCGCGATTTCATCACGTAGTTAATCCGAAAGAGCCGGATGCTTATGGCTGAAGAGCAAACCATATTGGCCGCAGAAGCGCGGTTGAGCAAGCACACCGGCCACTCAACCGCTACCCTGCGAACGCGTATTGTTATTCCTCAGACCAAAAACCATGGTCCTCGCGGATTCATGAAATCGCTGGCACTCGTTAGGCCGGTGGATTTGCGAGCTTGATGATCCCGAAAACCGCACCCTGGGGATCCTGAATGATCGCAAAACGTCCCGTGCCAGGTATGTCCATCGCCGGCGCGATCGTGGTGGCGCCCAGGTCGCCAGCCTTTTTGACCATCGCATCGGTGTCGTCGACGGCAAAGTAGACCAACCAATGTGGTGGTACGTCGCCCATCTCCGGTGGAGGCTCATACATGCCTCCCGCAGGACGATCTCCATTCATAAATGATGTGTAAGTCATCGGCCCCATCTGCTGAACGTTTTTTCCCCAACCAAAAAGACCTGTGTAAAACTGCCCGGCCTTGACGGTGTCTTTAGTCCCCAATTCATTCCAGCAAAATGAATTCGGAACGTTGTAGATTCCCGCTCCCTGATGCGTTCCAGCTTGCCAGATCGCGAACACGGCCCCAGTCGGATCCTGGATTACCGACATGCGTCCTACATCCATCACGTCAAAGCGCTCTTTCATGAGCGTGGCGCCAAGCGACTTAGCCTTGTCCGTAGATTCGTCCGCACTCTTTACAGATACGTAGGACAGCCAATTTGGCGGGATCCCCTGCGACGTCATCTCCTCAGGCATCTTGTAAAGAGCCCCGACGTCTTTGCCGTCGAGCTTGAACATCGTGTAAACCATGCCGGGACCCATCGGGCTATCGGTAAAACTCCACCCAAATAACTCCGTATAAGACTTCTTGGCGGCTTCACCATCGGTGGTTCCCAGCTCAACCCAACAAAACGTCCCAGGTGCATATACCGGGGTTTCTTGCATTCGTGCTTCGGTCATTGATTTTTTCTCCTTGGCGTTCTAGTTTTGATTCAATGCGAGGTAGTGCGATAAGAGAAAGTTGCGTGAGCGACATCTCGCCACAAAAACAATTGCTAAGACATGTTGAGCCTAAAACCAAAAATTGTTGGCCGCAGATCGTTCTTGCCTTTCATATACTACCTTTGATGGTCAGGTAAGAGCGCAAGAAAACGGAGCCGGATTAGCAGTTTGGCGAGTATGGTGCTTTATAAAAACGAAATGCGCTACCACCAGCAAGCTGGCAATAGCGCAATCCGTTTCCCTATAAATCGCCGAAGCTTTCTATAGGATGGTAGCTTTGCATGTACACGCAGAAGCTACCGATTTTTGTATCCCGATGATCAACTGGCGGTCAGTTTAATCTCCGGTCAGCACACGATCTGCTTTCACAGATCTCGCATTCTTGCGAATGCGGTGCCGCTAGGTTTTTGGTGGGTGGCTTTTCCTCCACCGCCGGGTTACGACCCCGGCAACGAAGCTCAACTTGCGTCGAGCTACTTCGCCCCCCTCAGCGGGTCCACTTCCGAAGGGTGCCACTCGTTTTTATTCGAGTGGCTCGAGAAAGCCTCGCGACTTTCTCCAGCCGAGCCTTTCGGCTCCGACTCAGGGCGTCATAGGATTAGCAGCCGCCTGCCTTTCCTCTCTTCCAGTGCGTCACCGCACCGGTTGCCGATCCCTTTGTCGGTCTCGAAGACCGTAACCTTCGTGACACGCGCTTTATACGTTAGGCCCATGTCTCACGTCAATTTTTTGTGTGTTTTATTTTTCTCACGCATTAGAATCCGCAGATTACGCAGATTATGACTTAGAAAAGGCAAAGCGCCGATACTCAAGTGGGCGTGTACCGAAGTTCAGTTTCACGCCCACATGTCTTCAGATAGTTAACTACCTGCGCCTCTTCAACCCCACCCACTCTAGCCAGCGCCTTCAGCTCTACCACGATACCGTCGAAGCAAATGAAATCCGGACGATAGACACTCTCCAATCGGACCTCCTTGTAGAACACCGGGAATTTGATCTTTCTTTGAAAGGGTGTCTCCCGCCGGGTAAATTCGATCGCCATCGCCTCTTGGTATACCGGCTCCAAAAAGCCGCAGCCTAAGAGTCGGTGAACTTCCATAGCAGCGCCGATGATGGCGCAAGTGCGGGGATCATTCTCCGTGAGGTTTTTCATGTGAGGATCTCCTTTTGGGTAATCTGCGTAATCTGCGGATCGTTTAGGTCAGCGTCGTTATGACTAGCCGGATGGCTTTCTGGACATTCAGCTTTTCCTCTTCACTCTCGTATTTATTACGCGGCCAGAAAAACCCTTTCAGACCATCTTTTCTTCGACGCGGAACAATGTGGGCATGCAGGTGGGGCACACTCTGGCTAACTCGATTGTTAATTGCCACAAACGTGCCCTCAGCATTCAGCGCCC
>JBPCMM010000061.1:0-6000 GCA_051002255.1 Pyrinomonadaceae bacterium
CGCGAGAACTACAACCAGGATTTTGAGTATAGAGTTGAAGCGCGGGTTACCGACTCATCGCGACGAGAGATTCTCGCTTCCGACACCGTGCGTGTGACTCGCCAGCGTTATTACGTTTACCCTCGTCCCCAACGGAATATCTATCGCCCCAAAGACAAAGTCACAGTGGACATCAAAGCAATTGATGCGAATGAGCAGCCGGTAACGACCGAGGGCACCGTCAGTGTCACGCGAGATTACTGGTGGGAAGTTTGGCTTGATCCCAACGGTCGGGAGGTGAAAGGCGAAGAGCTTCGCTTACTTCGCCAACATCGGGAGGGGTTTCCGGCGCCGGTAAAAAAAGGACATAAGCCGTGGCGTCTCAAGTTTCAGGGCTACCAGCATGACGATGTGCTCACGCAGACGGTGAAGACCGACAGCGAGGGCATGGCGCACCTGAGTTTCACTCCGGAAAAGGATGGTTACTATCGCGTTGCCTGGCATAGCAGTCAAAACACGCCGGGCACACAGGCGACAGCCAAGCGGGATCGGCTTCTGCCGCCCATCAAGGCAGAAACGTACGTTTTCGTGGCTACAAACGCTTCAACCGAACTTGGGTATCGTACCGGTGGTCTCGAGATCATAGTCGATAAAGACACGGTCCGCGCCGGACAGACGGCGCCGGTGATGCTGTTCGTTCCAGGCAGTGACCGCTACGTTCTATTTAGCGTTGAAGCCGAGGACCTTTTGAGCTATCAACTGGTCCACGTTACCGGAACCGCGAAGCTGATTGAGTTGCCAATCACCGAGAAGCATGTCCCCAACATCTATCTTAGTGCCGGGATGGTAAACGAGGCGCAATGGTTTATGGACACCAAGCAAGTGGTGGTCCCGCCGGTGCAACACTTCTTGTCGGTCGATGTGAAGTCCGATCGCGAGCAGTATCAACCGCGCGAAGAAGGAACCCTCTCGATCACCGCGAAAGATGCTAACGGCAAACCTGTTTCGGCCGAGATTGCTCTGGGCTTGATAGATGAGTCAGTCACATACATACAGCAGGACTACGCTGGAGATCCGAGGCAGTTTTATTTCGGCAGCAAACGTGGGCACATTGTTCAAACTCAGAGCACGTTTAACCACAAATCTTATACGCGTTTGGTCGAGGTCGCGAAATCGAGATTAATCGATTACAGACAAGTCGGCCGAAACGAGGAGGATGAGTCCAGAGCAGGCGGAAAGGATCTTAACTCCGGCCGAGGCGGCGCCGCGGCCCCAGCGGCAGAGCTAACAATGACGGAGACTGTAACAATCGATGGCATGGCTAACAGGGTGTCAGCCGACTCGGCGACTTTCGGTCGCAGGTCCGATTCAAGACTTTTCCAGAAGTCCGAGCTAAGCGCATTACGTCCGGGTTCAGGCGCCGGCCAGGAACCCGCAGTCCAGGTCCGCAGCGATTTTCGGTCAACCATTCTCTGGCAACCTGACGTGAAGACTGACGGCGATGGAACGGCATTCGTGAAAGTGAAATACCCCGACTCTTTGACGACCTGGCAGGCCACAGCTCGCGTTGCCACTGCGGGAAATCAGTTCGGTATCGGTAACGCATCTACGCGAACGAAGCAGCCACTGATCGTCCGGCTTCAGGCACCGCGCTTTTTTGTAGGGGGCGACCAGGTGACCATTTCCGCGGTTATCAATAACAACACCGATCAGCCTATGCGCGTCGCCCCTTCTTTAATAGCAGAGGGCGTGACTGTCTCTGGTCTCGTCGTCGATGGTAAGCCAGTGAAAGGCGAGCAAGCGCCAGTCGAAGTTAAAGGGAACGGTGAGGCGAGAGTTGACTGGCTCGTCGCGGTTGATAAGGCCGGTATAGCAAAGTTAAGGGTTGAAGCCCGCGGTGCCGAGCACGCCGACGCGATGGAGAAGACGTTTACGGTCTACGAACACGGGATCGAGAAGTTTATCTCGCGCTCCGGAAAGATGCGCGGCGATAGTGTCGCGATCACGCTCGACATTCCCAGGGAACGGCGGGCTGAGACAACCGAGCTGGTAGTTCAGGTGGCGCCCAGCATGGCGACAACGATGCTGGACGCGCTTCCCTACCTTATCGATTACCCGTACGGATGCACTGAGCAAACTATGAGCCGATTCCTGCCCGCGGCGATTACGGCAAAGACTCTGCGCGATCTGGGTCTCAAACCCGAAATAGCGATGCACAGGATCTTTGGAGGCATAGAGCGGTCGACGGCGAATGCTACTCACCCTCAAGGTAAACAAGATCTGAAAGAACTTGAGGCGATTACCCGGCAGAGCCTGGAGCGTCTCTATAACTTCCAACATTCCGATGGCGGCTGGGGCTGGTGGAAAGAAGGCGAAAGCGACCACTTCATGACGGCCTACGTGCTCTGGGGCATGACGCTCGCGCGTCAGGCCGGAATTAATGTCAAGCCAGACGTTGCTGAGCGAGCTGCCGAGTATCTCGACAACGAGATAGTTGAAGAGGAAGTCAACTACGACGCGCAGGCCTGGATGTTGCACGCCCTCGCGGTCTATCAAAATTCGTCGCAGAAGCCCGATCGCCAGGGCGTGACTGAAGTCTCCGAGTTTCAAACCTCCGCCTTCGAGAATCTCTGGACCAATCGCGACAAGCTCAATGCTTACACCCGGGCGCTACTCGCATTGGCTGCACACAACTTTGGCTACGGGGATAAAGCGAAGACGTTGGTTGAGAATCTCGAAAACGGGGTGAAACGCGACGAGAAGCCGGACACTTCAGTCGTGCAACAGGGAGGTCAGGCTTCGGATCCTTCTGTGATGGGTACCGCACATTGGGGCGAGGATGGTATCTACTGGCGTTGGTCCGACGGCGGTGTCGAGGCCACTTCGTTTGCTTTGCGGGCCTTGCTGGCCATTGATCCGAAAAACAAACTCATTGAGCCTGTAACAAACTGGCTGATAAGAAACCGACGCGGTGCGCAATGGAGCAACACGCGGGATACGGCAATCGTTGTGCTCACGATGAACGATTACCTGCGGACCAGCGGTGAGCTGCAACCTGTTCTCGGATACGAATTGTTAGTCAACGGCAATCCGATCGCTACCAAACAAATTACTGCGGACGACGCTCTCAGCGCCCCAAGTAAATTCGAAATTTCGCGGGAGTTGATCCGAGACGGCGCAAACGAAATCACGATTCGCCGGAAGAATGGAACGGGTCCGATCTACTTTTCGGCCCAGGCGAAGTTCTTCAGTCTCAAAGAGCCGCTTACTCCCGCCGGTAACGAGATCTTCGTGCGGCGCCAGTATTTCAAGCTCGTCAATCATCCGACGCTGCTGAAGGGCTTCGTCTCCGAACGCATTCCGCTAAACGACGGCGATACAGTGAAGAGCGGTGAGCGCGTGGAAGTGGTTCTGACCATCGAAGGAAAGAACAACTATGAATACTTGCTGTTTGAGGACCTGAAACCTGGCGGCCTGGAAGCGGTACAGATTCGCAGCGGCGAGAATCTTTACGTGCGGGAAGTGAAGTCAGGCGCGCTTAACGGTAAGAACGCGGCGCTTATGGACTACAAATCAGCAAGCGACTTTACCGGCCGGCAACGCTGGGTGTATCAGGAGTTGCGTGATCGAAAAGTGGCACTATTCATCGACAAGCTTCCCGAAGGTGTGTGGCAAGTGAGCTACGAAATGCGAGCAGAGAGTCCGGGCGCGTTCCACGCCCTACCCGTGCTCGGACATGCTATGTATGTTCCGGAAGTCCGCACCAACGGTGCTGAGACTAGAGTCCGCGTAGTTGATTGATTGGGGGGCATAACGACTGAATACGAGCCGCGGATGAACGCGAACAAACGCGGATCAGGCCGATCAGAACCTAAACAGTTCCGATCCTCCGCGTTTATCCGCGGCCTTTACATACTGCTCCAATTGGGACTAACGTGACGTCAGTATGCGAAGAATAGTCGGCCCCAACAGAATTCTTGGTCTCTTAGTACTTGCGCTATCTTTGCACGCAGTTTGTCCTGCGACTGAATACAATCCGCGCTTAGAGCTTTTCAACCCCACCGCGGCTCCCGCTGACGTTCAGCGATCGAGTCCCGTATCGCTCAGGAATTGTGTAAGTTGGAGCCATACCGGTTTATCCAGCTCCGAGCTACGCACCAGTTTTTCACGCCCTCAGTTCCGCAAAGGTCAGATCGTTCATGCCGCAATCCCAATCTATCAGAAGGCGTTGCCGGCTGCGGATGATTCACAAATTGTCGAAGCTCGATACACGTCGAGTCTCTACTCGTCGTGCTCTTTTCCCCGTGCGTCAGGCCGTGGACCGCCTCGCTTAACCGCTTAACTCCTGCGACAAATTCATTGGGCTCATGGGAAGATTCCTGAGGCGACGTTCACCGTCTTGCGGCTAATCCATGTGGGCTTGTTATCATCCATCCGTTTTAAAGTAAGGAGAAATGAAGATGCGAAGATTCAACCAGATTAGACGAGCGATTATCTTTGCGAGCATCGGTCTTATGTTCGGGTTCGATGCCGGCGGCTTTAGCAATCTCAACAGAGTTGCGGCTTCCGAAGCCGGAGCTCAACGACCACACGCATTGACCAGGACCGGAGGAGATCACTTCTTCATTCAGCAGCCGGAGTCGGCCCCACGTAAGATCGACGGCGACTGGGAAGGTACCTTGGATGCCGGCGCAGCAAAGCTCAGGTTAGTCCTACACGTTTTCAGAAAAGATGGAGTCCTGAGCGCGACGTTGGACAGTCCTGATCAGGGAGCCACCGGTCTACCAATTGATTCGATCACCCTGTCGGCAACCTCCTTCCGCTTTGAAATGAAATCGTTGGGAGGGGTTTACGAAGGTCAGCTAGCGAAAGACAACGGCCAAATTGAGGGCAAATGGATGCAAGGGGGTCAGACATTCCCGCTGATCCTCAAACGTCTTGGGTCACCTTCCGCAGGAGATGAGGCGGTCGAAAGTCCGTTGAAGTTACAAAAGGTCGACGCAGGCGGCCACAGTCTTAACCTGCTTATCGGTGGTCAGCGAAGTGGCGAAGCAACGCCGGCTGTAATACTTGAAGGAGGATTCGGAGCCGGTATCGCATCCTGGCCCGCCGTGCAGCGCGAAATTGCGAAGTTTGCGCAAGTTGTTTCGTATGACCGGGCAGGCCTGGGGCAGTCGGATCCAGGGCCAAAGCCTCGCGACGCGAAACACATCGCAACTGAGCTCCACGCAGCTCTGCAAAAAGCAGGAATCAGGCCGCCTTACGTATTAGTGGGACATTCATTGGGAGGCCCGTTGGTTCGTGTCTTTGCCAGCATGTACCCAACTGAGGTCGTGGGCCTGGTATTGGTCGACCCGGCTCAGGAAGCTTTTCATGCCTGGGCGAAAACCAATCCGCCACCAGGATTTAAGGAAGAAGAAGCGAAGCTCGCCAAAGCGCCTCAAGGTTTACGCGACGAGTATGCGGCTGTTGATGCCACTTACGAGCAGGCACGAACAGCCAAAGTGCCAGCCGGTATTTCGGTTACATTACTGACGGCGATGCAGAATGACACCATGCCCGCAGAGGTGAGGCGGATGGCGGCGGAGAAACAGAAGGAATGGATTGAGAAGGTGCCCGGAGGGAAACGCATCGTCGCGGAAAAGAGCGGTCACTTTATTCAGATGCAAGAACCTGCACTGGTGATTGATGCGATCAGGCAGGTAGTTGAACAACCACGAGGGCGGAAACCAGCCGCACCGTAACGCCTCGAAGCTACCGAACGACTGAAGACGAGCCGCGGATGAACGCAGATAACACGGATTAGAATAAATTCTAATCCTTTGTGATCTGCGTTAATCCGTTCTGATACATGCGTCATTACAGAATAGGGGAGCGCTTAGATCTGTGTGAAGACGAAAAAGGGCGTACTTAATTTGCAAGTTGGGAAGGGTGGCTTGCCCCCGCCTCAAGATTGAAATCCACTCCATTGAGTTGTTAATTCAAAGTTGATTGGTTGTGTATCTTGAGCGGGGGCAAGCC